>CAJUJN010000027.1:31470-52954 GCA_910586775.1 uncultured Acetatifactor sp. | reverse complement strand
CTAATTTTTAAAAATCTTTCTTTTAAGTGCAGTTATTGCGAGTCAATATCATAAACTGTGAACTCCGTGAGGGGAAACAGCACTGCCGGAAACATACGCCGGAGTTCCTGCGGGAGACAATCCGCCTGTGCCGGGAGACCTGGATAACTTTACATTTGGCGCAGAATGAATTTTCAGCTACAAGGCGGAGGAAGGAGTCGTAGTGGGCTGCGACGACTGACGACAACGCGGCAGATGAGAATTCAGGCAAGTCAAATGTAAGTTATTTTTTAACAGTTCCTAAGCTCTGCTCTATTGCGGAATAGCATGGGTGATATGCCATATTCTTTTTTAAAGGAAATGGAAAAATGGTGGTAATCGGCAAAGCCCAGGCGTTCTGATATTTCCTGTATGGACAGCGCTGTGTAAAGGAGCATGGACTGCGCCAGTTCCAGGCGTTGGGTGAGATAATATCGGTAGGGCGGTATCCCGAAGGCCTTCTTAAATACATGGATTGCACGGGAGGGCGATAAATGGACGCTGGCAGCTATCTCTTCAATAACAAGCGGATGTGTCAGATTTTGCTCAATATAGCTTTTCATGACAGCAGCCTGGGTGTGCGCTTCCGTGTGCCTGACATAGCAGGAGGAGAGTGCCTGAATGAATTCATGTAAACGAAGTGCAAGCGCGCTAAGACATCTGGAAGGATCCAGCTCTATTGTGTTAAAAATATCGCAAAGATATTGTTTCTGCCCAAAGCCGGGTATTAATAAAGCCTGGTTTAAGCCGTAATCTGAGAGCAGATGATGGATTAAGCTGCCGCCCGCGTTCAGCCAGACCTTGGTCCATGGAGTTCGCGCATCCGCGTAATAATGATGACATCTTCCGGGCTGCAAGATATACACGTCTCCGGCATGGGCCTCCACCTGCTCTTTATCCTGACGGACATACCCTTTTCCTTCCAGTACATATTCGAAAACGTAGATGTCCGCATTGCCGCGGTAGATGGCATAATTGGGGTTCGGCAGAGTAATGCCTGCGATAAGCGGAACAAAGGCGGGGGTGCCTGCTCCTGTATAAACGGCATATTTTTCATCTCCCAGGCAATCGGTTTTCTGAAGCTCTTTCATTTTCTCGTCCCCTTTTCAGTTTTGGGTTACAGTGAGCGCCATAAAGTTTTTGTTTGGATACGTTTTTGGCGAAACCTGTCTGTATTAGTGATACTGCATAGAAAATAAGTGATGTACTAGTAACAAAAGAACGCCGACAACATTTGTGTCGAAGTAACTTAAAATAAATTCTGGTGATCCTGAGTATAGAATATAGCAATTTTATATACATTTCAAGCTGTTTTTACACTGGAAATTCAGAATATGACAACTATAATAGAGCTATGAATGCAGGATACGCGAAGCGGCTCCGGTAATGGAACCGAGATTGCAGAATATACAAAGCGGTTTTGGCAATAGAACCATGATTACAGGATACGCAAAGCGGTTTCTGTAGATTAACAGGAGGTAGAACAAATGAACATACCCAGATGTGAGCATCCGAAACCTCAGATGCAGCGTGAAAACTGGATGAACCTGAACGGCGAATGGGATTTCGCCTTCGATTTCGGCAACAGCGGGATTGCCAGGAAGATGTTCGAGGAGGAAAGGCTGGATAAGAAAATCACGGTACCATTCTGCCCGGAAAGTGAGCTCAGCGGCATTGGCTATAAGGATTTTATTCCTGCCATATGGTATCTGCGCACTTTCGAATTGACAGACAGTCAGAGAAAGGGGCGTGTATTGCTGCATTTTGGGGCGGTGGACTATGAATGCCGTGTATGGATTAACGGTAAGGAAGCCGGTGTCCATAAGGGCGGCTATGCTTCTTTCCGGTTTGACATTACGGATTTGACGGTAACCGGTGAAAACCGCGTGACGGTATATGCCTTTGACGACCAGAGAAGCGGGAAGCAGTGCAGGGGAAAGCAGAGCGGACTGTTCCGCTCCTTTGGCTGCGAATACACCAGGACCACAGGAATCTGGCAGACGGTGTGGCTGGAGTTTGTTCCCTCTGATTATATTGAGAAGGTACAGCTTTATCCCAATATTGCAGATGTATCCCTGACAGTGAAGGTACATACCAAAGGAAACGGAATTCTGCGCGGGGAAGCTTATTACGAAAACAGGCTCTGCGGTAGTGCCGAGGCAGAGATTGTCTCCGGCAACGGCTTCCTGAAAATTACCCTGTCCGAGCTCCATTTATGGGAGGCCGGAAAGGGACGTTTATATGACCTGAAGCTTTATTTTGGAGAAGATGCCGTAAGCAGCTATTTTGGCATGCGGGAGATTTGTATTGACGGAGAAAAGGTGCTTCTCAATGGCAGGGCAGTCTTCCAGCGTCTGGTACTGGACCAGGGCTTCTATCCGGACGGTATCTATACGGCGCCTTCCGACGAGGCGCTGGCGCAGGATATCCGCCTGTCTCTTCAGGCGGGCTTTAACGGCGCCAGACTGCATCAGAAGGTATTTGAAGAGCGTTTCCTGTATCACTGCGACAGACTGGGCTATATGGTCTGGGGAGAGCAGGCGAACTGGGGGCTTGACTACAGCAGGCCTGATGGTCTGAAATGCTTTTTGCCGGAATGGATGGAGGTATTGGAGAGGGATTTCAATCATCCGGCAATCGTCGGATGGTGCCCCTTCAATGAAACCTGGGATTATGAGGGCAGGAAGCAGGATGATGACCTTCTCCGCATTGTCTATCTGATGACGAAGCAGTATGATACCACAAGACCCTGCATTGATACCAGCGGCAACTTCCATGTGCTGACGGACATCTATGACCTGCATGATTACGAACAGGATGCAGATGTTTTTGCGGAACGGTATCGGGATTATGCACAGGGCGGGAAGCTTCCGGATAATCATGGGGACAGACAGGAGCCTGTGGACGGATTTCCCGTGTTCCTCAGCGAATATGGCGGAATCAAGTGGGAGGCGGACCGGAGAGAACGAGAGGATGCCTGGGGGTATGGAAACGGCCCCGAGTCTGAAGAGGAATATCTGGAGCGGTACCGTGGGCTGACGGATGTGCTTCTGGACAATCCCAGGATGTTCGGTTTTTGCTATACACAGCTGTATGATGTGGAACAGGAAGTGAACGGATTGTATACTTACGACAGGACGCCCAAGTTTGATATGGAAATCATTCGGAAGATTAACAGCAGAAAAGCGGCAATTGAAAACGAGTAATGAAGAAATCCGCATCCCGGCAGCAGAAGCCGTGGGTGCGGATTTTTGTCCGTATTGGCAGTTTCAGGCTGTGGATTTTAAGTGTGTATTTTCTTCAGGTGTCAGTTAATATATACACCTTTCTTATTACCAGGATTTAGTTGACATATCATTAATTGATATATAATATATAAAAGACGCAGATAAATATTTGCCGGCGCTTATATGAAAATGGGAACGGGAGCAGTCCTGGAAAAATGACAGCGGAAATACGGAAATAAACGGCTCGAGTCGGGCTGTAAAAATAATGTAAAAGGAGAACGGGAAAATGAAGATACCTGAAATACTGAAAAAAAGAGCGGCGGAGCTGGAGGAATTTTACAGTGTTCATTATGAGGCACTGGCGCCTCTTGCAGCCAAGTGTTTCCTGAATACCATGGAAACCACAGTCAGACAGCTGGAGGATGGCAGCTATTTTGTCATCACCGGGGATATTCCGGCCATGTGGCTTCGGGATTCCGCGGCACAGGTAAGGCCTTATGTGAAGTATGCCAGGGAAGACGAAAAGCTTCAGGAGATATTGGAAGGCATTATAGCAAAACAGGCAGAGCTTGTGTGCATTGACCCTTATGCCAATGCCTTCAACGAGAGGGCCAACGGGGCGGGACATAAGGATGACACGGTCCTGAACGACTATGTATGGGAGCGGAAATATGAGGTGGATTCTCTGTGCGCGCCGCTTTACCTTGGCTATCTTTACTGGAAGACTACCGGGATAGACCGGATTTTTACCAAAGGGTATTATGATATGATAGAAGTGATTGCGGACACCTTTGCCACGGAGCAGGACCATGGCAAATCCGATTATTTTTTCCGTCGCCGCGATACGATTGAGATGGATACCCTGTCCAATGACGGCAGAGGGAGCGCGGTGAAGGTGACCGGAATGACCTGGTCCGGATTCCGCCCGTCCGATGACAGCTGTAAGTTCGGCTATCTGATTCCTTCCAATATGATGGCAGTGAAGGCGATGGAGTACGCGGAAGAAATATGCCGGGAATATTACAAAGAGGAAGCCCTTGCGGCAAGATGCCGGACACTTTCGGAGGCGATTCGGGAGGGCATTGAGAAATACGGAGTGGTGAATCATCCCGAATACGGGAAAATATATGCCTATGAGACAGATGGATTCGGCAATCACAATCTGATGGACGATGCCAATTCCCCCAGCCTCCTGGCCATGCCTTATCTGGGCTATTGCGGGCGGGAGGATGAACTGTACAGAAATACGCGCAGATTTATTCTGTCGGCCGACAATCCGTATTATTATGAAGGAACCGTGGCGAGAGGAGTGGGAAGTCCTCACACATATAAGGGATATGTGTGGCATATCGGCATAGTCATGCAGGCCCTGACCTCCGGCAGCCGTAAGGAAATACTGGAATGCCTGGACATGCTGGCGGAGACCCACGCGGGAACCGGGTATATGCATGAATCCTTTGACGCATCTGAACCGGAAAAATATACAAGGCCGTGGTTTGCATGGGCTAACACGTTGTTCGCGGAGCTTCTGGATCAGTTGACAGAGGATAATTTCTGGGAGCCCGTACGGGAATGATATGAGAAAGGATGAGCGCAATGTTATATCCAAGAAAAGAAGAAAAGCAGCTGGACAGGGAATTGTTCCGAAATCCCTCCAGCGAATACAGGGGCACTCCGTTCTGGGCGTGGAACTGCCATGTGACGAAGGAGCAGATTGAGAGCCAGACGGAGAAGCTGCAGCAGATGGGGATGGGAGGTGCCCATATCCACTGCCGCACAGGAATGAGCATTCCATACATGAGCGACGAATTCATGGAGCTGGTCACCTATGCCCATGAAAAATTTGCGGAGAAGGGCATGCTGACCTGGCTGTACGATGAAGACCGCTGGCCCTCGGGATTTGGCGGCGGCCTGGTAACCAGGTATCCGGAATATCGGGAGAGGTATCTTATCTTTTCGCCGGAACCCATTCCCGACGGATTCCCGGAGGACAGGGGCAGGTCCATATCTGCCGCAAACGTTATCCGCAACGATTCCCGGCAGCTGCTGATGTGCTATGGCGTGCGGCTGAATCCGGACGGAAGCATGGCTGATTACCATGCGTGGAAGGAGGGGGAGGAGCCTCCGGCAGGGTGTGCGCTTTCCTTCCGGCAGGAGGGCCAGCCTGATTGTGCTTCTGAGTGCGGGGCAGAAGGTTACCCGGGTGAAGAGCCGGAACATAGGGGCTGTTGTCCGGGCTGCGAACCGGATGGACGGCAGGGCTGTCACCAGCCTTGGTACGCTTACCTGGAAGTATCCGGCGACAGTACCTGGTTTAACGACCAGGCATATGTAAATACGCTTGACCCAAAGGCAATCGCCTTCTTTCTGGAAAAGGTACATAACCGGTATGCCGAAAAGCTGGGAGAATCCTTCGGAAAGGACATTCCCTCCATTTTCACCGACGAGCCCCAGTTCCTGCATAAAAGCCGCCTGGGAAAAGCCGGTGACAGACAGGCGCAGTTTATTCCGTACACGGATGATTTCGAGGAAAGCTACCAGGCGGTTTACGGAGAATCCTTCCTGGAGCATCTGCCGGAAGTGTTCTGGGAGATGGAGGGAAAGCCGGTTTCCGTGGCCAGGTATCATTACCATGACCACATTGCGGAACGGTTTGCCCGGGCTTACGCGGATCAGATAGGGCAGTGGTGTCAGGAGCATGGACTTGCCCTTACCGGACATATGATGGAAGAGCCCACTCTGATGAGCCAGACGGCCGCGCTGGGAGAGGCCATGCGCTCTTACCGCAGTTTCCAGCTTCCGGGCATAGACATGCTCTGCGACTGGAGAGAGCTGACGACGGCAAAGCAGGCCCAGAGCGCGGTGCACCAGTATGCCAGAGAGGGCATGCTCAGCGAACTGTACGGTGTGACAAACTGGGATTTTGATTTCAGGGGGCATAAGCTGGCCGGAGACTGGCAGGCGGCTTTGGGTGTGACCATCCGTGTGCATCATCTCACCTGGGTTTCCATGGAGGGAGAGGCAAAGCGGGACTATCCGGCCTGCATCGGCTATCAGTCTCCCTGGTATCGGAAGTATAAGAAGATAGAAGATTATTTTGCCAGGCTGAATACCGCGTTGGTGAGGGGTACGCCGCTTGTGAAGATAGGCGTCATTCACCCCATTGAGTCTTACTGGCTGAAGTGGGGCAATGAGGAAGCCACAGGCGCGGAGCGGGCGGAGATGGATGAAGCTTTTTCCAACCTGACGAAATGGCTGCTGTACGGCCTGCTTGATTTTGACTTTATCTCCGAATCTCTGTTGGAGGAACTGCCCGATGACGGAAAAGAGGGCTTTGCGGCAGGTGCCATGCATTATGAGGTAATCGTGGTTCCCGGCTGTGTGACGCTGAGAAAGAATACGGTAAACCGTTTGAAAAAGTTCGCTGAAAAAGGTGGACAGATTTTCTGGCTGGGACGGATTCCGGAATATGTGGATGCCATGCCGGCGGAGGATGACAGCCTGCGGAATACAGGCGTACTTTTGCCATATACAAAACAGGCTCTCCACAGCGCGCTGGAGCCATACCGGACTGTCAGCGTGTGTGACAGGCGCGGCATGAAATCCGACAACATGCTGAGCCGGCAGCGGCAGGACGGGGAGAACCGCTGGCTGTTTCTGGCCCATTGCGAGAAGCCGGACAATATGGATGAGGTCTCCGGGGAGTATTGGACGATTCGGGTGCCGGGTACCTGGAGCGTGGAGCAGTATGATGCCATGGAGGGAACGGTTCTGCCGATTGGCTGTGCGGTAAAAGACGGGTGTACGAAGTGGGAAGTGGTTTCCTACGCCCAGGATTCGTTCCTGTACTGCCTGAAGCCGGTATGCGCAGATGCGGAGCGGGAGGGCGGAAAGCCGGAATGTGCTGAGATGCAAGCGGAGGAGATGAGACAGGAGGCTGAAGAGTCGGAATGTCCTGGAGTGGAAGCAGAGGAGAAAAGACAGAAGGCCGGAGAACCGGAATGTCCTGGAACGGAAGCGGAGAAGATGAGACAGGAAGCAGCGGAGATTCGGAATAACGGGCAGCAAAGTGATGCTGGCGGAGCAGAAGCGGCGAAGGCGGCTGTGCAGCGAGTTTACCATGAGGTAAAAATTCCGGAGACGGTATCCGTAACGTTGGAGGAGCCGAACGTCCTGGTGCTTGATATGGCGCAGTCCCGTCTGGATGACGGCTGTTGGAGAGAAAAAGAGGAAATTCTTCGCCTGGACAATGTATTCCGGAGCGAACTGGGCTATCCCATGCGGGCGGATGCCTACGCCCAACCCTGGATATACGGAGAGCGCGCCTATGAGCATAAGGTGTCGCTGTGCTATACCATTCAGTCCGAGACGGAGCGGGAGCAGGTAGAGCTGGCGCTTGAAAACGAAGCCATCACGGAACTGGTTTGGAACGGTGAGCCCATATCCCATGAGGTCAGCGGATATTACGTGGACACACAGATTCATAAAGTCATTCTTCCCGGTTTGAAAAAAGGGGAAAATGTGTTGGAAGCAACGCTCCCCTACCATGCGGGCGTGGATTTGGAAGCCATGTATCTGCTGGGAGATTTCGGGGTCAGGGTGAACGGAAGGAGGGCTGTGGTCACGGAAGCATCTCCGCAGCTGGCCTTCGGAGATATCTGCCACCAGGGACTGCCCTTCTACGGCGGCAATCTGGTATACCGGATTCCTGTGGAATTAACGGAAGACGGTGAAGTCGTAGTACAGATTCCCAAGTTCCGCAATCCGCTGATCGAAGTGATACTGGACGGACATTCCAAAGACCTGTTCCTGAGTCCGTACAGGGTGAGCTTCCCCGATGTGAAGAAGGGAAAGCATATCCTGGAGCTGCGGGCCTACGGAAACCGTAAGAATACCTTCGGACAGCTGCATAACTGCAATGAGAATGCTTTCTGGTGCGGCCCGGATGCCTGGAGAAGCCGGGGCGTGGACTGGGCGTATGAGTACCAATTGACCAGGACGGGGATTCTGGTGAGCCCGAGGATTGAATATGGAGGACAGTACTAGGAACATATTTCTATTTCTGCAGCGATATGCTATACTTTCAATATCAGGCGAAGGAAACAAGGCGGCATACGCCGGGAGAAAACGGTATCAGGATTCTTATGGAGGAGCCTGAAAATCAGTCAGATTCAGGAGGACGGCAAAATGAAAGTACAGGAATTGCGTCAGCTGCTAAATGACGCGGACAAAGAGGTGCTGGTAAAAGCATTTGTAGAGAGTTATAAGCAGATTCCGAAGATCAAGAAGGAAGACACAGATCAGATGATCCGGGATATTCTGGCGGGAAAAGAAAAAGAAGCGAAGAAACAGCCGGAAGCCGTTGATTTTGGCGAGCTGGAGCAGCAGATCGGAGAATTCCTGGTGAATGCCCGGGCCCAGAATTATTTTGCGCCGAACCGTATTATCCCGAAGAATCAGCGCCCGAAATGGCGTTTCCTTGTGAAGGGATATATTAAGGAACTGGACCGGATTACTCCGGAGGATGCCAATTGTGCCAGAGCGGGCAGGCTTCTTCTGGATCTTTATCGTCTGATCTGTGAAGCATGTAATTGTTATCTGTTTTCGACGGAGGACCCTTTTCGTTCCATTGGCTGGGATCAGTCGGAGTTTTTCAGTGTGGTGGTAAGAAAGATATTTGCTACGGGATATACCAGGGAAAAGATATCCGAGCTTTTAAACTGTGCCACCACGGGAGGCCTGGACAGAGAATCTCTGCATATTCATCAGGAGATGATGCTGCTTGATGAGCTGAAAGGCAGCGATATGAAGCAGATGGCGGCAGAAGAGGCCAGAAAACTGGTGGAGAGCAAAAGTGTACAGCCGGACAAGGGGAAAAGGAGCAGTTATTATGAATATGAAGTCAGTGAGGCCGTGAACAATTTATGTGACATGTATCTGATGCTGATGGTTCAACTGTATGAGCCGGAGCAGGGAATAAAGTATTATTTCGAGCATTATAAGGGAACGAACAGGGAGATTACTCTGTTTCGTGCGCTTCGTGTTGCAGACTGGATGGAGGAAGACGAGCTGTGGCTCAAAATCTACAAGTACGGTCTGGCGAAGAAAATAAAACCCAGACAGGACCTGCAGGCGCAATACCGGGAGCGGACAGGAAAAAGTTCGTATTGACTTTTGTACCGTCAGGGCTTACTGCCTCAAATGGAAAAGGTTATTTTCCGATTGGGTTTTGTCCGGATCTGAAATACCATCCGCCACCTGATTTCCGATACGGGCTCAAAATGCATGGAGGAAACTGCAGTCCGTCTTTCCGGAAGGTTGCTTTTAAATGCCATGAATACAGCCGTAGCCCCCTGGGAGCCGCCGGATTCTTCCGAAGCTTCTGCTTTCCTGGGATGATCGCCTTCCGCGCAGTCCCGGATATCGAAAAGGTCGCGGCTTATTTCCGGGGAGATGCAGTAGGAGAGTAGATGGCAGTATTCCGGGTACAGCACATCTTTTGCGCCGATATCGGCAAAGCTGTGCCGGTTCTGTCGGCATTCGTACAGTGTCAGCGTGTATTCCTGACCGGTTACAGGGTGCGTGATTTTTATGGTTTTCCCTGCATCTTTGGTTTCGGAGGGGAGCGTGCCGGATGCTGACGGAGATTCCGGAGATTGTGCAGAGGGGACATGCTGCCGCAGAGTCTGTTCTGCGAATACCTGCATTTCCTCCGCGGTATTCGTAATTGTAGTAAAGTGCCCGGCAGTAATCGGAATCTGTTCCGCGCAAAATTCCAATGTCATCCTGTGCGGTGACAGGACAGGCTCATGGCTCCAGTCATAATTGAGCCGTACGAAATGCCAGCAGCTTTCTCTGTCACAGCCATAAGCCTCCATCAGCATTTCCGCGGCTCTGTCATTTTTCCATTCGTCGTCCTGTGCAGGTGCAGGATTTTCATTTCCCATCCGGAAGACGGTTTCCGGATACCAGTTGATGCTGCAATAGGAGCTGAGCTTTACCGGCATATCATTCAGGCTCATTTCCGCGCGAAAATTCCGGCTGCCCGGGTTGTCAGCGTCAAGCTGTTCATAGTCCTCCGGGGTTTTCAGGGCAAGACGCCGTTCTTTCGGCCATTTTTTCAGATAAGCTGCCATGTCCTCTATCGGAATTTTTACGCACACATCCAGAACTGTTCCTGCCTTTCCTGTATAGAGTGCCGGGATGAAGAGTTCCTGGCTTTCCCAGAGAAAAGTCTGGTGAACAGGGAGAGCCGTCAGCCTGCCTCTCTGCCTGACAGTGCCTGCGAATCTGGTATTTAGGAAATTTCCGTTATGATATACATCCATTTTATGTGCCTCCTGACTGGGTTGATTTCTCTGCGTTTCATCTTGGACCCCGCATTTCGCAGCCTGCTGTGGGAAGGGGATTGAAGTCATTATATCAAAGAGTTCGGGAATTGTGAAGAAATTTATTTCGTAACGCTTCCTGCAGCGGCAGGGTGAAATAATTGTGCGAAAAGGGCAAAAAAAAAAGCTGAAACGTTGGGGTTGCCATTGTCCGGATAGTCGAATATACTGGAATAACAGGGAATTTTGACAGGCAGGAGCGTATTTGGGCATCATTTGGTGTGCAGGCTGTCTCCTGGAACAGGAGAACCGGAAAACCGGTTTCGGCCGTGAGCGTAAGTCAGGAGGGAAGTGCTCATGATTCTTGGAAATTTTGCAGCATGGAGTTTACGGAATATATTCATTCGGGTAATTGTGTCCGCGCTTCTGGGCGGTATCATCGGCCTGGACAGGGGCATGAAGCACCGCGGGGCAGGTACAAAGACGATTACGGTAGTCTGTCTTGGGGCCACGCTGGTGATGCTGACAGAGCAGTACATCCAGATTAATTTCCCGGGGATGGCGAATATGGGACGTCTGGCAGCGCAGGTAATCAGCGGGGTAGGCTTTATCGGCGTGGGAACAATCATTGTGTCCAGGCACCGGGTCAGGGGGCTGACCACGGCGGCTACTCTCTGGGCCAGCGCATGTATAGGGCTGGCGGTGGGAATCGGATTTGTGGAGGGCGGTGTACTGATCACGGCGATGATGCTGCTCTCGCTGCATGTGCTTCCCTATGTGGAGCGTTTTGCCACCAGGCACTCTCATTATTGCAATGTGTTCATTGACCTGGAGGAGAGCCGGGATCTGCATACGGTGATTCATAAATTAAAGGAAGCCGGGGTCACCATAGATTCCATGGATACCAGCGAGTCTAGGTCCGAGGACGTGGGGATTTCCGTACATATGGTGCTTTATCTTAAAAAAACGGTGAGACGGACGGAAATATACGATATTCTCATAAAACTGGATCAGGTGGTGGCAGTGGATTTTCTGTGAAAATGTTTGTATGAGGTCTTACAATCAGCCTGTAGCCGCGATGCCTTCCCTGCGGAGCAGGTGGTTCGGAACCGATGCTTCCAGACTGGTGTTTACGGAACGCATATACGTGTCGGGGATAATCGGCGCTTTGAATTTGCGGTGGTGCATCAGTATGACTGCTGCCGCCAGCTGCTCCCGGGGCATCATTCGTCTCCCGGGCAATGCCGAAAAAATTCCGGATACCCGAAGCTGACAGAAATCAGTGAAAAAATTACCCTGTTTATGCTTTTTTTGATGTGGAAACCCTGTTCCCATAACGCTATAATGACAATGCAGGAAAAAGCAAAATAATACGACAGAAGGAGACACAATATATGGGAGCATATTTATTTGTGCATTTCAGAGAGAAGAGGACGCCGGACGGGGAGCAGGTGTATTTCGGCATCAGCAGGGACGGTTTTCACTGGGAAAGCGTCAATGAAGGGCAGCCTGTCCTGTGGAGCTATTTTGGGGACAAAGGGGTGCGGGATTTTACGATCACCAGGACAGGAGAGGGAAACTTTGTCATTCTGGCCACGGACCTTAGCCTGGCTTACGGGATGCCGGGGCAGTACAACAATAAATGGGAGAATATTGCCTGGTACGGAAGCAAGTATCTGGTCATGTGGAAATCGGAGGATCTGGTTCACTGGACGGAACAGCAGATGGTGAAACTGGGGGACGAGGATTTCGGCTGTCTGTGGGCGCCGGATATCCTGTATGACAGGCAGGAGCAGGATTACATTGTGCACTGGTCTTCCTCCCACAGAAGGAATGGGTTCGGGGATAAAGGCATTTTTTATTCCCGGACAAGGGATTTTGCGGAGTTCGGCAGGCCGGGGCTGCTGTACGCAGGAGAGGCGGGGGTGATTGATTCCGCCATATATGAGGAGGACGGGGCGTATTACATGTTTTTGAAATCCGAAAAAAATCCTGCCAGGATTGTATTGCTGAAATCCGATTCTCCGTTGGGAAAATACGAAAGAATTGAAGAATTCGACCGGAGTATGGAATGCCTGGAGGAAGGGAAGTATGAGGCGCCTACGGCTTTTCGGACGGCAGGAGGCAAGTGGTGCCTTATGCTCGACTATTATGGCTGCGGGGAAGAGGGACAGGGGTATGTTCCCTTTCTGGCAGACAGCCTGGAAAGCGGAAAATTTGTCCGGGCGGACGGGGAATTTTCCTTTCCTTACGGCTTCAAGCACGGGACTGTGCTGCAGATTACGGAGGATGAATATGCCCGCTTAAAAGCGTTCCGCAAGCTTCCTTCCCAGAGATGAAGCGTGTATTAGTTTGAGGAAAAGGAGTGCATCATTATGGAAAATATCAAAAATATCAATATTACGATATCAGAAGGGACACAGATCAAGGAACAGCAGGACCTGTTCGGCATTTTTTTCGAAGATATAAACCATGCGGCGGACGGCGGGCTGTACGGGGAAATGGTGCGGAACCGCGCCTTTGAATTCGATCCCATCGACAACAAAACCTACTGCCATATGACCGCCTGGGAGGAGGTACAGCGGGGAAACAGCTTCCTGCAGGCCCATATCGAGCAATGGGATCCCAGGAATGTGAGGAATCCCCACTACCTGGTACTGGAAGTCCTGGCGCCGGGAGAAGGGGCGGGCATCCGCAACGAGGGCTACAATACGGGAATTCCTGTGGAACAGGGAAAGGAATACCGCTTTACATCCTGGTGCCGGATACGGGGCGGGCAGGCGGGCGCCTTTGAGGTGAGGCTGGAAAATGCGGAGGGAACCGTGTGCTATGGCCGGGCTGACATGGAACTGGAAGCGGGAGGCTGGAAAAAGAAGGAATGCAGGATAAAATCCGACGGGACGGATGCCGCGGCCAGACTGGTTATCCTGATGCGTCAGGTTATGACGGTGGAATTCGATGTGATATCCCTGTTTCCGGCGGATACCTACAAAGGACGGGAGAACGGCCTGCGCGCCGATATCGCCGGGATGCTGGAAGACATGAAGCCCCGTTTCCTGAGATTTCCGGGAGGCTGCCTGACTCATATCGGCTCCCTGGAGGAGAGGGACAGGAATGCCATGTACCGGTGGAAAAGCACGCTGGGAGATGTGTGGGACAGGCCCGCGCGCCGGAATTCCTGGAATTATAACCAGACGCTGGGACTGGGATATTATGAATATTTTCAGTTCTGCGAGGACATCGGGGCAAAGCCGCTTCCTGTGATCTCTGCAGGATTCGACCCTCATTTCCTGCGCATGGCCCCTGTGGACGATATGGAGGAATGGATCCGCGAGGCCACAGACCTGATCGAATTTGCCAACGGGGATGTGACTACAAAATGGGGCGCCATTCGGGCGGCAATGGGGCATCCGGAGAGCTTTCACCTGGAATATCTGGCGGTGGGAAACGAGGAAGTGGGAGATGAATATTATGAGCGCTACGAAGCGATCCTGCAGGGGGTAAAGGCTGTCTGTCCCGAGATAAAGCTGATCAACTCCGCAGGGCCATGCGCCGCCGGAAGCGAGTTTGATAAGGGCTGGGAACAGGCCGGGAGGACGGATACTGCCTTTGCGGACGAACATTTCTATCAGTGCCCGGAGTGGTTTGTGGCGAATACGGACAGGTATGACAAATGTAAGACGAAGGCGAAGGCGTTTCTGGGAGAGTATGCCTCCCACGGCATGAGCTGGTGGAACGCGCTGGCGGAGTCGGCTTTTATGATCGGAATGGAGAAAGGGGAAGGCGTAGGCCTGGCCTGTTATGCGCCTTTGCTTGACAATGTGGCTTATACCAATTGGAAGACTACATTGCTGCATCACGACAATCACCGGGTATACGGAACGCCCAGCTACTATGTACAGAAGCTGTTCATGAATTATCAGGGGGAGAAGCTGGTTGCTTCCAGGACGGACTGCAGCCCGGCAGAGGCCCTTGCGCCTGTGCTGAAAGGGAGGGCCAGGATGTACGGGTACCATGCCCGGGCCCTGATCACCGACATGGCGATACAAAACGGGGACACCGGCGAGACGCGGAAGGTGGAGGATTTCCGGATCACGGAGGAAAACGGGAAAGAGCTGCCTGACATTCCATGGGAAAATTACACCATTTCCTTCCGGTATTGCAGGGAGTCCGGGGCGACGCTTCAGACACTGGAGGGTTCCAGGGCCCTGCACCTGGACTTTGCAATGCAGGATGAGGACAACTGTCTGCGGCTGATCATGGACGGATGGGAACGCACGGCGACGCTGCACGGCGTTGCAGGCGGATTTACCTGCGGCGTAGGGATGATGCAGGTGATTCTGGAGAAGGACAGGGCTTATGACTGCGAGATAAAGGTAACCGGAAACCATGTCAGGGTGACCATAGACGGGAATGTGGTGGAACATGATTTCCGCAGCGTGCAGCCGGAGGATATTTACCAGTCGGCGACGGTGGATGAGGATGGCAGCCTGATCGTGAAGCTGGCCAACCTGAAGAAGGAAGGAGCGGCCGTCAGGGTGGCGATGGAAGGAAAGTACCGGAAGGTGCGGGAAATCTCCATCTCCGGCTGTGAGTTGGAATGGGAGAACAGCTTTGAAGAGCCGGAGAAGGTGGCCCCGACGGAAAGGGAAGTTGTTTTAGAGGGCTCTGACGGGCAGGGACAGCAGGAATATCTCTGCATGATGGGGGCCTGTGAGCTGAAGGTTTTGAAATTTATGGTCTGAGACGGGAATAGACGAAATATATGGATGGAAGCGGACATCCCTTGTATGGAGGGGAGGATGCTTTGCGTTGGGAACGCCCCTTCCGGAGCCGGGAACGGTTTCGGAGGGGGATTTTTCGTTTTTTGATAAAAAATTACCCGTTTTCAAGCATTATTATTCTTTTTCCGGCCAGGGCGATATGGGATAATCAAAATGACAAGATTTTCGGGTGCTGCAGAAGAGGAAGGGACATCCGGAAGAAAAGGAGGTAGGAAAATGAAGCGAAAAAAAGCTCATGCGGCATGGAGACGCCTGCTGACTGTCATTCTGGCGGTGGCGATGGCGGTTTCATGGAGTCCTGGGGGGGTAAAAGTACATGCCCAGCCAACGGAAGAAAACCCGGCGGACAATTCCATTATTAACTGGGACGGGCTTCCGGAGATTACGGAGGAGAAGGTAACCACGCATACTTCCCCGGAAGACGGGAGCGAGGGTGTGGAGGTGGTTTTTACCCATCCGGGCATTTTTGCCAAAAAGGATAATTTTGACTTGATGCGTCAGATGATCCATGAGGGGTATGACCCATGGTTCAGTGCATTTGAGGCATTTCGCGAACAGTCTATTGCGAGTAAGGAGTATGAGAATACCAATAAGGACCGGACGCATTCCTACATAGGAAATTCGGACAGGCAGGATGCCAATGCTGCCTATGTACAGTCCGTGATGTGGTGGGTGACAGGAGATAAGGATTATTTTGACATTGCAGTGGACATTGTCAGATCCTACAGCGAATCCTACGATGCGGAAAAGTTTAAAACCGAGCAGGACGGAGGATATGGCTGGAGCGCCGACATTATTACAGCAGGCATGGTTCTGAATAAGCTTACCTTTGCTGCGGAGCTTCTTCGGTATGCTTCCCCTTCCGTAAACTATGAGAATGGTTGGACGGAGGAGGATACGCGGAAGTATACAGAACTGTTGAAGATGGCTTATCCTCTGTATGACCGTACGGATAAGTGGATGAATCAGACAGCGTTTACCTTTCAGGCGATGATAGCAAGTGCCGTATTCCAGAGTGATCCGGATATGTACGAGATGGTCATTGAGCGTGCCACAGTGAACAGTAAGGCGGCATTCCATTTTGCGGATGCCTCCATTAAGTGGCAGGCGCGTCTGACGGATGTTACAGTGGATCTGGACGCGCTGGACAACGGGGAGCTGAAGCTGGTTAATGTGCCCGAAAATGAGCAGCAGATTCAATGGGCGGAGATGGGACGTGACCAGCCCCATGCACTGGCGGGACTGAGTATTACCTGCGGTATAGCCCAGACTGCTTATGTACAGGGAACAAAGATAAATGAGAACGGGCAGATTGTGAACACAGGAGGAACAGATCTTTTTGAATTCCTTGATGACAGGCTTTTGAAAGGAGCCAACTATTACTATAAATACAATCTGGGTTATGAGGTGAAGTGGTATCCTATTGCGCATGGCAACAGCAGCAACTATGAAGACTGTCCCGGCATATCCGGATCAGACAACAGCCCCGGCTGGTGGACGACCATATCACATGGCGGAAGGTTCAGGCTGGGTGGTTCCGGAGTCCTGTATTATCATTATAATATGTTCCAGGACAGCAGTAATCCGGAATATAAGTATGTGGCCGAGGCACAGGCGATGGCAGATGATACATCCGGCGAGGGTGACGCCATTACAAATGCATCCCTGTTGATTGCACCGGCATCGGCAAAGACAGGGGAAGCCCAGGGACCGCCCCAGAAGAAGGATAAGCCCGGATATGAAACCAATACAGCCGGTTCAGGACGTATTCAGGCCATGAGCCATACCGGTGCGTATGCCGGAAGAATGGCGGATCAGTATACGCCTTCTTCGGAGTATTATACGGATGAGGTAGGTACCAGGAAAGTTACCAACAATAATTATGCGGACGATTATTTGTGGTTTAAAGATTATGATTTAGGTACAACGGATTTGGATACCTTTATCCTTACGTCTGCCAGTAACTCCGCAGAAGGGACTTTGTTCAAAGTGGTGCTGCTTGACAATGTAGAGGTAGCGGACTGGACGAAACTGACCAGGGAAGAAATTGATGCAGGCGAGGTTGTTGTCGAAGGCTGGAGCGGCGCCACTGGCTGGTGGAGCACCTATAAGACGAAGACCTTTAAAATGACGAAACCGCTGAGCGGCAAGCATTCTTTTGCATTCCTTTACCTGGGCTCCAACAATGTCTATAAGCTGGCGGCTAATGTGGACTGGATGGCATTTGGAAATTATTATGCGTACCAGGACAATCTGGTGAAGGATGCACCGATTCAAGACAATGTAACCGCGGAGGGTGATTATGCGGTATTGAAGAATGGTTCCGGTTTTGGCTGGGACTCTATGGATATGGATGTGGGAAACAGCGCCCTGAAGCTGAATATCATTTCGACAGGAACAGGGAAGCTGATGCTGTATGAAGGAACGCCCGGTTCAGGGAAGCTGGTTGCCACTTATAATGTCCCTTACACTGGCGGCAAAGAGATGACGGTCAGCCTTCAGGGGGCAGATGTATCCACGATTAAGGGAAATCGTGATGTCTACTATGTATATGAGGGAAATACGGATCTGAAGATTTCCACCATCTGCTCTTATTTCCACAGGGAGAGCGTTGTCCCTCCTGTACAGGGCGAGGATTATGAGGTGGTGAGCGGAACGGTCACGACAGGAAAGGATGGCGATACGGAATATGCATCCTTCCAGGATGGTGCAATTGCCTTCTACCGCCTGGATATGTCAAAGGATGCCATATCCTTCCGGATGCGGACGAACAGCGAAGTCCTGCTCACCCTTACCAGTGACATGAAAAATGATGAGAATATGTCTCTGGAAGAGGTCTACAGGAATTTCGGCATGTTCAAAATGGAGATACCGAATACCAACGGTCAGTGGGCGCATTTCCAGTACGACCTGACCCAGGTGTCCAACCGTTCTTCCAATGTATATCTGATGGTCAGCGGAGGAGCTGCCGACATTGATTACATTGAGTCGGGACAGAAGAATACACCGCCTGAGATTGTGAGCTTTGCTTACAGCCAGCCTGTATTCTCCATGGAAAAGGACGGCGTTTCAGCGGACTATCTGCTGGCAGGTACGGATTATGAAGTTACTCTGGAGACCTTTGATTTTGATAATGACCCTGTCGCGACAAAGGTTACCCTGGATAAGGATTATTCCGGCACAGGCGGGAAGATCAGCTTTAATATTTCCGCACCCGGAGAGATAAGGGGATTGCTGATTGCGGATGATGGACATACATGGACTGTGGAAAAACACAATCTGGTAGTTTGCGGCAGCCTGGATGAGCTGATAGAGAAGGTTGGGGCATATGACAGTTCTCAAACCTATTCCAAACCGAGTATGCGCCAGTATGAAAACGCGCTTAAAGCGGCAAAGGAAGCAGCAGCGGGCGGATACACGCAGGATATGATAGAGGCGCTTGAGGGGCTGAAAGCAGCGGCGGAGGCATTGGTTATGCTGGTGCCTTCCAGAGAAGATGGTGAAATTGACTATATCGAGTATGCACAGTATCTGAAGTTCAGCAGATATAGTGATCTCCAGGGCGGATATTCAGAGGATCAGGAGGCCATCCTTCAGGACATTCGGAGCCTTACGGACGGAAACGCGGGTACCTTTATTGAATGGCGTCACAAGCAGCATAATACGGAGGCATACTTTGTCATTGACTTCAAAGAGGGTATGGGGCTTAAGTTGGATCACTATACGCTGCAGTCCAGGCAGGGCTTTGGTTCCAGAACCAACGGTGTACGTATGGATGCGTCAAACGATGGTACGAACTGGGTGACCATATCCGATGGTGCGGCAAATACCGATGATCTGCAGACCATTGATATCAAAGCGGAATATGCAGATGTGCCATATCGGTATATTAAGTTATACAATCCCAGAAAGGGAGAAAGCGGAGCAAACAGCTTCATGAGCATAGCGGAGTTCCATATCTATGGGCAAGTAGTGGAAATGGACTCGCTGCTGTCATTCCAGATGGACGGCATTACATTTAAGCAGCAAGCAGGAACCAATGTTTTTGCAGCGGAGATGGGTGAGGCATTCTTTGAGAAGAGCGGGAAGAAGCCTGTCTTTACCTTATTGGGTGATAATGTGCTCTGCCAAAATGGAAACGTTCTGGAAAGCGGTGTCAGTTCTGTTGCTTTTGAGGGCACAGGGACAGGAAAAGGGGCCAAAAGAAGTGCTGTCCTGACTACAAAATCAGCGGACGGTATTGAACAGGAGTATGTGATTGAGATTACCTTTAACAGTGTGAAGCTGGAAGAGCCGCAGAGCCTGAGCTGGAACGGAATGAATGCATCTTTCCGTACCCCGGCCGAAGAGAATATCACAGGCTATGAGATGGCTCTGTACAAAGATGATGTTTTGGTGGATGGTACCGAAAAATACCTTGAAAAGAACGGTACCGGTACCCAGTCGGTATATTACGGGCCTTACATGCAGGAAAGCGGAAATTATACTTTTAAAGTGAAGGCAAAGGCACAGGAGGGCAGCGAAGATTTTCTGGACAGTGAGATCGCAGTTAGTCCTGCAAAGGCGTACCAACCGGCTGAAATTCAGAAGGGGAAATTGATCGCATCCTTTGACTTTGAAAATCTGGATGCCGGTACGGAGGAGATCACAGGCGGCGGAGCCAAAGCTGTGGTGCAGGGAATCGCTGTCAGCGCAGACTCCTACGAGGGAAGCGGTAAGGCGGCGAGCATCAGCAGCAGCTTCTGGCTGAATGTGACAAAGGAAGACGGCACGCCGCTTCTGAAGGGAATGAAAGAGATCACCATTTCCTACGATAATAAATGGGGAGCCAATGGCAATACAGGATGGACATTCTATGCCGCGCCCAACACAAATGCGCAGGCAGGAAGATATGAGAAGTATTTGGGAATCCTCGACAGGTCAGGATTGCTCATGGCAGAGCGTTATTTCCTGAATAATCAGGGTCGCCCGGGGAGTCCCAGCATAAATAACGCTCCGTCTGACTGGAAGCATGTGGATGTCGTGGTCACAAAGGAAAATACCACCATTTATGTGGACGGCGAACAGCGGGCAAGCGTGGACAGCGGCGTACAGCTGACAGATATTCTCACCGCCGAAGGAGGCATCCTCCAGATCGGAAAAGCAAACTGGGGCAGCGGAGAGTATTACAACGGATTGATAGACAATTTCCAGATCTACTGCAATGATGCACCGGGCGCAGTGGAAGTAACAAATGCCAAAGCTTTGATCGAGAAGATGTTCAAGGCCGAAGGAGAGGATGCCATAACGGCAGCCCAGAAGGAAGCAGAGACCATCGAGGCAGCCAGGAAGAAGGTGCAGGAACTGCTGGGCACCCTGGAACTGGGCGGTGTGACTGCGGAAGTGAAAGATGCAGCGGAAAGCGCGTTTACGCAGGCGGTTGCCGGAGACAGCGGGAGTCCTGCAGGAACCAATGGCAGTTATCGCTTTACCGTTCATCTGAGCATGGAAGGGGAAGCTGCGGATACATCGGAGCTTTCAATGACTATTATTGCGGAAGCGTATCCGGAGGATGCCATAGCCATTGATGCGGCGAAGGCAGCCATTGAAGCGGCATTCACAGGTGACAATGCACCGACGCTTACCCAGAAGGAAGCTGGAACGGCAGCAGACGCGAAGCAGGCAGTTCTGAATGTGATAGGTGAGCTGGAGCTTGACGGAGTTGCTGCGGAGATTTCCGGGGATACATTCGAGGAAGCTGTTGCCGGAACGGCTGACAATCCGGAGGGAACTGACGGAAGCTATGTGTTTACAGTAAAGTTAAATAGGGGTGAGTTGTCCGGGACAACGACAGAACTGCAGATTGCAGTAGCTGCGGAGAAATATACGGAAGAGCCTGGAACGACAGAGGAACCGGCGCCGACGCAGGAGCCGAGTCCGACAGAAGAACCCGGAGCAACGGAGGAACCTGGCCCGACAGAGGAACCCGGAGCAACGGAGGAACCCGGAACGACAGAGGAACCCGGAGCAACGGAGGAACCCGGCCCGACAGAGGAACCCGGAACGACAGAGGAACCCGGCCCGACAGAAGAGCCAGGAACGACAGAGGAGCCAGGAACGACGGAAGAACCGGGAACGACGGAAGAGC
>CAJUJN010000027.1:0-31370 GCA_910586775.1 uncultured Acetatifactor sp. | reverse complement strand
AGCCGGGAACGACAGAAGAACCAGGAACGACAGAGGAGCCAGGAACGACGGAAGAGCCGGGAACGACAGAGGAGCCAGGAACGACGGAAGAACCAGGAACGACGGAAGAACCAGGAACGACGGAAGAGCCTGGAACGACAGAGGAGCCAGGAACGACGGAAGAACCGGGAACGACGGAAGAGCCAGGAACGACGGAAGAACCGGGAACGACGGAAGAGCCGGGAACGACGGAAGAACCAGGAACGACAGAGGAACCAGGAACGACGGAAGAACCCGGAACGACGGAGGAACCAGGAACGACAGAAGAGCCAGGAACGACGGAAGAACCAGGAGCGACAGAAGAGCCAGGAACGACGGAGGAACCAGGAGCGACAGAAGAGCCAGGAACGACGGAGGAACCAGGAGCGACAGAGGAACCCGCGCCTACGCAGGAGCCTGGAACGACAGAAGAACCTGCGCCTACGGAAGAGCCGGGTCCGACAGAGGAACCCGGTACAACAGAGGAACCTGACCCGACAGAGCCTCCGAACCCCGTAGAATCCGGTGAGCAGATGAAACAGCTGTTCCAGGATGTACTGGAAGCATTCCGGGATGTGAATGCCGCCAACAGTCCGGAGGAGAAAGCGGCGGCAGTGGAAACACTTGTGGATACAGTAAAGAGTGTTTTCGTGACAGCAGCGGATAAGGCACAGAAAGCTGAGAAGGCAAAAGACCTGCTGAAGAACAAAGCCCTGGACACCATGAGACAGATTGATGAGAAAATATCTGAACTGACAGGGAGAAGAGTCGCCGTGGTACAAGAGGGAATGGACGCGGTAGCAGAGGTTGTGAATAAGGAAGTCAATGTGCCGCAGGATATGGACGGAGAGATACGGGTAAATAAGACATCCGTGCCTTTCGGCCTGAACGCAGGCGCGGCAGTGGCTTATGAGTTCGGCCTGTACTATGGCACCAGGGATGTACCGCCCACAGAGTGGAAGAGGTATGCAGCGTTTGATGTGCCGATGGTTATTACCCTGAAGCTTCCGGAAGAGATTGATAACAGCAGACCTGTCAGGGTCTACCATTTTGCGGACGGCAGCAGCGAAGGGGAAGAGGTATACAGCGAACTGAAGGAAGACAGAACTGCAGTTACCTTTATTGCCGACGGATTCAGCACATATGTGATTCTGAATGAAACCGGTGAAACGGAAGATCCGGGAGAGGATGCGGATGCCCCTGGAAATGACAATGTCGGAGACAGCAATCCCGGGACGTCTGCTCCTGCAGGCAGCGGGCCTGTCAGCCCCAAAACCTATGATGACAGCATTGACTTTGCGGCGGATAATGCCGGAAATGCCAGGACCGTTGGTTTGGCGGCAGCATTGGCGGCAATCCTGCTCTTTGGCATATGGTGTTATATCAGGAAAAGAAAAGAGAATTGATAAACTGTAAGTAATATGGAAGTATAGTCATCCGTAAAAATCCCCTTCCGGAGCCGGCAACGGTTTCGGAGGGGATTTTTATCTCTACAATCCTGATTTCAGTATCCGGATGATAAATATGGGTACTGGAGAGCAAATGGAAAATACTTTAAAATTCCAGTTAGAATAGTGTAAAATGCTGCGTTTTATGTTATGCTGTTGACAGGGAGATCATTTCAGGGAAACGTCCGGTGCACCGGAACTATGGATGGGGCAGGGGTTCAGGCAGGAAATTTCGTTTGTGTCGGAGATGCCCCTGGGATGCATACAGACAGAGAGCGCATGGGGTATGGCATCGGCCGCAGATAAGGATGCCCCAGGGCGTATGCAGACAGAGGAGCAGTTTGGGAACCGGACGGGTGGAGAATGGAAAGCAGGAGGTCAGAAGGAGGGCGAGGATATGAAAGGAAAGAAAAAGCTTCCCATCGGCATGGAGTTTTTTGCGGATATCAGGACCAGGGATTATTATTATGTGGATAAAACAGGGTTTATCAGGGAACTGCTGAATGCCTGCGGGAGTGTGAACCTTTTCACCAGGCCCAGGCGTTTCGGCAAGAGCCTGAACCTGGATATGCTGAAATGTTTCTTTGAAATCGGGACGGACGCCGCTTATTTTGAAGGGCTGGAGATCAGCAGGGAGACCGGGCTGTGTGAGCAGTATCTGGGGAAATATCCTGTCTTGTCCATCAGCCTGAAGGATGTACAGGGAATGGATTACAGAAATGCCCGCGGCCTTCTGGGGATTATCATCAGCGAGGAGGCGGAGCGCCTGGATTATCTTCTGGACAGTGACAGGCTGACACAACTGGATAAGGAGAAGCTGGTTTCGCTGATCAGGGGAGATTTTGAACAGCCTGAAGTCCTGCTGAACAGCCTGAAGTTCCTGACGCGGCTTCTGCATAAGCATTACGGAACCAAGGTGATCGTGCTCATTGACGAGTATGACGTGCCCCTGGACAAAGCTTACCAGAAGGGGTATTATCAGGAGATGGTGGAGACAATCCGTATTCTCTTCAGCAGGGTTTTGAAGACGAACCAGAGCCTGCAGTTTGCGGTGGTCACAGGATGCCTGCGGATTGCGCGGGAGAGTATTTTCACAGGGCTGAATAACTTTAAGGTGAGGACGATTTTGGATAATGGATTTGCAGAACATTTTGGCTTTACAGACCGTGAGGTCAGAGAGATGCTTTGCTATTACGGACTGGAGGATAAATTTGATAGTCTGAAAGAGTGGTATGACGGTTATCATTTTGGCTCAACGGAGGTGTATTGCCCCTGGGACATTATCAATCAGTGTGACAAGTTTTTGGAGGTGAATGATGCTCCCATGGAGGCCCACTGGGAGAACAGCAGCAGCAACGCAATCATACAGAATATACTGGAGACCTCCACAAAGACCACCAGGGATCAGATCGAGGCGCTGATCTCCGGGGAATATGTGGAAAAGGCTCTGATTCCGGAGCTGACCTACACGGACCTGGACAGTGAGGATGTGGATATCCGGCAGACCTACCTGTGGAGCGTTCTGTTTGCCACCGGTTATCTGACAAGAGTGGGGACGGCGGAAAACGGTCTTCATAAGTTAGTGATTCCCAACCGGGAAGTACATGGGATTTACGAGAAGAAGGTCCGTTCCTGGTTCAAGGTAAAAGTGACGGGTGCTACAGAACGTTGGCAGAAGTTCTGCCGTGCGATAAAGGCAGGGCAGGCGGCAGAGGCCCAGGAGCTGTTCAATGAATTCCTGTCCGAGTCTATCAGCATACGGGATACCTGTGTGAAAAAAGAGATGAAAGAAAACTTCTATCACGGGATGCTGTTGGGGCTTTTGCAGGCGGAGGGCGGCTGGATCGTAAAGTCCAATACGGAATCGGGCCTGGGGTACACGGACATCCGTCTGGAAATTCCTTCCGAAAAGACGGGCTGTATCATCGAAGTCAAATATGCGGAAGGCGGGGGCTTTGACGCCGCCTGTAAGAAAGCCATAAAGCAGATCGAAGATTCCGGCTATGCCGGGACATTGGAACAAAACGGCATGCAGACAATCCATAAGTACGGGATTTCCTGCTATAAGAAGTCCTGCAGGGTGCAGTGCGTAACGGATCATATCGTGCAGAATTTTCCCGGGTAATAACCGGACGGCTGCGAGTAGAATTTTCCGGATCAGCATAACAGACAGCCGTGGGAAGAAGCTTCCGGATCAGGAATCTGCCCGGGCTTTTCCGGGCAAAATCCCTTTTCCGGAGCCGGTAACGGCTTCGGAGAGGGAGCTTTATCTTCAAAAATTACCCCTTTTCCAGTTTTTTTCTTATTGTTTTCCCCGTATGAAAAAGATATAGTGTAAACTAGGTTATTGTCTTTACAGAAGCGGTTCTGAAAATTACAATGAAGAAGGGGCGACTATGAAGATATTGATAGCGGATGACGAGGATTACACCAGGGAGGGGCTGATGGAGGAAATCGCCTGGGAGGAATTCGGGATAGACGAGATCATGCAGGCAGTGAACGGGGAGGAAGCGCTGAAGATCGTGAAGTGGTTCCGCCCCGATATCGTATTGTCGGATATCCGGATGCCGAAGATGGACGGAATCGCTTTTGCGGAGGAGATGGTGCGGCTGATTCCGGCAAGCAAGCTGATCTTTATGAGCGGTTACATGGAGACGGATTATCTCAAAAGCGCCATCCGCCTGTCCGTAATCGACTATATCGAGAAGCCCATTGATATAGTCCAGGTGAAAAAGGCGCTGCGGCGCGCGGTGGACGAGATTGCCAGGGAGAAGAAGACCAGGGAGGCGGACCAGGTGAACCGGGAGTTCCGGCAGCAGAAGCTGTTTGAATTGCTGACTCACCGGGACAGCGACGAAAGAACGGCGGAGAAACTGGCGGGGGAAGTGGGATTTCCCATGAACGGAGAATATGTCTGCCTGGCGGTGCGTTTCCCCAGATGCAGGAGAACCGCAGGAGGAGAACTGGAACAGGTGCTGGAGATGGTTCTGGACATTGAGGGAAGGGCTATCGGGATCTGGCAGGAGGACTCCTGCTTTGAGGTGATTCTTTCCTGGCCGGAGAGGATGCGTTACCGCCTGACGCCCCTGTATCAGAGGATCCTGGAGAAATGGCCGGACTGCAGGCTGGCAGTGGGAATCGAAGTGCATGACTGTAAAAACATATATAACAGCTGCAAGACGGCCCGGGCAGCTATGAACTGCGCCTTTTATCAGCCGGATAACAGGATGTTTGAGATCGATGAGAGCATCCTGCAGAAACGGTTCATGGAGCCCGGAATTTACGGCGCGTTTTTACGTGTTCTGCCCGAGGGACCCCAGAAGATGTCGGAGTGGTTCCAGAGTCTGTTCGGGGATCTGGCATCCAGGAAATATTATCAGAAGGAACAGGTGTATACCCTGATGGTATCCCTGCTCACGGCGGTGCTGCGCCAGTATCCGGAGATCTGTGACCGCCTGCCCCAGTTGGGCGGGGAGGAGCAGCTTCAGGCCCATATCCTGGGGATGGACAGCCTGCAGGAGATCCGGGATTTTACGGGGAAGATCCTGGGATGCGTCCAGGAGCGGGAGGAAGCCCTGTCCGGGTACGGCAGGGTGATCAGGGGAGTGCTGGATTACATAGCCGCCCATTACGGGGAGGAGGATCTGAGTACGGCGCAGATCGCGGAGCATTTTCATTTCTCCCCGGCATATATGAACGTGCTGTTCAAGCAGGAGATGAAGATGACGTTGAAACAGTATCTGAGCAACTACCGGCTGGAGCGGGCCAGGAAGCTGTTGGAGCAGGGGTATATGAAGGTTACGGAGATCGCGGAGAAGTGCGGTTATGCCAATGCCAATTACTTCGCAAAAGTGTTCCGCGACAGCACGGGGATGACACCTGTGGAGTACAGGGAGAGCTGTGAAGCGGGCAAATGAGTTCCGGGCGGAATGCCGGGGGAATCTGTTTGTTATGGGCGGGTGCTTTTCGGAGTGTGAAAGGCAGGCGGGAGCGGCAGCTTTTTGGAGGAATTTTTTCGGAGAGCGGCATGCGGAAGCCGATGCCGGGGGATTTCATGTGGAAGGAATTGCCGTGCGGGAGGAAAGCGCACGGCGGGATTTGCGAGGGTATTGCGTATGGGAAAAATCAGGGAATGGTTCCGAAATGCTTCTCTGAGGGGGAAGATTCTTTTGCTCATCGTCCTTGGGGGCATTCTGCCTCTGGGCATCGTGATGGGTATTTCCTTTTATGTAGTCAGGGGGCAGACGGAAGAAAGGCTGATTTATGCCCTGAATCAGGGGTATACCCAGGTGTATCAGGCAGTGGGGGACAAGCTGTCCAGGCTTCACAATATTTCCACGCTGTTTGCGGTAAATGATATGACCAGCCCGGTGCTGCGATTTGACGACAGGGAAATGGATGTGGCGGAGCAGCTGATGTTGTTTGAAAATATCAATTCCTATGCCTACGGCCTGGAAATGACACTGGATTCCAGCAATATCATCTTCTTTATTGAAGACGACTATTTAGTAGTCAATACCCAGAGCAACCGGTATCATCCGCTGACGGATGCCTATGGGTCTCAGTGGTATCGGAGCCTCAGGGAGAACAACGGGCGGCCTGTGTGGGTGCTTCTGGACGGAAGCGGGAAGAGCGGTTCTTATGCGGCCATTGCCAGGGAACTGTGGAATCCGGATGACTACAGCCAGACTGTGGGAATCCTGGCTATTATGATGGAACAGAAAAATCTGGACAATATGCTGCAGAATTCCCATGAGGAGCAGGCGCTGTATCTGGAGACGGCGGACGGCACCCTGCTGGCATCCAATCTGCCGGAGGAGGAGCTGTCCAGGCTTTCCATTTCGGAGCGGAATGTGGATGATCGGGAATTCCGCAGCATCCTTCTGGACGGAGGCTCCTGTTATGCCAGAAGCTGCCGCATTGACGGTTCCAATGTGTATCTGGTGTCTGTCATTCCGAAAGAGGCTGTGCGGAGAAGCATCAATGTGCTCAACGGCAACATGGGGCTGATGTTTGTGGGGGTATGCCTGCTGATGCTGGTGGTGATGGGGATTATGGTCAAGTCCATAACGGGCCGGCTGAAGCTTTTGAAAGAACAGATGCTGCGGATCAGGGAGGGTAATATCTGCAAGATGGAGGAAGGCTCCTCCCGGGATGAGATCGGGCAGCTTATCGGCAATTATAATGTGATGGTGGACAGGGTGGAGGAGCTTCTGCAGGAACAGTATACCTTGGGCCAGGAGAAGGTGCAGGCGGAGCTGCGGGCCCTGCAGTCCCAGATCAATCCTCATTTCCTGTACAATACCCTGGATATGATCGGGTGGATGTCCCAGAAAAAGGAGTCGGAGAACATCCGCAGCGTGGTTCAGGCCATGTCCCGATTTTACAGGCTGACCCTAAGCAAGGGGAAGGACATTGTACTTATCCGGGACGAGGTGGAGATGTGCGAGGCTTACATGGAGATACAAAAGCGGCGGTACAAGGGGCGCATCTGCTATGAGGTGGAAGTGGATGAGGATATTCTGGACTGTCTGATTCCAAAGATTACCCTGCAGCCCTTTCTGGAGAACGCCATTATCCACGGCATCAACGAAAAGGCGGAAGGGCGCGGCATGGTGATCTTAAACGGCTGGATGGAGGACGGGCGCATTACTTTAAGCGTCACCGACGACGGGGAGGGGATGACCCAGGAGGACAAGGGAAAATCCCATCAGGGCAGCCATTACGGCCTGACCAATATTGAGCACAGGCTGAAACTGTTTTTCGGAGAATGTATCCCGGTGCAGATTGAGAGTTCGCCCGGGATAGGCACCTGCGTGATCATCAATATCCCCATCTGGACGGGGGCGGAAGAGGAGGTGAGGCATGAAGGGTGACAGGAAGGCGCGGGAATCGGCAGGGAGGCATTTTATGGTGGGTGAGAAGCTGCGGCAGGGTGGGGCAGGTGAGTCTGTAAAGTCCCGGGAGCGGCGTGCGTATGTGACGGATAACGCATCGGAGTTCCGGGAGAGGCGTGTGTATGCAGTGGACGGAATGGCGGAGTCCGGAATGCGGTGTGTTTACATGGCGGATGGTTCTGCGGAGGCGCGGCAGCGGCGGAAGTCTGCGGAAAGAGGGCTCATGAGTGTCAGCGGACAGGGCAGGACTGGGGCAGAGCGGGATTTTGCGGCAGGAGACGGCAGGAAACAGCAGGAAACAGACAGGAGGGGCTGCTTCGGGACAGGAAGCGGAAAGGAAAGGCAGGCGGCAGGTTTACGGGGGGGCAGGAAGAGGAGAAGAGTTGCGGTCCTGTGCCTGGCGGCCATGCTTTTCGGCGGCTGTGCCAGAGGGACGGAGACGGGAGACGGGGAAGAAAGCAAAGAGCCCATCGTCAATTTCCGCGCCATCACTCTGGGGAACATGCCGGAAGGGGGAATGGACGAAATTTACCGGCAGCTGGACGCCCTTACCATTCCGGAGCTGAACTGTACCCTGCGGTTCGAGTTCATTCCCTGGGGAAACGAGAGGAGGCAGCTGAATATCGTGACGGCTTCGGGGGAATATGACTTTATTCCCGGAGGCGTGTTTTCCGACTATAGGACATTAGTCTATAAAAATGCATTTCTGGACATGAATCAGTATCTGGATGCGGTTCCGGCACTGGCGGAGCACTATGCTTATTTCGATGAAAATGCCCTGAAAAAGTGTGAGATCAACGGAGGCCTGTACGGACTTCCCCAGTTCGGGCAGGGCGGAATCGCCAGTGCGGGGGAGGGCTTTTTCTACAGGGAGGATCTACGCCGTGAATGGGGTCTGGAGGAGGTTTGTGACCTGGAGAGCATGGAAGCTTATCTCTACCGGGCAAAGCAGGACGAGCGGTACCGGGACACGCCCCTGGTGACGGACAACCGGGTGTGGAGCAGCCTGTGGCTTCTGCTCACAAAGGGAAAGTATCAGGAGGTGAACAGCAGCCTGGAGACACCTTTTGTGGTAGTGGAGGCGGAAAATCCCTATAAGGCGCTGAACCGCATGGAGACGCCGGAATTTAAAGAGGTATTGTCCTATATCTGGAAATGGAAGCGTGACGGCATCCTGGATTCCGACATGCTGTCAAGATCCGACAATGAGGGGGAGCTTGGGAGGCAGCTGATTCTGGAGGATCAAAAGCCCTGCGAGACCAACAATCCCATTTGGTCCATCAATACCCACTGGATACCGGCCTTATATGAGAAGCATCCGGAGTGGGAATTTAATTTTTATCCGTATCTGTCTCAGTTCGATACCTATTATGTGGGTTCTCTGGCCGGAGCGTCCGTGATCTCCATATCGGCGAAAGTCACGGAGCCGGAGCTGGCAATGAAGCTGCTGGAAAAAATCCATACGGATATCCGGTATTATTCACTGGTGGCCTATGGGGTGGAGGGAAGCAACTATAACCTGGTGGACGGAAAAATCAGCATGGACGGGATCAGCTCCCAAAATCGTTTTGCCTGGACTGCTGTCATGGATGATGTAATGAGCTATGAGGCGGTTCCGGTAAACAAAAAATGGGACGAGGAAGTATACCTTGCGCTTCCGGACTGGAACACGGAACCCGGAAAAACGGTGAAAGACGATCCCCTGGACGGATTTTCCTTTGTATTGTCGGGGAGGGAACAGACGGCTGTGGAGCGGGTATGGCTCCAGTATTTTCAGCCGCTGGTGTGCGGGTACGGCGAGGATTACCTGGAGGCTCTGGACGCGGCAAACCAACGTCTGTACGAGGCGGGCTTTGACAGATATCTGGAGGCAATTCAGGCACAGCTGGACAATTATGCCGCAGGGGGTTCGGAGGCAGAGGCGGTTCCGTCCATGGAACTGGCGGACTGAGGCGCTTTGGATGCGTTAGAGTCTGGTATGAGGACTTTTACAACAGGATTCAGTTGCGCAAAAAGGTCAGCCGATGTGCTGAACCGATTCGTTTTATAAGGGAAAGGCAGGAGAAGAGATATGAATTTATTCAGCTTAAATTCCCCGTTTGCAAGGGGTGTGAATAAACTGGTGATGATGCTGTATGCGGGAATACTGTGGTTTCTGTGCAGCATCCCCATCATTACCATGGGGGCCTCCTCGGCCGCTTTATATGAATTGCTTCTGAAGGCGGTGAAAAACCAGGAGGGTTATATTACAGGCAGCTTTTTCCGGGCTTTCCGGGGAAATCTGAAGCAGGGGCTGCAGCTGGGGATTCCCCTGCTTTTGGCGCAGTTCGTATTTGCGTTTAATCTTTTCTATTACGGTGTGCTGGGGGGAGAGGGGTTCCGGATTCAGACAGCGGTGTTTGCCGTTTTGTCCCTGCTGACCCTGACGGCATTCTCCTTTGTATTTGCCGTGATGGCGAAATTTGAGAACTCTGCCTCCGGGCATTTCCGGATGGCTGTGGCGCTGATGGCCCGCTGTCCCGGGTGGGCTGTGGCGATTTTGGTAATCCAGGTGCTGACCGTGTTCCTGACCTGGTTTTTCGTGTATTTTCCGGTCCTGTTTATCATGGGGATCAGCGGATATATGCAGGCGGCTGTTTTTGACCATGTTTTTCAGAACCTTATCGACAGAGGGGTGATCGAGGAGGAGAATAGCTGATGAATGCCGGAAGTATCTGAAAAGCCTGCTTTTCTCGATAGAGATAAAGATTACAAGCTCCACAATTCTATTGTATGTGTGCATCAGAAAAGCATATCTTCAAAAATTACCCTGTTTCTAGCATTTTTAATATAGGTTTCCCCCTTTTTACACTCTAAAATAGACTTAACAAGAAAAAAAGCCTCCGGTTGCAGGAAAGTGTCTGACAATTCTAAGGATTGTCCGGAGGCACCACTGAAAAGAGGAGGGAACACAGTGAAAAAAGAAAAGACAAAGGCTGTCAAACCCTACAAAGAGCACCTTGGCTTTGTGGGCGGGCTGCAGGAACTCTGGAAGCATAAGCTGCTGTATCTGATGACGCTTCCCACCATTATATGGGTATTGATTTTCTGCTACTATCCCATGTACGGCGTGCTCATCGCGTTTAAGGATTTCAGCTATAAAGAGGGCATCTGGGGCAGTCCCTGGGTGGGGCTTAAGAATTTCCAGTTCCTGTTTAACTACAAGGGCGTGGGCAGGATTTTCTTCAATACGATTTTCCTGAATGTGCTGTTTATCGCAACAGGAACCATCATGTCCATCATCCTTGCACTGGTGTTCGTGGAGATAAAGAATAAGGTTTACAACAAGGTGGTACAGACCATCGCAATCTTCCCTCATTTCGTATCCTGGACCGTGGTTGCCATGTTCATGAGCGGCATTATCGGAGGGAGCGGTATCATGACCAGGTGGATTATGGAGAACGGCGGGGAGGACCCGGCTTTCTATACCAGTCCGGGCTGGTGGCCGCTGATTCTGGTGCTGCTGAAGCTCTGGCAGGGGGCAGGGTACGGAACCATCGTGTACGTGGCGGCCATCACCGGCTTTGACCAGGAAATGTACGAGGCGGCCAGGGTGGACGGGGCCACCAGGATGCAGCAGATCACAAAGATCACGCTGCCTTTGCTGAAGACCACGGCCATCATGCTGACCATCATGAGTGTGGGCAAGATCTTCAACGGCGACTTCGGTATGATCTACGCGCTGGTGGGAGACAATGCTTCCCTGTACTCTTCAACCGACGTAATTGATACTTTTGTATACAGGGCTCTGCGGCAGCTGAATAATCTGGGGATGAGTACCGCAACAAGCTTCTTCCAGTCCATCGTAGGGTTGGTTCTGGTATTTGCCACCAACTTTATCACCAAAAAAGTAGAGCCGGATGCTGCTATCTTCTAGGCGTGGAGCTTATTGCACACGGAAGAATGCCGGGCGGACAAAGTCCGCTTCAGGCAGACATCTTTCTCACGGACTGTTTGTGCCGGCGGCTCCGGCGGTACGGGAAGCGTGAGCAAAATGAAGAAGGCTCATATGAGCAGGAAGGAAATGAAATGGGAAAAACAACGATAAAAGGAACTGCCATCAAAAAGTCCAGGGGCGAGAAAATATTCGAGGTGGTGGTGTACGCCATTGCCACAGTCTTCTGCATCTACTGCCTTTTCCCCTTTGCCATTATCCTGGGGAGCAGCTTTGAGACGGAAGCCAATTTTGCCACAAACGGTTTTCCGATTATTCCGAAGGATTTTACCCTGCAGGCCTACAAGGTGGTGCTGGGGGATGCGCAAATCTTCCGGGCTTACGGGGTTACTATTTTTACAACGGTTGCGGGAACTGTCTTCAGTATGTTTCTGACGATTACCATGGCGTATCCTCTTTCTCTGAAAAAGGTGAAATTCCGCAACGTAATTACGTTCTTTGTGTATTTTACCATGCTGTTCGGAGGCGGCCTGGTGCCTACATACTTACTGATTACCAAGAACCTGGGGCTGAAGGATAATATCCTGGTTCTGATCATCCCGGTGGCCTTCGGGGCATGGAACATGTTCCTGATGAGGAATTTCTTCAACGGGATTCCCGGCGAACTGTCCGAATCGGCTTACATGGACGGCGCCAACGATTTCCAGATTCTGTGGAAGATCATACTTCCGGTATCCGTGCCGGGTATCGCAACTTTGAGCCTGTTCTATGCTTTGGGCTATTGGAACCAATGGTTTAACGCCATGCTGTATCTGGATGACAGCAAGCTTTTCCCGCTGCAGTACCTGCTGATGCGCATGTTGCGGAACGCGGATGCCATGAGGGAGATGGCCAGGAGTACCGGTATCTCGGCAGGGGAGATTCCCACCAACTCCCTGCGTATGGCCACAACGGTAGTGGCTATCGGACCTATCATTTTCCTGTACCCTTATGTGCAGAAATACTTTACCAGCGGACTTACTGTTGGGGCAATCAAAGGATAACGAAAAAACGTTATTTCTTCCTGCCGCTGCCGGAAGCAAATCCCAGGTACGGCAGGGATGCAAATAAAAAGTGTCGGCCGGAAATCCTCTGCAAAGTTGGGTAGAGGAGGGGCGGATGCGGAACTAAAAACAGCAACCGCCCGTCCGAAACCCCAGAGGATTTACGGACGCATCACTAAGCGGCCGGAAATCCTCTGCCATGAGTGGGTAGAGGAGGGGCGGATGCGGAACTAAAAATAGGAGGAGAATAAGAATGAAAAACAAGGTTTTCAAAAAGACCATGGCACTGGCTCTGGCAGGAGCAATGACATTGTCCATGGCAGCCTGCGGCAATGACGACGCAGGAAACAGCGACCAGGAAAGCAGTCAGCAGTCCGAACAGCAGGAATCCCCCGTAGAAAGCACGGATGGAAGTTCTGAGGAATCTTCCGGCGAAGAGTCTTCCGATGAAAGCGGCCAGGCAGAGGCACCCCAGATTGAGGACACCACCATCAATATCCGTGTCATGAACGAATTCCGTAACCTGGACAAAGTTCTGGCGAAATATGAGGAAATGACCAAAGATGATCCCATCATGAGTAAGATTCATCCGGAATTTACATGGGTAGCCGGTGGCGATTACAAGGATAAGCTGACCACGGCCATGATCGGGCAGGAAGATTTTGACCTGATGTTCTGCGGAGGCTGGCATGGATTGACCACATTCATCCAGGACGGCAACTTTAAGGATCTGTCATCTTATTTTAACAATGATGCATTCTCCGGGCTGAAGAGCGCTTTCTCCGAGGATTTTGTACAGGCTATGACTTCCTATATCCGCCAGGAGGACGGTTCTTATCAGAAGGGCATCTACGGTATCAACCTGGCAACCTTCTATGAAGACAGCCGCGGCTTTATGTATCGTGAGGATCTGCGTAAAAAATATGACTGCGCGCCTATTACGGATGAAGAGAGTCTGCTGGAGTTCGTAAAGACTGTCCAGGAGAATGAAGAAGGCATGATCGGCGTAAGCCTCTGGAACTTCTTCCGTCTGGATTCTCCCTGGTACTCCGCGAAGCATGACCATGTATATACACAGGATAACGTAAACGTTCTGGGAGACCAGACCTGGGTATGGGTTGGGTTAAGCGATGACAACAAGACCGTCCTTAACGCAGTGGTACCCGGTGATTCCGCAGAAGAATTTGCGAAGATGCCTGTAGGATATCAGGATGACTTTATCACCGAGTATATTGTGGATCGTACCAAATGGAATCCTTATCTGAATCCCAACCGCGGCGGTACAGATACAGTAGAAAAGCCTGCTGCAATTGCATATTCAGCTCTTAGTGAGTATGAGAGCAAGGTAAAGACAGCCCTGGAGACCAATCCTGATGAAGAATACGGCTTCTATGTGATTGAAGATGCGCAGCGTAATATGGAGGCGGGAGCCGTGGTCTGTGATATGGCAACAAATAACTGGCTTGTAGTTCCCGAGTGGTCCGAGAAGACCGATGCGGTAATGTACTTCCTTGACTGGATGTTCGGTAACCAGGAAGCCCATGACCTGTTCGAACTGGGTATCGAAGGCGAGGACTGGGAAGCAGTCGGCACAGACGGCTACAAGAAACTGGATATCGACGAGAATCTCGCATACTCCATGCCTACCTACTCCTTCACACAGAACCCTGCCTACATCAGGGTAAGTGAGTTCGTAAGCGAGAATCCTGAGATCAAGTCCCGTTTTGACTATATGTATGATCCTTCCACTTATGAGCTGAGCCCGCTGTCCGGTTTCGTGTTTGACACCACTAACGTGGAAACCCAGATTGCCAATGTGTCCGCTCTTTCCAATGAGCTGCAGCTGACCATCTCCATGTACGATGCGGATGAGGCAGTAGAGAAGATCAAACAGTGGCATGAGAATGCTGCGGCAGTAGGCCTTGAGGAAATCCGTGCGGAACTGATTTCCCAGATTCAGGCATTCCTTGACGCTAAGAATGCAAACTAATAACGTATACATGTTCTGAGGATAAGGGCGGTCGCATGTAAAACAGGCGGCCGCCTGTTTTGTCATTATGGCAAAGCAGGTGGGGCAGCGCAGCGGTTTTTGGAGCGGGTAAGGCATTAAGATGCGGCTTTGCTCTTGAAATAAGCAGAGAACCGGCTTATTATGGAACAGGACAGCCATTGCGGGTATGCCGGATACAGGACGGAAGTATGGCTGACGAAGACACGTTGTGCAAAACATTTTCAGTAACAGCATGGCTGAAAAGCCCGGAAGGAGTATAAAAATGAGCAAAGTATATCATGTCTCAAAAAAAGGATCAGACCGGAATCCAGGGACGGAAGCAGCTCCGTTTCTCACCATACAGAGAGCGGCGGATGCGGCGGAAGCAGGAGACGGGGTTGTAGTACACGAAGGGGTATACAGGGAGTGGGTCAGGCCGCGAAACGGGGGCTTAAGCGACAGCTGCAGGATTGTGTATGAGGCCGCCGAGGGAGAGCATGCGGTCATCAAAGGCTCGGAGCGGATTACCGGTTGGAGCAGGGTACAGGGGAATGTGTGGAAGGTATGCCTGGACAATGGATTTTTCGGAGCATTCAATCCTTATGCCTGTCCTGTGAAGGGGGACTGGATTGTAGGACCATTGGACTGTGAGGTACATACGGGGGAAGTGTATTTAAACGGCATGTCCTTCTATGAGGCGGCGTCCCTGGAAGCGATTTATGAGCCGGTGAAACGGTGTGCAAGTCGCCTTGAAACCTGGGGAGGCCGGGAGGAGGAAATACTGAAGCCGGAAAATACCATATACCAGTGGTACTGCGAGGCAGACGGGGAGACTACCACGATCTATGCCAATTTCCAGGGAGCTGACCCCAATGCGGAAGAGGTGGAGATCAATGTGCGGAAGTTCTGCTTTTTTCCGGAGAAAACAGGGCTGAATTATATCACTGTCCGCGGATTCGAAATGATGCATGCCGCCACTTCCTGGGCGCCGCCCACTGCCATGCAGGAGGGGCTGCTGGGGCCGAACTGGGCTAAGGGCTGGATCATCGAAGATAATGATATCCACGATTCCAAATGCAGCGGTATCAGCATCGGCAAAGAGGGAAGCACGGGCGATAATGAATTTACGAAATACCATAGAAAGCCGGGCTACCAGTATCAGATGGAAGCGGTGTTCAGGGCCAGGAATATAGGATGGGGAAAGGAGAGGATAGGTTCCCATATCATCCGGGGCAATGTCATTCACGACTGCGGGCAGAACGGAATCGTGGGCCATCTGGGCTGTGTGTTCAGTGAGATTTATGGGAATGAGATTTATAATATTGCGGTAAAACATGAGTTTTACGGCCATGAAATCGCCGGGATCAAGCTTCACGCAGCCATCGATGTGCAGATTCACCACAATTATATCCATAACTGCACATTGGGAACCTGGCTTGACTGGCAGGCCCAGGGAACCAGGGTGAGCAGCAATATTTATGACGAAAATAACAGGGATCTGATGGTGGAAGTAACCCATGGCCCTTATCTGGTGGATAACAATATTTTTACATCTCCATATACATTTGACAATGCGGCCCAGGGGGGCGCTTATGTCCATAACCTCTGCTGCGGGTTTACCAATCATTATCCGGTTCCGGACAGGGCTACGCCTTACCATCTGCCTCATTCTACGGAGGTGTTGGGGACGGTGCCTGTTTATGGTTTTGACGACAGGTGGTACCGGAATATTTTTGTGGGAGGAGCGGAAGAGGGGCGTTCTTACGGGACGGCTCTGTACAACGGAGCCCCGGTTTCCATGGAGGAGTACACGGAGCGGTATCATTCTCTTGGAAGGGGGGATGTGGAACAGTTTGCACAGGTGAAGCAGCCGGCTTATATAGACGGAAATGTGTACCTGAACGGTGCGGGGCATTTTGACAGGGAAGAGGTATTCTGTGAGGACGCCATGGATCCGGAGGTGAAGGTCATCCGGGAAGAGGGTGCGGTTTATCTGGAGATCACACTGCCCCGGGAGAGCCTTGAGCTGCCCGGAGAGGTGATTTCCACGGAAAAACTGGGGATGCCCCGAATCGTGGAGCAGCGGTACGAGAATCCCGACGGTTCCGCCATCCGGCTTGAGGAGGACATGGCAGGAAGGGGAAGAGGCGGGCATCCGGCGCCAGGCCCCCTGGAAGGACTTCGGGAAGGATATAATAAAGTTAAAATATGGATGCATGTGAGGTGAAAATGGAACAGAAAAAGGATACATTACGGATTTACCCCGTTCCCAAAGGAGCGGTATTACAGGAGGATTACTGCCTGCGCATTCGGAGCGTGGGCACGGAGGACTGGCAGGAGCTGAGAACCTACCGGGTGAAGGTGGACATGCATGACGTGAGATGCGCGTCCATGGCGTATTTTGATTTCAGCGGCAAGGTGGAAGTGGAGATCACGTTCCCGAAATTTTACACGGTGTACAGGGTGGACATACGCCCCCTGTCCCTGGGAATCCGGCCTGAAATCGAGCCCAAGCGCATTACCTTTGTACTGGATAAGCCGGTGAACCTGTCGGTGGAGGTGAACAGAGACCGCTTCCACAACCTGCACTTGTTTGCGGGCGCCCTGGAGGAGCTGCCCGACAAGGCGGGGGACAATGTGCTGACCGTGTCCGGCTCCCTGGAGAGGCCGGGGTTTCTGGGGGATGAGGTCAGCAGGCAGCTGGAGGCCATGCCCGAAGGCAGGATGCTCTATGTGGAGCCGGGGATCTATTATATCGGGGAGTGCATCTGGCGCCTGCCCTCCCACACCCATATCTACCTGGAGGGAGGCGCGGTGCTCATCGGCGGCCTGGCTCTGGAGCATGGGGAAGGGCTGCATATCAGCGGCAGGGGTATTCTGTATCTGGCGGATTTTGCCAGGTTCAGCAGCATTAACGGTATACGGCTGAATCATTCACGGGACATCGTGATTGAAAACCTGATTTTCATCAATCCGCCCCATTACACCGTTTCCCTTGGGGGCTGCGAGAACGTGACGCTGCGGAATCTGAAGTCCTTCAGCTGCGAGGGATGGAGCGACGGCCTGGACATGATGAGCTGCAGGAAGATACTGGCGGAAGGCTGCTTCCTGCGCACCTCAGACGACTGCGTGGCCATCTACGGGAGCCGCTGGGACAATTACGGCGGCAGCAGGGAGGTTACGGTGCGGAATATGACGCTGTGGGCGGATGTGGCTCATCCCACCATGATAGGCGTCCACGGAGATCACAGGGAGGAAGGGGACGTGATCGAGGAGGTTCTCTTTGAAAATATCGATGTGTTGGAGCACCATGAATTTCAGCCCGGCTACCTGGGGGTGCTGGCCATCAACGCCGGAGATAAGAACCTGGTGCGGAATGTCACCTACCGGGATATCCGTATCGAGCCATTTGAGCACGGGAAGGTGTTGGACTTCCAGGTGAAGTGGAACAAAGACTATAACCCGGCCCCGGGCAGGGGAATCAGGAATATCCTGTTGGAAAATGTACAGGTGATTACCGGGGACGGGGAAGAGCCTTCGGTGATCGCGGGATACAGCGGGGAATTTCCGGTGGAGGATGTGAGAATCCGGGATTTTTACCGGGACGGCGCAAAAGCGCGGAGCCTGGAGGAGGCCGGGATTGTAGTGGGGGATTTTGCGGAGAATGTGAGGATTGAATAGGGGCGGTGTTATACCCATAGAGGTGAAGTACAAAAACGGAGCCGCCTTGTCCCCGAACCGGTATCTGGAGGAGTACGGGCCCGCCTGCGCCTATAAGCTGGTGTCAGGTAATGTGGGGGTGAGCGGGGTTAAGGTTACGCTGCCGCTGTATATGGCGATTTTTCTGTGAGGGCAGCAGAAGGAACCATCGGTCTGTGAGGACTTTCCGCGCCGGATAAGATGTAAGAAAGAGGTCGCAGATGCAGGCTGTATAATGTACCCTATAAGGTGGACACGGCAAGCGAAAGGGATTGCTTGAAATGTTGATTACTGCCAGGGGAAATAATATATGATTGCCAGGTGCTATAAAATCAGGACGGCACAGATGGAGAAAGTGCCTTACATGGCGGTAGTCGGAGAGAAGGAAGCGGAAACCCGCAGCGTTTCTGTCCGGAAGAGGGAGAAGGGGGATCTGGGAAGGATGCCCATGGACCGGTTACTGGAAATGCTCCGCGGGGAAGGAGCCTGGTATACGCACGAGCGCATTCATTTGCAGCTTTGTTTCCTGTTCCAGGAGCGCTCGCTTGCCTGAAAACGCTTTTGCATGGCACATGCAGCCATGTAAAGGCGTTTTTTGAGTCTTTCTTACAGGTTTTCAATTACCGCTTGTTTGACCCAGGCACATTTTCCGTGATAAACTGAATTCATCGCAGGGAAGCGTACAATTCCTTCAGCCAAACAAATTCTGATTTGCGCAGGCAGCGCGGAAACGGAGGAAAAAGATGAATATTGCAGGGGTGATTAAGTCCAGACGTCAGAAGCTGAATATGACGCAGGCGGAACTGGCGGCTTTGCTGCACGTTACGCCCCAGGCCGTGTCCAGATGGGAGATGGACATTTCTTATCCGGATGTGGCTATAGTGCCAAAAATCTCACAGGCTTTGCAGGTAAGCGCCGACGAACTGTTAGGTATTGTGCCATTGAGGAACCGGGAAGCCGGCAAGGACAGAGAATCCGGCCTGCACACGGACCCGGTCTTGACTCAGAGCCAGGTGGACAGCATTTTCAACTATGCGCCTGCGTCTGTCGGAGGGAGGGGGAAGAAAATTCTTGTTGTGGACGATGCGGACTTTCTGCGGATGACTCTGGAAGATATCCTGAACCGTCGGGGACACAATGTTCTGCAGGCAAGGAACGGCCTGGAATGTCTGGATATCCTGCAGAAGGAGACGGTGGATGTGTGTCTGTTGGACATTGTGATGCCGATGCGGACGGTTTTGAACTGCATGTGGGACGGCATATCATGCAGATGGACTTTGAGAAACTGGAGGATGCGAAGGTGCTGGACATGAAAGAGAAGGCTTTATTCAATATAAGGCTTCATGACGCGCTTCTGGGAGGTCCCGGGGCCATTGTGGAAATCTTCCGGCTCACAGCCACTCTGGCCGGGGTGGTGGGGATGATTGCCCTGCTGAATCCGGCTCTGGTGGCGGTACTGTTCCTGCTGGTGGGAGGGAACGCCCTGGTATACGGACGGATTCAGCGGACAAAAACCCTGTTCTACCAGGACATCGCCGTATATAACCGGCAGTTCGGGTACTTCCGTGATCTGACACAGGATTTCAGGAATGCCAAAGATGTGCGGATTTACAAGATGTCAGAGTATATTATAAACCGGATTAACGAGCATAACGGAGCGGTAAACCGTGTTTTTCAGAAAATGTTCCTGAAACAGAGACGTCACGACGGTTTTTCCGCGGTCATTATCCAGGCCCAGACGCTTGCCGCCTATGCCTTTGCGGCCTGGGGCGTCTTCCGGGGCATGATAAGAATCGGCGATTTTACCATGTATATTTCTGCGGCCAACCAGTTTTCCGGTGCCGCCACACAGCTGATGGCGAAACTGGTGGATTTCAGAATGCTGGGCAGGGTACTGCAGGATTACCTTGCCTTTGAACAACTGCCCCGAAACAGCGGGAAGGGAGAGGAGACGCCGGCGGATATGGGCTGTGGGGAGATAGAATTCCGGCATGTGTGGTTCCGGTATCCGAATACGGAAGAATATGCGCTGAAGGATGTCTCCCTAACCATAAGGAAAGGGGAGAAACTGTCCATTGTGGGCAGGAACGGCGCGGGCAAGACCACATTTATCAAACTGTTGTGCCGCCTTTACCGGCCGGAAAAGGGATGTATCCTGTTCAACGGCGTGGACATCAATACCTTTGAGGAAAGGGCGTATGCCAAATGCCTGTCCGCCCTGTTTCAGGATTATAAAATTTTCTCTTTCAGCGTCAAGGAGAACCTGGCATTTCAGGAAACTGCCGACGAAGAAAGAATCCGGGTTTCCCTGGGGCAGGCGGGTATCCTGGAGAAAGTGGAGGAGCTGCCCCTTGGACTGGATACGCCCCTGTATAAAGATTTTGATAAAGACGGAACAGAGCTTTCCGGCGGTGAAATGCAGAAGCTTGCCATCGCGCGCACATTGTATAAGAATGCTCCCCTGGTGGTTCTGGACGAACCCACTTCCGCCCTGGACCCATACGCCGAGTATGAAGTTTATTCGAAATTAAATGCAATTGCAAACGGCAAGACATCTATCTATATTTCTCACCGCCTCTCAAGCTGCCGCTTCTGCGATGCGGTGGCGGTATTTGACAATGGAGCTTTGGTTGAATATGGGAGCCATGAGCAGTTGGTCGCACAGGGAAGGCTGTATGCCGAAATGTGGGAGGCACAGGCGCAGTATTATCAATAGGATGGTGATTACGAAAGCCGTTGGGGTTGTGGCTGTTTTGCGGATAGATGCTGCCAAACTTTATAGTCATTTTTTGATAAAATAGTCATTTGTGCAGTCCGGGTTTGGGAAGTGAATGCATCTGCCGATAAACTCTATAAGGCGGCAAATGATAGCCCGGAGTACCTTGCCCTTTCGGAAAGGCGAGGCTGCCAAAGGGATGCCGGACAGGGCTGTGCTGATGGGAAAACGCAATCGGGACATGGCGGGGGCTTCCTGCATGATAACATGCAGGGAAGAAAGCGTTCAGCCTGTCTCTGGAATCTGCCCCGGTACCGGAAAAGGAGGCGAGGCTGCGGAATGGGCAGTGGGAGCCGGTGCTGAATATTGGATGTGCCGCAGAAGGCGGTGGAGGGAATATGATTACAATAAATGAATTTCAGGAGCATGTACAGGCATTGCTTGATTTCTGCCAATACCCGGCAGTTCATTACAAGGCAAAATTCTCCCTTCTCGATATTCCCTATGATGATAATCGGTTAGCCGAATTGCGCCCGGAATTCCTGAAAAGCGACATTGTGGAGGAGTTGTACCAGACCCAGGACGAAAACGGCGGCTGGGGGAAGCTGCGCTCCAGGGACTACTCCGTGAAAGCAAAGATTCCCACCTCCGGCGTGGGAATCGAGCGCTGCCTTTATATCGGACTCACCATTGAGGACAGGGACATCCTGTTCCTGGCGAACGAATACCTGCAGGAACTGCTGCTGGGCAGGGGCAGAGAGGGCGTCTTCGAGAAAAACGAGCGCGCGAATCCCTGGCAGAAGGCGATAGTATGCAATTATCTGGAGGCGATTGCCCCCTGGAATCCCCTTTGTGACGAGACTTACGGGCAGTGGCTGTACATTGCAGGCAGGGCCTATGAGGAGGGCGAATATTCCTATGAAAAGGACAGAGCCGCCCAACATGAGGTGTTCCTGACCAGAGAGGACCGCCTGGTGCCCATGCAGAGCGAACTGCTGCTGAAAAGGCGCCGGGAGATATCCGAAGCCCTGGAAGGGGCGATGCTGCGGCACCTGGGACGGAACGCTAATAAAAAGGGCTATTTCTGGGAGAAGACGCCGGATAAGCTGCCGGAGACATTCGTGTGCAGGCAGACAAGGCGTTGGTTCGAGACATTTAACTATATCAACCAGTTCAGAGGTTCTGAAATCTATCTGGGGAATGCCGTGGAGTGGCTCCTGGAGAATGCCCGGGAGGACGGCCTGTGGGACTGGGGTCCGCAGGTGAAAGACCCATGGGGATATTTCGGCTATTTTTCCTGCAACAGGCATTACAGCCATAACCGCGTGGTGGACTGCACGGTGGAAGTGCTGAATTTTTTGAAGAAATACATGGAAAACAATGCTTGAGGCAGGGGCTTGATAAAGGGCGGAGTTGATTTTGTCTGCGGTAAATGTCTGCGAAGGAATCCTTACGTAAGTTTATGGTGTCTGGCCGGATACTGCGAGGCTTCAGGCTGGATATGGGGATGTTCATAGCAGTGGAAAAGGTGATAAGATGAATTTACTTTTTGTATGCAGCCAGAATAAGAGGCGCAGTCTGACAGCGGAGAAGATTTTTGACGGATACTGTGGGCACAGGGCATATTCGGCAGGAACAGAATCCAACGCCAGGATTAAAGTCACTCCCGGAATGCTGAAACGGGCCGATATCATCTTCTGTATGGAAAAAAAGCATGTGCGAAGGCTCAGAGAGAAGTATCCTGATATTGTAGGGGACAAAGAAGTGGTCTGCCTGAATATCAGTGATGACTATGGATTCATGGACAGAGAATTACAGGAAATACTCAGGGATTGTGTCTGTGAGTATATTTCGTGAGCGCAGCAGACGATGTAAGGACAGGATGCTGCGGAAAGCGGATGTGAGCGGATAAATATGCTTTCGGAGCCCTGGCGGGCAAAATCAGGGAACTTTTTTTCCATTTTTCCGTTTATAATTATGAAAATATCATTTCTGGATTTCAATGAGGACGGAATTCCCGATTATGTAGGTGTGCTGGAAGCGGTTCCGACGGATGCGGAAGATGCCTGGTATCCGGAGGAACCCAGGATTCTGTTTGCCGCAGCCGGCGACGGGACAAAAGGGTACCGGCTGGATTTCCAGGACATCAATCTGATACGGACAAGAGCGGAAGGCGGCGTATTCGGAGACCCCTATGAGCCGCTGACTGCAGAGGGGAAATCTTTTACCACACATGCATACGGCGGCAGCGCATGGAGATGGTCAGAGGACTATACATACACCTACATGGAGGGTGTCTGGCGGCTGACAGCGTCGGAAGCCATCTACGGATATGGCGGTTATATCACATCCTACAGCAGGGACGACTGGGAGAGCGGCACAGGAATCAGAAAAGAGAGAAGCTCTGAATTCAGTGACATGGAGAAAAACTGGGAGAGCGGGGAAGACTGGGACAGTGCGGCATATGACCTGGAATATGAGATTCCGCTGGACGAGCCGGTGGCGCTGGAGCAGGCCGGAAAACGCTGGTGGCTTGCCAGTGACCGGGTGACAGACTGGGCGGTGGAATCCGTCACATGCGCGGCGGGAGCGGAGCTTGCGGAAGAGAAGATAAAGCGCCCGGATGAGGCATATCTGGAGTATTGTGACGAGGATTATGTCCTCTACTTTTTTTCGGAGGCGGACAGCGGCTTTTATTACCTGGCCATGTACCGCTGGGCGGACAGGGCGTTATCCGTGGTGGCCCGGGAAGAAGCGGCAATCGACTATCCGGAGATTTACAAGGGGCGAATCTATTACACCACCGATATAGCGGAAGCTGTCAGCTATAAAACCTGGCAGGACGGAGCGGAACAGACAGCGGAGGAAGAGGATACGGTGGGAGTCAGGCTGAACAGGATAGCTTTGGACGGAACCGGAAAAGAGACGGTCTTTGAATACCGCTATCCGGAAGAAGAGCAGGAAATCCGGGAGAACAGGATTCCGTATCTGTCGCTGATCTATGAGATTAGCGGAGACCAGATTGTGGCGGAGGTGTATATAGGAAACGAGCCTCATCCCTTCTATCGGATGAAGACTGACGGCAGCGGAGCGAAGAAGATAGGACAGGTGCCGGGAGAACAGGAGTAGAGTTTCCCAACACATTTCAAACAAAAAGAATAGATGTTCTGATGGGTGAAAAAGAGATTTCAGAAGGACTAAAGCATATGAGAGCAAAAATGATTGACTATTTACTGAACAATGCGAATCCGTCTATTCAGTACCGTGTTAAAACAGAGGTTTTGAACCAGGAGTTATCTGCCCGTGAGAAGGATCAGTTACAGGAAAAAATCCTGAGAGAGCCAATTATACAATCTATCATATCCTGCCAAAAGGAAAACGGGTGGCTTGGCAACGGCTTTCACGGGCCGAACAAAAATGCAGGACCATTTGAAAATCAGGAAGTCGGAACAAAATATCTCGGTGAAAAGCTGGTATATAAAGAGACTCCTGTCTTGAAAAGGGCTATGGAAGCATTTGTTACAACAGATCTGACGGATCTCTGCTACCGCACAAAGGGCAAATATTTTGATGAGTTCCGATATGCCGCAAACGGTCAGAATATTATCCGCTGTGCCTGTATTGCCCGTGCCGGTTACGATGATATTATCGATATAAAGCCGCAGATACAGTTAGCGCTTGATTCGTTTCATCGTGTGCTTGAAGTGGATTCGGCGTTAGACATTACAAGATTGAGGAAGAGCGGCGGTAAGGAAAAACGTGTATTCAATGACTATGAAAAGTGGCCCAGCTATTATCATCTTGACATTCTCGCTCATACAGATTCGTGGAAAACGGAACAGAATAGAAAAATGCTCGCCCGGTCATTTAAAAAACTGATGAGGACAGATCGTCCCGAAAAACAGGTGGGCGGTGATTCCTGGGTGGGATATGTGCTTGGGACGCTGGGCTGTCTGAAAGAGGGATATCAGCTGGGTTATGACGAAAATGGAATTCATTATACTTATTTTGACAGAGTGGAGTGGTTATGCCGATGCGGACTTGCAGCATATCTTGAAGAACTGCAGCGTGAAGTGAGAATTCTGCAGGATTTCGTAAGCGAAGACGGAATTTGCATGGCACCGATTGCAGAGAATCAGTTAAAAGGTTTCAGTACATATGGCGGACAGCAGTTAGAAACGGATTGGAAGACTTCTACGCGAAGATTCTGCGATATCACTTTCAGGGCGCTTCTGATTATGCACTATTCAAAGAACGAATAAGAACCCGGAAAGAATCCTGGAAAGAATTCTGGAATGAATCAATTAACTGTGGAATTTCCGTACAGTGTTAAAGAATGCCAAAACCGGATCAATGGAGCCTGCAAATCTGGTGTTAGATACGAATTAAATAAGGAAGAAAATAGCCGGATGGCGAACAGGAGGTTGTGATGAGCACGTATAATAAAGTGATCGAAAAGAACAAAAAAGATTGGAATCATTATTCGGAAAAGTGGTCAGCCTTTAATCATTCAGAGAAAATACTCCGTCCGATTTTAGAGGATCCCTCAAAAGCGTTTCACCGCAAAACCTGGGAGATGATTCAGAAATATATTCCCGATTTCACAGGAAAACGGGTATGCGTACCATCCAGCGGCGATAATCTTGCCGTATTCGCTTTTGCTTTATTGGGCGCAACAGTAACCTCCTGTGATATTTCTGAAAATCAGTTGGCACATGCGAAAAAGGTGGCAGATAGAGAAGGACTTGGCGATGTTATCGAATTTATTTGTGCGGATACTATGAAATTGGAAGGAATTCGTGATAACGAATACGACTTAGTATATACATCAAACGGTGTCCATGTATGGCTGAATGATCTGCCCTCTATGTATGAAAATGTAAGCCGGATATTAAAAACAGGGGGGCTTAATATTGTTTATGAAATCCACCCGTATCTGCGGCCATTTAATGGAGAATTAGAGGTGATAAAGCCATATGATGCAACGGGCCCTTTTGAAGATGAGGACACAGTAAATTTTCATTGGAGACTGCAGGATATCTTGAATGCAGTGATGCATTCTGGAATACACCTGGAACATTTTGAAGAAATGTTTGACGAAAAGAATTATGAACGGCCTTTTTGGTTAAAAACAGAGGATATAATTAACGGTGTCATTGTCAGCAGGGAAGAAGTAGACAGAATGTATGACTGGAAAGAAAATCCCCGGATGGCATTGCCGAATTGGATTTGTCTGGTTGGCAGAAAAATAAAATGACTTGCGTTTTCGCTATTGTTCCAGGCACCAAGACATTGATAGAGACAAAGCAGACAGCGGTGAATAAGGCGCAAAGACTGAATAGTGCTCTGAAAGAATCGGGGAAATTTTCGCCGCAGTGGTAAGGAAGTGTCTACAAATAACTGATACGAGTTTGAAGCTGTTTTCCTTGTATTTCCGGGTTTTTCTCTAAAGAAGTTGTATCAGTTATTTTCTGACAATTCCTAACGGAAAGAGAGAATATGTTTAAAGCAGTGATATTTGATATCGGACAGACATTAGTTGATTACAGAAAGCCCATGAACTGGTCTGAGCTGTACAGACCGGCATTTGAACATATTGCAGAAAAATACGGTTATACTTTTTCTGAATCACATTATCAAAATGCCGGCAATGTACTGGCTCAATATAATACCAGGATTCATCCGAGAGATCACGAGGTTTCCTCCACGGAAATTTTTACTGAGATACTGAATGGCATGAACATAGCATTGCAAGATATGGAGCGGGTCAAAGAAAGCTTTTACACTTATTTCAGGCAGGATTGTTCTCTGTTTCCTGATGTAGAGCAGACATTAAAGGCGCTTTCTGTGGAAGGGATACGGTCAGGCACCCTGTCGGATGTGGCATATGGCATGGACAATGTCTATGCCCTGGAGGATATAGCGCCTGTGATAAAGTACATAGAATATCCTTTTACATCAAATGATACCGGTTATAGAAAATCATGCACAAAAGGATTAGAGATACTGAGTGATAGAATGCAGGTTAAATTATCGGATATTGTGTTTGTAGGGGATGAAGAAAAAGATATGGCCTGCGCAAGAAATGCCGGTGCATATGCGGTTCTGATCAACAGAGAAGGCGTGTTGAAGGATTATGGTTCCGCAAAGGTATATAGGAAGTATAGACACGTCATGGTAAGTTTTTGTGGCCGCGAGTATAAGGAAAGTCCTGTCCAGGCCGGACGCTTTTGCCTGCCACCTGCCGCTGCTGCGGGGGCGGAAAGCGCTGATGATCTGGGATTTCAAAGGCATTTCGGAAAAGATGCCGTCCAGATATTCCACTATTACATAGTTGTCTTCCACTTTGTGGCAGTAAATCGTGACCCATGCGTCCTCACGTATGCGGACAGCATATACATCTTTAGCCTGGGCGGGGCCGTTTCCCGCATCCGGGGAGACGGGCAGTCTCCTCCGGGGCGTTTTTCGATCTGCCAGTTCTCCTGTGACTGTCCGGGACAGGGGCGGAACAGGCATGGGGCGGTCTGCCGGGGAGACAGGGGAGCAGTCGGTTCCGCTGAAAATCCGGCGCAAGGCTGTTTCGTTGATACCGATAGAGGAGTCCCACCATGCCAACGGCGCCTGTACTTCCACCCGCACGGAGGGGCGCAGGTCACGTTCCAGATAAGTCGTGAACTGTGTGGCCATTCCGGGATGCTCGGGCGTGTCCAGGATGCCTGTCAGGGCCAGTACCTCCAGCAGAGAGCAGTAATTTGCTTTTGGGGAAGTGGGAAGCAGTTTTTCTTTTTGCAGGGCATCCCTTGTTTTGCTGTACCGTGATTTCGGAGGCATTTGCCGGATCACGGTCAGGATGGCGCGGAACGTCCACAGGTCATATGCCGTGGGGACAGGGCGGGATTGGGATTTTGCCATTTCCCGCAAGGCGTATACATAACCTGCAGGGTCTCCGGCGAGAGGAAAGCTCCCCGTCATGCGGCGGTACCATAGATATGTGATGTCCACGGCTTTCCGGCGGAAGCCGCAGACCCTGCAGGTATCGCCTGAACCGGCATAGGGCGTGAAAGGATGCCTGGGCGTAGCCTGTGAGAGAAGTTTTGCGGGCAAGGCGGACTGCCATAGGAAAGGCGCAGACCAGAGGCCTGCGATAAAGGCATCTGCTGCTTCGGCCAGGGTCCATGTTTCTGCCAGAGCATGGAAATCGCCCCATAGTTCGTCATGCCGGGGTAAGGCCATCTGATTGGGCATGCAGTCTGCCTGCGCCAGCGCTTCCAGCCTGTCAGCGGGGAGATTTGCCGGTATGCGGTGTAGGTGCATGTCATGTTCCAGGTCATAATAGGCATTTTCATTTCGGTATATCTGCTGCAATGTCCATAACTGATCAACAAGGTTCATATGCAAGTTCCTCTTCTTTAGGCTTCATAGATTGGCTGCAGCGGTGGGGCGGCGGTAATGCAGAAACCTGTTGTGGGGATCTGATTATCGGATTCCTTCTCAATTTTGATTGGTATCTTTGATTATAAAATATTTGCCTGCCCGTTGCAATGCATATTTGTATCTTTTCTATCATCGTTCCGTATCTACATGAGAAACTCTCTTTTTTTATGGAAGAAACAGACAAAATATTGAGATTTTCGGAATAACTTCCGGAATCCTGAATGGAACCCTGGAATCTGCTTGACATAGAAAGCAGATTCTTTTATAATAGTTATTGACTAAAAGTCAATAATGAAATAAAGGAGGAAAACGGATATGGCAAGACCGGTGAAAAAGCCGCCGGAGCAGTGGCGAAGAGAGATTCTGGAGGCGGCGAAGGAACTGTTTTTATCAAAGGGCTATGAGGAGACTGCAGTTACGGATATCATGGAGCGGGCAGGCGGGGCAAAGGGAATGTTTTACCGCTTTTTTCAGACCAAGGAAGAGGTTTTGCATGCTTTGGGGGATCAGATGTTTTTCGAAAACAATCCTTTTGAGGCGGTCAGAGGGCGCTCCGATTTGAACGGAATGCAGAAAATCCGCCAAGTGCTTGCCCTTGACAGAGCCGATGAAGAGCGGGAAAAAATCAGCGCCCAGGCAGTGCCTGTCCTGAAGGATCCGCGCATTCTGGCTGCTGCGGTAGAGGCGAACCGGCGGGTGCTGACTCCTCTGTGGTTTGAGCTGATTGAGGAGGGCAGGCGCGACGGCTCTATCCGGACGGCGTATGCAAAGGAGCTTTCCGAACTGCTGCCGCTTGTCAATTTCTGGCTGCTGCCTTCCGTGTTCCCGGGAGATGCGGAAGGAATCCGGCATAAATGCCTGTTTATTGCGGAGGTTCTCTCAGCTATGGGGCTGCCGATTATCGAAGAGGGGATGTATGAGAGAACGGAGCGGATACTGGGGAGCGCGCCCTCTGCGGAGAAAGCGCATTTCGGAGAAATACATTCCATGGAAGAGAAGCAATCCATAGACGAAGTGCAATCCATAGAAGAAGTGCAATCCATAGAAGAAGTGCAATCCATAGAAGAAGTGCATTCCTTAGAAGAGGAGCAGCCCATGAAGAAAAAGCATTCCATAGAAGGAGGCTGTTCCCTGGAGGAAACGCATCCTATGGAAGAAAGGAGGCTGTAAGGGATGGGGCAGAAGCTGTTTACGAAAAATTTTACACTCCTTGTAATGGGGCAGGTCAGCTCTTTGTTCGGCAATTACATATTGCGGCTGGCGCTGTCCATGTATGTGTTGGAAGAAACCGGTTCGGCGGCTGTGTTTGCGGGAATTCTGTCTGTTGCTACGGTTCCGGCTATCCTGTTGTCGCCCCTTGGCGGCATTCTTGCCGACCGGGCGGACAGGAGGAATATTATGGTGGCCTTAGATGCCCTGACGGGAATCTGTGTGACCGGTGCGGCAGTGCTTTTGTCCGGCGAAAATGCCATTGCCGTAATTGGTTTGCTGCTTGTGGCGCTCTCTGTTCTGGGGGCCTTTGAGACGCCCACCGTGCAGGCGTGTATCCCCCAGATGCTGACAGGGGATAATATTATCAGGGGAAACGCTGTTGTGAACCAGGTAGCGTCTGTTTCTTATCTGACTGCGCCTTTGCTTGGGGGGATTCTGTATGGGGCATTTGGCCTGAAACCGGTGATGTACGCAAGTGTCGTATGCTTTTTTGTCACGGCATTTCTGGAATGTTTTATAAAATTGGGTTATCAGCCCGGGGAATTTCAGGGAAATATCCTGTCCATGGTAAAAGATGATTTTTTCAGCAGTATCCGTTTTATCGTGAAAGAAAAGACGAATATCATGAAGCTGCTGCTTCTGGCGGCGGTATCCCGATTCTTTGTCATGGGGGTTGCACTGGTGGGGCTTCCGTTTATCGTGCGGACGGTTCTTGGCCTGGATGCAAAATATTACGGCGGGGCGGAGAGTGCACTGGCGGTTGCGACGATTTTTGCAAGTATAGCGGCGGGGCTTCTCACCGGAAAGCTGAAAATACGCAGGCTATCCTTTGTGCTTGGGGCAATTGGGGCATGTATTATTCCTGCCGGCGCCGCCTTTCTCTTTCCCTTCGGGGCGGTGGCCAGGTATGCCGTGACGGTTGCTTCGCTCTGCGGGATGCAGGCTGCAATCAGTATTTTTTCAGTCTTTGCGGTGTCTGTGATTCAGCAGAATACGCCGGGGCACATGGTTGGAAAAGTTATGGCTTATACATCGGCTGTCACCATGTGCGCCCAACCGGTGGGACAGATGGTTTACGGATTTTTGCTTGACGGATTCCGGGAGGCAGTTTATTTTGTGCTGATCCCCACGGGTATGGCGGTATGTGGGATTGGGCTGCTTGCGGCGGGATTTTTCAGGAGGATGGAGGAAGGGCAATATCCTGGATGAGCTGATGGATTCGCCTTTGCTGTCACCAGATAAGGATGTTTTTATGTGGAATATAGTGTAACTTTGCGGTTGTAATTTAACTGCCTTTCTTTTAGACATGCAAATTTAGAAAAATGTTAGTGTTTAGTTGTTGCTTTTCTTCTAATTATACGCTATAATGAATACATACATTATTTATTTTTTGTATGCGGAAAGTTGGTGTTCGCTTGAATAAGAAAGAAATTATACAAAATGTGATTGAAAATAACGGCGGCATTGCAAAAACTTCAGACTTTGCCGATAAAGGAATAAATAAATACGAGGTGGCTGCTTTTTGTAAAGAAGGAGTTATTGAGAGGATTCGAAGGGGCTTTTATCAGCTTCCGCAGAGCAGTGATACGACAGAGGAACAGTTCATACATGAGCTTCTTCCGCAAGGGATTATTTGCGTGGAATCTGCATTATTCCATTATGGATACAATGATTTTTCTCCCCGTGAGTGGTCGATTGCCGTACCGAGAACAGCGTCCCGTGTCGTAAAGAACATTGTAGAATTTCCGATGAAAGCTTACTATATTCAAAAAGACTTTCTGACAATCGGAAAATCTGCAGATAATTTCAATGGTGTAGCATTGCCCGTGTATGACAGAGAGAGAACCATATGTGATTGCTTTAAGTACCGTACAAAACTTGATAACGAAATTTTCAATAAAGCTGTCAATGCTTACGCTGTTGATGAAAAAAAGAACCTTGCAAACTTGTCAAAATACGCAAAGGAAATGAAACTGTAT
>CAJUJN010000026.1 GCA_910586775.1 uncultured Acetatifactor sp. | reverse complement strand
GGAGCAATTGATTTTTATAATTCTTTAGCATATATCAGTATGCGAAGTATGAGAATGTAGATATCCTGCTCACCTATATCGGGCTGCTTTCCATGGGGAAGCCGGCCTGCGAATCCGTCCATGAGTTTGATGATGACCAGGAATTCTATAAATATGCTCCTGGCATTACCAGAAGTATCCCTTCCGAAGAGACACTGCGCCAGCGTATGGATGACATCGGCGCTTCCCTGCGCTCTCAGATCCTTTCTGAGAACACAGAGATGCTCAAATCCAACGGCATCGTCCCGGGCAGGCTTCCGAACGGTTATGTCCCGGTAGATATAGATGTCACGCCTTTTGACAATTCAAAGACGCACAAACAGGGCGTCTCCAGGACTTATAAGGGATGTGACGGTTATGCTCCCATCATGGCATATACAGGAACCGAGGGCTATCTCATCAACTGCGAACTCCGTGAAGGGAAACAGCACTGCCAGAAGCATACGCCGGAGTTCCTGCGGGAGACGGTCCGCCTGTGCCGGGAGATCACAGATGAGCCACTCCTTGTGCGGCTGGATTCCGGCAATGACGCGAGGACAAAGGCGTTTATAATGAAGTAATATATCCGTCCGGCTATAGCAGGGATTGTTATACTTATGATGAAAAGTCTCCCATTGAGGGAAGTTCTTGTTATCTTCAATGGGAAAAAGCGGATGATTACGAGAAAACCTATGACTACGATATACATATCTTGGATGAAAATGGTTCGGTATTGTATCGTTATCCCGATGTGGGGAGCAAAGCGATGCGTGGGAGCGTGCGGGAAGATGGTAAAACCTGGGTTTGTGCGGAGCATTGGACGGCTCCACACCACAATGGCTATGTGGAAGGCTGGCTGAAAGAAAGCGATCTGCTCTTGACCGATCTGAGTTGTTGCGAGATACTGTTTCAGGACAAGGCAGGAGAAAATGAACTTTACATCACATCAAATGGAACACGATGCTATTTCTATCTTCCCGGAAAAGAAGAAAATGAGAAGCTGTTTGGCCTGATAAAGATACCTGCGGAAAATGCGATGATTTATTATCGGGATACTTCGGACTGGACGCGGAAACACACGGTTTACACTTTTGATTATGTGGCAGAGCCTGATATTGATACAAGAGACGGAGTTTTAACACGTATCAAATTTTATATATCTGAAAACCGGTTGAAAGTGGCAGGGACATCTTATGAGCCTGTTAGTAATGAGCATCGGGAGTACCTGGAGAAAAAGGCTTATGAAATCTTACTTACCGAAAATGCTTTTCAGTGAACAAAAAGTGTAGGCGGGGTTGGAGCTATGACGGACAGTTTTATTTGGGATTGTCCGGCATTGTGATAAAAAATAAATTTTATCAAGGAGGAGAAAAATGGCAAAAGCGGAATTTAAGTCAAAAGCGGAATTTAAGTCAAAAGCAGAGGAATTGATTAGGTTGATGGTAGATACAATTGCAGACAAAGAATATGCAAAACTTGTATCCAGCATTCCACCAAAACTTTCATGGGCTTCTTATATTGATGCAGAGCAGACATTAGAAAATGCCTGCTTGGGATTTGGAAAATGGTTGGTTGAACAATTAGCTATGTGGGAAGAAGATGAAGGTAAAAAGTTTGTAGTAGATCATTTTGAAAGATCTTGTATGGAGAATATTCATGAAGAAAGACTTGAAATTGATAAGAGAGATATAGTGTCTTACAATCCAACGAGCTTTGGAGAACAGCTGGATTTTTGGTTTGAGATAGAGTTTTTCATAGAGAATGGGCAAATAAAGGCAGTATTTGATGTGAATATATAAAAGCTCTAATCCCAGCTTATTAGTGAGAACAGAAGTCCCGCAATCTAAATAAGCCACTCAGCCGCCAGGGTCAACAGCATATTAAAAAGCTGGATGGGCGGCCGGATAATGTATTTTGATATTCACAAAAATTACAAGAAGCCGCTTATTTGTAATCTCCGGATATTATAATGAAACGGGAGAATATATTGCAAGACCGGAGTGTCTGACCAGAATATATCATAAATTGGTTCATATTGTGAAAAAGATAGCTCCGTATACAGAGATAACAGACCATTTCATCAGTATGCACGATAATGACTATTTACAGGAAAGAGAATGGAAACATAAAGAATATATTTCTGCATCGTGTTTGGAATTGAAAGTATCAAAAAATTACAGACTGATCTGATATTTTAAATAATTTGGAATGAGGGCAAACTGGCATGAATGTGGCAGAATTAGGCGACAGGATTATTAAAACGGGAATATGCCGCTATGGACTCAGGCAGTACCGTCTGTTTCTTTGTACAAGCACTTTTTCCCAGGTACTGGAGATTATGAGGACAGTCCTGAAATATGCAGCGATCGGGAAATGGATTGTTACTGTATATGGCTTGAAGATATGATAAATCCAGGTAATATTTGCGCAGGAGCAGAGCCACCAGAGGACAGGATGATGAGAAAACCCACGGATGATATTGCGAACTGGCGATTACAGCAGGAGAATACATCAAAACCATTCCCATATGTTTTCCCACAGATGCCGCCCCGTTTCCGGCGGTGCTGTGCCTTTGCGAAAGCAGTATTTCTGATACAATGGGGATGCTTTGCCGCTTCTTGTGTTTGCAGTATGGTGCTGTTCATTCCCGTGGTTATTTGGGGCAGGAACATGGGAATGAGCGCCATGATAGAGAACAGACCGTTTTTGGCGTTTTTCATTGTGGTGGCTGCTATATCACTTCTGATTTTTTTTGCGGCTGTTCCGTTTGGATTTACCCCAAAACTTTTTTGGCGGTGTCCTTGCTGCGGGCATCCATTTCCATATTATGTTCCGAAAAGAGGGGATAACCTGAAAGAAAAGGAGTGTTTGCGGAATATAGAGTGGCGGCATATCAAATATGCGAAACTAAAATTTTGTCCGCTGATCATTCCGTCAGTCTGCCCGGAGTGCAAATGTAAGTTTTTTGAAATGACTGATGATTTACAAAATACAAGGACAAATTGATCAGGAGGGTATAAATGACAGCAGAAGAAATTTTTTATGTAGAATTTAGAGGGGTTCCCTAAGTATGAAAAATTTGCAGACATATATGCAGTAAAAGAATTTATTGAACAGGCATTTATAAAAACTATATAAAGTAACATTCAATTTGTGGAGGTTTAGTAACTGTTAATCGGAATGTACCAACATAACGTGAAAGAAAAGAGGATGAAAGCAAACATGAAAGCTGCTATGCAATATCAAAATAAAACTCCGGAAGAGATTGTTCGTCAATACAAAAAAAGACTTCGGGCTAAGCAGGGGCTTCTCATACTGATCTTACTGCTACATATCATTATCAATATTAGAGGAATCTGGTGGGGTGATGATGGCATGGCAGATGTTTTACTTAAACTGTTCATTCTTATTGCGGTCACTTTTCCAATCAACATCTGGATTTCCTGGGATTTTATGTCTCTGAATCTGATCCTGAACCAGAACTGCGATCCGGTAACCTATGTTCAGGTGATGCGCCTGCTTGAAAAGGTACATAAAAGAAAGCGGAGCGCCGTGGCTATCCGTATCAATGAGGCATCCGGCCTTATGTGGTCTGGACAGTTTTCTGATGCCTTAGCTTTGGCGGAGCCTTTGCGAAAGTACAAATTAAGTGTTAATTATCAGATTTCTCTTTTGAACATTCGTTTTAACTGTTATAAAAAAATGGAAGATTTGGAAAGGGCAATGCAGGTTAAACATGAGGCAGAGGTTCTTGTTTCCTCATTCACAAAAGCATCCTTACAGAGAACAGGGCAGGAGCTGCTGAACGTTATGGATGCCAGCCTGGCCCTATGGCGGGGGGATCATGAGACATACCGCCGTATGGAGGAAGCCCGAAGTGCCAGATATACAGCAAAGATTCAAAAGGTGGTTTCTGCCGTATGCCTTGCGGATGTTGATATTGTCTGTGGAGAACTAAAGAATGCCAAAACCCATCTGGAATATGCAATCCGGGAGGGCGGAACTTTGTATGTTGTAGAAGATGCCCGGCGTATGCTGGCGGAACTGACGCAAAAGGAGCAGGGATAGGATATTTTTATTTGGGAGGAATAATGTCGAATTTAGAGTGATTGTTGGTTTTTTACAGGCTTCCTGTCGGAGTTTTCCTGATATGAAGAAGTTCGATCAAGGTATTGATTGAGGTTATCCAGTTGGCGGGTGAGGGCTGTAATTTCCTTTTCGGCAGACTGGCAGGTTTTCCGCAGGGCTTCCTTTTTAGAATAGAGTGCATTGTAGTCGTTGCGGAGTTTTTCGACATCAAGGTTTTTAAAGCAAAGGAGGCAGGGAAAAGGCAAAACTGCAGCGCGAGGAGGCCCTCCGGAAGCGCAGGGAAGAACGGAAAAACCGGAGGAGAAGATTGCGGAGAACAGGGAGGTGGATATCGATGCGTTTGCCAGGGAGACGGGAGCATGTCTGTTAATTCTGTTTCTGAAGTCTGTCGGGATTCTTACGGTGATTTAAGATAGTGTGGGCGGGGCCAGGTTTTTGTTTTTTCGGATGCACAGCAAGCTGTCAAGAAGCTTTCTGAATTACGCTTTCAGAACCTGGGTGCCGCCTTCTCAGCAGCAATTTTCACAGTCCATTAGACAGTGTCTGTTAAACTGAGCTGGTCACATTATTGCGAATCGTGGTCTGTTTCTGATTTTTACTTCTTTCACGGAGTGCGAGACCATATGATAGAGTTCAGCGAGGCTATCCGGGCATTTATCCACAAAGCGGTTGGTGTTGCCGCTTTTTATATAAGAAAGTTCGCCTTATGTGCAAGAAAGGCGAACCATTTTTTTGACATTAATTATTGCATACTATTTGCCCGTACATTGCAAGCAGAATTTTCTTTTTTGCTTTTTTGGCAATTTTGCCGTGGTTTGTCAGCATTTTTCAGTAGAAATATTGCAGAATGCTGTTCTTTTACTGTATGTGCCGGTAAGGGTTTCCGGCGACGGCGAGGCATATGTGGTGGCGCACCGGAACGGACAGGCATGGGAAGTGCTTCAGACCAGGGTTGAGAACGGCGTGGTTTATGCGTTTTTCCCTTCGGGTTTTTGATGTCGCGGCTGTCAGTGCATGGTACACTGTCTGCAATACATACATCAGGCAGTTTGAGGTAATTCAAATTGATGAGAAAATCTGTGATGAGTTGATTTTTTATCCCTTTTTGCACGCTTCCGGAACAGAGGTATTGCAAGTCTGCATTTTTGAGTGTATAATTCTAAAAGAAAGTAGGAAATTTCATTTTTCCGCAGATAGAATAAAGAAAGCATGCCATGTTCGACAAAGATGGCGGGCACGGGTGCGCAGGGAGAGAAGATATGAGCAAGAAACCGGTAGTATTAATGATCCTGGATGGCTACGGCCTGAATGAGAAGAAAGAGGGCAATGCGGTGGCATTGGCAGATACCCCCGTGATGGACAGGCTGATGGCGGAGTATCCTTTTGTGAGAGGCAATGCCAGCGGCATGGCAGTGGGGCTTCCCGACGGACAGATGGGGAATTCCGAGGTAGGACATCTGAATATGGGCGCAGGCCGTATTGTATATCAGGAGCTTACCAGGATCACCAAGGAGATTCAGGACGGGACCTTCTTTGAGAATCCGGCGCTGTTAAAGGCAGTGGAGAATTGTAAGAAGAACAACAGTTCCCTTCACCTGATGGGACTGTTGTCCGACGGCGGTGTACACAGCCACAATACCCATCTGTACGGCCTGTTGGAACTGGCGAAGAGGAACGGCCTGGAGAAGGTGTATGTACACTGCTTCCTGGACGGGCGCGACACGCCGCCTTCCAGCGGAAAGGAATATGCAGAGGCGTTGGCAGCAGAGATGGAGAAAATCGGTGTTGGCAAGATTGCGTCTGTAATGGGACGTTATTATGTAATGGACAGGGACAATAACTATGACCGTGTGAAGCTGGCCTACGATGCCATGACAAAGGGAGAGGGGCTGACTGCAAAATGCGGTATCTGCGGCATTCAGGAGTCCTATGACAGGGGAGAGACGGATGAGTTTGTGAAGCCCACTCTGGCAATGGAGGATGGAAAGCCGGTTGCAACCGTGCAGAACGGAGATTCCATTATCTTTTTCAATTTCCGTCCGGACAGGGCCAGAGAGATTACCAGAGCCTTCTGTGACGATGATTTCAAGGGATTTGACAGAGGAGGGAGGCTGGACATCACTTATGTATGTTTCTCCGACTATGACCCCACCATTCCAAACAAGGATGTGGCATTCCACAAGGTATCCGTCACCAATACCTTCGGCGAGTGGCTGGCTGCAAACGGCATGAAGCAGGCCCGCATCGCCGAGACAGAGAAATATGCCCATGTGACATTCTTCTTTAACGGCGGTGTGGAGGAGCCCAATGAGGGTGAGGACAGAGTTCTGGTGAATTCTCCCAAGGATGTGGCGACCTATGATCTGAAGCCCCAGATGAGCGCCTATGAAGTGTGTGATAAGCTTTGTGAGGCGATTCGCTCCGACAAATATGACGTGATCATTATCAATTTTGCAAATCCTGATATGGTGGGCCATACCGGCGTGCTGGATGCGGCTGTGAAGGCGGTTGAAGCGGTTGACGAATGTGTGGGCAGGGCAGTGGAAGCCATAAAGGAAGTGGACGGTGCCATGTTTATCTGTGCCGACCATGGCAATGCGGAGATGCTGGTGGACTATGAGACAGGAGAGCCTTTTACCGCCCATACTACGAATCAGGTGCCCTTTATCCTGGTGAATTACGACGAGGCTTATACACTCAGAGAGGGCGGATGCCTGGCTGACATTATTCCTACTCTGATTCAGATCATGGGCAGGGAGCAGCCGGTGGAGATGACAGGCAAGTCATTGTTGGTCAGGAAATAAATTTTAAGGCGGATTGTGGTGTTTCAACCACGGAGGAATGCCGGTTTTTCGGCAGTCAGGAGGATGCTCTTATTTTTCGGAAACTGGAATGAGAGCGCAGCTTCGGGAGTGTGAACAGGAATATTTCTTCGTAGGCACCGGCTCTGACAAGAGCCGAAAAGCCTGCAGGATAGACGAAACAGGCCCGGACTGGAAAGAAAAGAGGAACAGAAGAATGCAGAAGGAACCATGGATTGTAGAGATACTACGGTTTGTGGTTCCTTTTTTGTGCGCCGTTTCCGCTGCGGCATGCCGCCTCACGGAGGGCTTGGAATCGGGCTGGAGCGGCTGACTGCCAGGCTGCTGGGCTTTGAAAATGTGCGCCAGGCCTGCCTGTTTCCCAGGGATATTCACAGACTGGAGCCGTAAGATGGTTTTGATCAGAGAATATTGATAGTAATATTCTCTGATCTGTGTTAGAATGATAAAAACAGTAAGGGATTGCCGCAGAAACCCCATAGCAGGACTGAAAGTCATGCCGGGACATCAGGAACCGCTCGAAGGCGTGAAACCGCCCGCGAAGGAATGAAAGCCATGTGGGGACGTCAGGGTCAGGGAGATTGGATGAGAGGATAAGGTTCTGGCAGGGGCTGCAGTGTAAGGGTGAGAGATGTAATTACGATAATAATGAATTGTAATTACATAATATATATGAATGGAGGAAGAACATGACAAAGGTGACGTTGGGAAAAACAGGCATTACAGTAGAGAAGAATTCCTTCGGGGCGCTGCCCATCCAGCGGATTTCTACAGAGGAGGCAGTGAAGCTTCTGCGCAGGGCGTATAGCCACGGAGTGACTTTCTACGACACGGCGCGGTGGTATACCGACAGCGAGGAGAAGCTGGGGGAAGCGTTTGACGGCATGCGGGAGAAGGTGTTTATAGCCACCAAGACCGGCGCCGCTGATGCGGAGGGATTCTGGAAGGATTTACATACTTCCCTGAACAATCTGCGGACGGATTACGTAGACATTTACCAGTTTCACAATCCGGCATTCTGTCCCAGACCTAAGGACGGCAGCGGTCTCTATGAAGCCATGCTTGAGGCGAAGGAGAAAGGTATGGTGCGGCACATCGGTATTACGAACCACCGTCTGAATATAGCTGACGAAGCGATAGAAAGCGGGCTGTATGAGACGCTGCAGTTCCCCTTCTGCTACCTGGCCACAGAGAAAGATATAGAGCTGGTTGAAAAATGCAAAGAGGCAGGAATGGGATTCATTGCCATGAAAGCACTGTCGGGAGGACTGATTACCAATTCCGCTGCCGCTTACGCATTCCTTGCGCAGTATGACAATGTGCTTCCTATCTGGGGTGTGCAGAGGGAAGAGGAACTGGATGAGTTCCTGTCCTACATTGACAATCCGCCGGAAATGACACAGGAGCTTTCCGAAGTGATTGCAAAGGACAGGGAAGAACTCCTGGGAGACTTCTGCCGCGGCTGCGGTTACTGCATGCCCTGTCCGGTGGGAATCGAGATTAACAACTGCGCCCGCATGAGCCTGCTGATTCGCCGCTCGCCCTCCGCTGCACAGCTGACACCTCAGGCGCAGGAGAAGATGAAGAAGATTGAGAACTGTCTCCATTGCGGAAAATGTAAGTCAAAATGCCCGTATGGTCTGGATACTCCGACGTTGCTGGAGAAGAATTATAAGGATTACTGTGAGATTCTGGCGGGGAAGCCTTACTAAGTGTGTTCTTGAAAAATGATTAGCACAAAGCTGTTTTTTCGTGCGAATCAATGCAGCCAGAACCAGCAGTTGTTACGATATTTCGCTGCTTCAGCATTATTTACATAATTGTTTATGTCAAGGACAATAGCGGAAAGGTTCCTCATCATTTCGGTATATTCGTCCTGGTCAATGATGGCCTTGGTTGTTGCATCAAGATAATCAGTATCTTTGATGATTGCTGTTTTGGAATAATCAAGGCCGGATTTTGATTTTTTAGAACGTGCAGTTTCGGTGAACAGGAAGGCGTTTTTATGTCCTATAGATGAACGGAACGGCACACAGATAAAATAATCATTATGTGAGCCTGTCAGCAGGCAGGTATATGGGCGTCCCTGTTTATACATTAATTCAGGATATCTGTCGGGCGGGTAATCTTGTATAAATTTCGGGGACAAAAGAGAAAGTTCTGAACCATATTCCATTTAAGATACCTCGTAGTAAGATAGAATAAGAAACGAGGCTGACTTTTTTGAGTCAACCTCGTTGGATTGATCATCGCTCGGTCAATTTTTATTTTACCGACGAGTCAGAACCGTCACTCGTCATCGTTTAGATGCGAAATCAGTTTTTTTAGCAAGCAGAATATGATAAAATTATTCAAATTTTTTGAAATTATTTGAAGCGAAATTATTTGAATTTCTGATTTTGCACAATTCCTGAATAACGCGCCTCCTTTTCGGGTACTTTAAAAGAAAAACAATCATTCGAAAAGGAGGCAATTATTATGGCCGCATATCTTGAGATAAAATCGATTCACGCCCGGGAAATTCTGGACTCCAGGGGGAATCCCACGGTGGAGGCGGAGGTTACGGTCCGGAATCACGAGAATAAAAAGTGTTATACAGGGACGGCGGCGGTACCTTCCGGTGCCAGTACAGGACGGTTTGAAGCAGTGGAGCTGCGGGACGGCGAGCCGCGCTATTTTGGGCTGGGGGTGCAGCATGCCGTGAAAAATGTCAATGAAAAGATTGCACCCGTTCTGGTCGGGAAGAATGCTTTAAATCAGATTCAGATAGACAGGCTTCTGATTGAACTGGACGGTACGGAGAATAAGGAAAATCTGGGCGCCAACGCCACGCTTTCCGTCTCCCTTGCCTGCGCGAAAGCAGCTGCCTGTGCACTTTCCCTGCCGCTGTACCGCTATGTGGGAGGCGCCGGCGCCCATCTGCTTCCGGTGCCCATGATGAATATCTTAAACGGCGGAAAGCATGCCGCCAATACGGTAGATTTTCAGGAATTTATGATTATGCCCACCTGTGCGGACAGCTTTTCCGATGCGCTGCGCATCTGTGCGGAAATCTATCACAATCTGAAAAAAATCCTTCAGGACAAAGGGCTCTCCACGGGAGTGGGGGATGAGGGCGGCTTCGCACCGGACCTGCCGGATGCGGAGAGTGTGCTTGCGTTGCTTGTGGAGGCAATCAGGGCCTCCGGTTACACGCCGGGGGAGGATGTGTGGATTGCAATGGATGCGGCTTCCAGTGAATTGTATAACGAAAAAACAGATATGTACCACTTCCCGGGAGAGAGCAGCTTAAAAGGAGAAGAGGTTATCCGCAGCACGGATGAGATGATTTCCTATTTTGAGAACCTGTCTCAGAACTTCCCCATCATATCCATTGAAGATGCCCTGGCGGAGGACGACTGGGACGGCTGGCAGAAGCTGACCCGGCGGCTGGGCGGGAAGGTACAGTTGGTGGGAGACGATCTGTTTGTCACCAACAAGAAGCGTCTGGCGGCAGGGATTAAACTGGGGACGGCAGGCTCCATTCTGGTGAAGGTAAACCAGATCGGAACCCTGACGGAGGCCTTCGAAGCGGTGGAACTGGCACACAAGAACAACTATACCGCCGTGATGTCCCACCGTTCCGGAGAGACGGAGGACACCACCATAGCAGATTTGGCCGTGGCGTGGAACACGGGCCAGATTAAAACCGGCGCGCCCTGCCGAAGTGACAGGGTGGCAAAGTATAACCGGCTTCTGCGGATAGAGGAGGAGCTGGGCGAGGCTGCGGAATATCCCGGGCTGACCGCATTCCATGTGCAGTGAAGTAAACCGTAATGTAGAAGTAAATCGGTATTAAGACAGCGTTTCGATGCAGGGGCTGCCGCATTAAGAATCATGGACATCAGATATAGATATGCCCGGTTACCGGATATCCTGTATCTTTTGCAGAATTTCTTAATGCGGCAGCCCTTTTTACATATTTTTTTATTTTATGCAAGATAGAGAAAGGGAATATGGGTCTAATGTTTGAAAGGAGGCGGAAGATGATGTATGATTACAATAGAAACGGAGGTGTAAAATGGTGCATGGACAGAGCATGTCGCTGGCGTATACAGAAGCCCGGGAGCGTGCAGTGCTGACAGAGGACGACATGGAACTGCTGATTCACAGATATGGCGATTCCCTGCTTCGTCTGTGCACGCTTTATCTGCGGGACCCTTATCTGGCGGAGGATGCGGTGCAGGACACTTACCTGAAGGTGTGGAGGCATTATAAGGGATTTGAGGGCCGGGCCTCGGAGAAGACGTGGATTACCAGAATTGCGATCAATACCTGCAAAAGCTACCTTGCCTCCGCCTGGCGGCAGCGAGTGGAGATGACGGAAGTCACACAGGTGTTGGAGGAAGGGCTGCAGAAGAGCAGCGGAGACCGGGATGCGTATGAAAAACTGAATAATACCATGGATCTGATGAAGGAGATCATGAAACTGAAGGATAAGTACAGGCTGGCGATCTTGCTGTACTATTATCAGGAGCTGCCGGTGCCGGAGATTGCCAGGATCATGGGGCGGCAGCCGAGTACGGTATTCACGTTGCTGAAGCGGGGCAGGGAACAGCTGGAAAAAAAGCTGCCCCGGGATGTGTGGGAGGTGTTGTGAATGAATTTCAGAGAAAGTGTCGATGATCTGATGTCAAATGTAACGGTAAATGAGGGAATGCGCAGGGCGATCATGGAGGGAAAGCCGCAGAACGCAAAGTACAGGAGCATGAGCCATACTGCTGATACGGGCAGAGGGAGGACAGAAGCGGAAGGAGGCATGGATATGAAAAACAACAGATACAGGAAAAACAGAAAGAAACCGGTATGGGCACAGGCGGCGGTACCTGCGGCAGCGGCGCTCCTGATCATGAGCACCATGTATGTAGGGGCGGGGTATCTGATAGACCATACGCCTCTGAGGGACATTTTTGCCACCAGGGACGATTCGGCTCTTCCTGTGCCGGAAGGGCAGCAGCGGCCGGACATCTACGGTGATATCCTGGACGACAGTTTTTTCGCCGCGGGGAATCAGGCGGGGGCTGGAACAGAGACAGGAACAGAGACAGGAACAGAGGCAGGGAACGAAGTTCCGGGGGAGAATACGGCGCCCCGTGGAAAATATGGCGAGATTGTGATGGATAATGAGCTGTTCTCCCTTGAAATGCTGGAGACCACCTGTGCCGGGCGGGAACTTACCGCCAGCTATATCCTCACGAGGAAGACGGACCAGCACCTTACGGTGCAGGTAAGCATTGATAATGACTATCTGGGGCGATGGAAGGACGGCCTGGAAGGGGGAGACTATGACACTGACAGGACCCTGATGCGGAGCGGTTTCGGAGATACATTCCAGTGGAACAAGCTGCCGGAGAGCTGCGGATATGAACTGGCAGAGAACCAGGAACTTTGCATCATCACACAGTTGGGAAAAACGGATTACGCGCCCGGAACCTATACCCTGTATGCGGAGTCCTATTGCTATGAGGCACCGGCTGTGGAAGGGGAAGGGGAGTCTTTCCAGCCTGTGGAGATTCCGGAGGAGGATATCCAGACAGGCTTCTACAGGACTCCCATTGAAATCGCGAGCAGCGGAGATTACGGGTTTGCGCTGGATGGTGCCATAGACAAGACGGAGGAACAGGTTCATTTTGACCGGTATGATATCTATGTGTCGCCCCTGACGGTATATCTGACTCTGGAAGGAACCTATCAGGGGGAAGTATCTTCGATATGGGGCATGTACAGAAGCCATGAGATTACAATCGGCTTTGCGGACGGCACCCAGACTCAGACCACCGTGCTGCTGAGCGCAATGGGATACGGCGACGGAGAGATTGATGTGGATATGAGAGCCTCTTTCGATACTGCCATTGACCCGTCCTCCATTGTCCGGGTTGCTATGGACGGTATAGTGATCATGGGTGAATGACAGGGCATATAGAAACGAAAACAGCGAACAGAGACGGAAGTGGCGCGCAGAGACGGACGGAAACACAGGAAACAGTTGAATCGGATTGGAAAATATGTTACTATTTCCCTGGGCTGAAGAATCGGCCCGGGGAATTTTTCTGTAAGCCGGGACTTTTGTTTTGGCTGAATGATTATGCGGGCGTGAACAGCAGTACGGGAAAGCATATTAAATTTTTACTATACAAAATAGAAATTCATGCTATAATATATACTGCATGTCGATGAAATCTGCAGTAAACTGCAACAAAGCCACTATCAATGCGGTGGTTTTTAAACATATATGCACAATAGATTTGGAGGAAGAACACATGAAACCATATGGTGTAAATGAATTGAGAAGGATGTTCCTGGAATTTTTCGAGAGCAAGGAACATTTGAAGATGAAGAGTTTTTCTCTGGTGCCCCACAATGACAACAGTCTGCTGATCATCAATTCCGGCATGGCGCCCTTAAAGCCCTATTTCACGGGGCAGGAGATACCGCCCAGGCGCAGGGTGACCACCTGCCAGAAGTGCGTGCGCACCGGCGATATCGAGAACGTGGGCAAGACCGCAAGGCATCTGACCTTTTTCGAGATGCTGGGCAACTTTTCTTTCGGCGATTACTTCAAGCATGAAGCCATCCGCTGGAGCTGGGAGTTCCTGACGGAAGTGGTGGGCATGGACCCGGAGCGGCTGTATCCTTCCATCTACAGCGAGGATGATGAGGCGTTCGATATCTGGACGAAGGAAATCGGCGTGCCTGCGGAGAAAATCACCCGCTTCTACCGGGACGAGAACGGAAAATGCGATAATTTCTGGGAGCATGGCGCAGGCCCCTGCGGTCCCTGTTCCGAGATTTACTATGACAGAGGACTGAAATACGGCTGCGGCAGGCCTGACTGCAAGGTGGGCTGCGAATGCGACCGTTTCATGGAAGTGTGGAACAACGTGTTCACCCAGTTTGACAATGACGGCCATGGCAACTACACGGAACTGGCCCAGAAGAACATCGACACCGGCATGGGCCTGGAACGTCTGGCCGTGGTGGTGCAGGATGTGGATTCCGTGTTCGACATCGATACCATGAAGGCCATCCGTGACAGAATCTGTCAGATTGCCGGGGTGGAATATGAAACGGACGCGGCAAAAGATGTGTCTATCCGTCTGATTACCGACCATATCCGTTCCACCACCTTCATGATCAGCGACGGCATCCTGCCCTCCAACGAGGGAAGGGGCTATGTGCTCCGCCGCCTGATTCGCCGTGCGGCAAGGCATGGCAGGCTTCTGGGCATTCAGGACAAGTTCATGGCCACCCTCAGCGAGACCGTGATCAACGAGAGTAAGGACGGCTACCCTGAACTGGAGGAGAAGAAGGACTTTATCCTGAACGTGCTTACCCAGGAAGAAGACAAATTCGACAGGACCATCGACCAGGGACTGAGTATTCTGGGGCAGATGGAAGCGGAGATGAAAGAGGCCGGCGCTGCCGAACTTTCCGGAGAGAATGTATTCAAGCTTTATGATACATTTGGTTTCCCTGTGGACCTGACACAGGAAATTCTGGAAGAAAAGGGATTCACCATTGACGAGGCAGGTTTCGGTGTCTGCATGCAGCATCAGAAAGAGACTGCCCGCAAGGCAAGAAAAGTGACCAATTACATGGGGGCGGACGTGACTGTGTACGAGTCTATCGACACGTCTGTCACCACCCGGTTCGTGGGATATGACAGGCTGCAGCACAATTCAAAAATCACCGTTCTGACTACGGAAAGTGAGTTGGTTGAGGCGCTGACAGACGGGCAGACAGGCACTGTCATCGTGGAGGAGACGCCCTTCTACGCCACCATGGGCGGACAGAATGCGGACACGGGTGTAATCACGACGGCGGACGGCAGCTTCACGGTGAAGGATACAGTAAAGCTTCTCGGCGGCAAGGTGGGGCATATCGGTACCGTTACCAGGGGGATGCTCAAGGTGGGAGATATTGCCACCCTTACCGTGGACGAGGTGAAGCGGAGTGATACCTGTAAAAACCACAGTGCTACCCATCTGCTCCACAAGGCGCTCAGGGAGGTGCTTGGCACCCATGTGGAACAGGCAGGCTCCTATGTGGACGGCGAGCGTCTGCGCTTTGACTTCAGCCATTTTGCGGCCATGACAAAAGAAGAGCTGGAAAGGGTGGAGAAGAGGGTTAACGAGCAGATTGCCGCGAATCTTCCCGTAGTGACGGAAGTGATGGGGATAGAGGATGCAAGGAAGACCGGGGCCATGGCACTGTTCGGCGAGAAGTACGGCGAGGAAGTCCGCGTGGTGAAGATGGGCGATTTCTCCGTAGAGCTCTGCGGCGGAACCCATGTGGCCAATACGGCTTCCATCGCGGCTTTCAAGATTCTGTCGGAGAACGGCATCGCAGCAGGTGTCCGCAGGATTGAAGCTTTGACCGGAAACGGTGTATTTGCTTATTATAAAGGACTGGAGCAGACCATCGAGGAGGCGGCAAAAGTCCTGAAAGCCACCCCGGCAAATCTGGTGGAGAAATGTGAGCATGTGATGGCGGAAGTGAAGGCGCTTTCTTCCGAAATGGAGTCCATGAAGGCAAAAGCCGCCCGGGAAGCCCTTGGGGATGTGATGGACAATGTGAAGGAAGTGAAGGGTGTGAAGCTTCTGGCTGCCAGTGTGGATAACGTGGACATGAACGGACTCAGGGATCTGGGCGACCAGCTTAAGAGCAGGCTGGGCGAAGGTGTGATTGTTCTGCTGTCCAATGCGGGCGGCAAGGTGAACATGATAGCAATGGCTACGGAGGAGCCGCTTTCCAGAGGTGCCCATGCGGGGAACCTGATCAAGGGCATCGCCCCTAAAGTAGGCGGCGGCGGCGGCGGAAAGCCGGGCATGGCCCAGGCCGGCGGCAAGAACCCGGCAGGCATTCCGGACTGCATTGCGGAGGCTGCGAAGGTACTGGAGAGCCAGTTATACTCGTGAGCGCTTTCCTTTGCCGCTCTTTTGTCCTGTGTCGCGGAAGCGCTCACTCGTTATACATTTACGTTGGCAAATGTTTCTGAGCGCAAGTATAAGTTAAGGAAGGAAGTTCTGATTCCCGGCAATACGAGAAGGCGTCTGTGCGCAGTAAGCGGTGCATGGACGCCCGTTTTAATTTTGAAATGCCTTTTACGAAGTTTATTTATGAAGTCTTTCCTCAGGTCTCTTTTGGAATGGAATATCCGTGTTTCTGAACGAGTGAGATTGCTTTCAAATTTGATTAAAAATTGATAATATCTTTACTGTTGGGCATAATGATAGCGAGATATGACAATTTATACCCACAAACGCAAATAATTGCCGTCTGCAGAATATAACGAGTGAACGCATCGCGGCAATCCGGAGCTGAAAGCGGCAATTAAATGCGTTCACGAGTATAAGCGCAAAGCCTGAAACATTTTCCGGGGACCGTTCCGCAGCCCGGGCAGGAAAATCGAGCATGCCTGTATGGTGTCGGCAGGGATTGTTGAAGGTATACTGACAGGCTCTCGGAATTTCAGACAGGTAAAATCAGGCTGCCGGGAAACCAGGCGGCAGAAAAAGCGGGGAAATCGGCAAAACGGTTTCCGGGAAGCCGCGTGATAAGCGGTCTGAAGATTCCGGGAGGCTATTATTGAGGAAACGGAGGAAACGTTAGATGAAGAAAAGAAGAACGAAAACGGCGCTTCTGTGGCTGATATCCGTGCTTGTACCACTGATGCAGCCGGGACAGCCGGTAGAGGCGGCAGGTATGCAGGGGATACTGCTGGGCCAGGGCGCTTATGAAGAGGCAACGGATGACTGGGAGATTATGTTGGAGAGACTGGATGCGGCGATTGCAAACGGAAAGGGAGAGAATGTCAATTTCTCGGCGGGAAACAGGTTTACGGTTCCGGAGGGCATTCTGGAGAAAATGTCAGGAAAGAACGCAACTCTGGGGCTGCATACTTCAAACGGCGTTACCTTCAGCGTAAGCGGAAAGGATGTGACGGCAGAGGACGGGCCGATTAATATGGAAGTCATCTTTGACGCGGAGATTCCGGAAGATGCCGTGAGCCGGATTCAGGGCTATCCGGTTGTCAAACAGTTCCGTATGGCGGAGCAGGAAAACTACCCCTGCCGTGTAAATGTGCATATGGCCCTGGGAGAGGAAAATGCGGGAAAGCATGCGATACTGTATTCCTATAATGAGGCCGGAGGAAATTTGCAGCAGGAAGGAAGCTTCCGGATTACGAAGGACGGCTACGCCATGTTCGGCTTAAACAGAGGTGACGAATATATTGTAATAACTATGGACGGCTATACAGCGCAGCCGGGAGATACCTTTTCCGGCATCGCCGTCAGGCATGGAGTCAGCCTGCAGAAACTGCAGGAAGCCAATCCGCAGATTACGGATATCGACAGAATCGGCATCGGGCAGCAGGTGAACATTCCGAAATCCGGTGTTTAGCGCCCGGTTTTTTCAGGAAAGGCAGGCCGGCAGACATCTTGAAGCCGGCATAGAGGATCTTCGCGCTTCTGGCTTTCATGCGGGGCGGGTGCATGAAGGACCATTGTAAAAGCCTGTTGGGAAGCAGCATCCGGCATTACGATATATCTTGTGATGCCGCTGCTGCCCAACAGGTTCCTTCCGTAAGTTCCGCCGTTTCTATATTCACAGATGAATCAGCGATGAAATACTGACAGGAAGATTTATTTCACCAGGTTCTTCTGCGCCGTGGTCAGCATCAGCTTGATACGGTTCAGCTGGTTTACTTCGCTTGCGCCGGGATCATAGTCTATGGCCACGATATTGGATTCCGGGTAGGCCTTCCGCAGCGCCTTGATGACGCCTTTTCCCACCACATGGTTGGGCAGGCATCCGAAAGGCTGTGTACATACGATATTCGGCACCCCTTCGTGAATCAGTTCCACCATTTCCCCGGTGAGGAACCATCCTTCCCCGGTCTGGTTGCCGATGGACACGATGGGTTCCGCATAGGATGCGATATCCCGTATGGGAGTAGGCGGCGTAAAGTGTCTGGAATTCCGGAATTCCTTCGTCATTGTGCCCCGCAGGATGTGTTCGATGGCCCATATTCCAAGGGAGGAAAGGCGGGCGGCCTTTTTGCTCATCCCCAGGTGGTCTGCCTTGTAAATCTGATTGTAGAAGCAGTACAGCATAAAATCCATCAGGTCGGGCACCACGGCTTCCGCGCCTTCCGCTTCCAGCAGCTCCACCAGGTGGTTGTTGCCTGCCGGGGAGAATTTCACCAGGATCTCGCCCACTACGCCTACTCTGGGTTTGCGGATTTTACGGAGAGGGATCCGGTCAAAATCGCGGATGATTTCCCGGCACAGCTTACGGAATTTCCGCAGGCTGATATGTTTTTCCGCCACAAATGCCTGAACCACTGCCAGCCACTTTTTATGCATGGCATCCACGCTGCCCGGCTCCGCTTCGTAAGGGCGCATCCGGTAAACGCAGCGCATGAAGATATCGCCGAACTCCGCGGACACGGCAGCCCGCAGCAGCAGATCGGCATTGATATGGAAGCCGGGGTTGCTCTCGATTCCTGCCAGGTTCAGGGATATGACGGGAATCTGTTCCATGTCGGCTTTCTTCAAAGCCCGGCGGATGAAGCCCACATAATTGGTAGCACGGCAGCCGCCCCCTGTCTGTGACATGATGATGGCAGTCTTGTTCAGATCATATTTTCCTGACTGCAGGGCTTCCATAATCTGTCCCACCACCAGCAGGGAAGGATAACAGGCGTCATTGTTGACGTATTTTAAGCCAACATCTACGGAATGACGGTTATCGTTATTCAGTACAACGAAATTATAGCCGCAGGCATTGAAAGCAGGCTGCATAATCTCGAAGTGAATGGGCGACATCTGGGGGCAGATGATGGTGTAGCTTCCCCGCATTTCCTCGGTGAAGGCCACTTTTTCGATGGCGGCGGAATGAAGAACCGGGTGTTTCCCGGTTTTTTCCCGTACCCGGATGGCGGACAGCAGGGAGCGCACCCGGATTCTGGCGGCACCCAGGTTGTTTACCTCATCAATCTTCAGGCAGGTATAGATTTTGCCGGAACCGGATAAAATATCATTGACCTGGTCGGTGGTGACCGCGTCCAGGCCGCAGCCGAAGGAATTCAGCTGTATCAGGTCCAGATTCTCCTGCTGTCTCACGTAGCTGGCGGCGGCGTAGAGGCGGGAGTGGTACATCCACTGGTCGGACACGATCAGCGGCCTCTCGGGGCAGCCCAGGTGGGAGATGGAATCCTCTGTGAGCACGGCAATGTCAAAGGAAGTGATCAGCTCCGGAATGCCGTGGTTGATCTCCGGGTCAATATGGTAGGGACGTCCTGCCAGCACAATGCCGCGCTTTCCGGTTTTCTTCAGGTATTGCAGGACTTCTTCGCCTTTCTTCTGTACATCCTTCCGGGCGTTGTCAAGTTCTGTCCAGCCTGCGGCAGCCGCTGCCCGTACTTCTCCCGGGGGCAGTTCCCTGAATTCCTTCAGCAGGGCTTCCGTCACGGTATCCAGGTCGCGGAAGGACATGAAGGGATTGCGCAGTTTTGCCTGGCCGCTGCTGATTTCTTCCACATTGTTCTTGATATTCTCGGAATAGGAGGTGACAATGGGGCAGTTGTAATGGTTATTTGCCCCATCTACCTCGTCCCTCTCATAGAACAGGGCGGGATAGAATACAAAATCCACATTTTTCCGAATCAGCCATACCACATGTCCATGTGCAAGCTTGGCGGGATAACATTCGGATTCACTGGGAATGGACTCGATGCCAAGCTCGTAAATCTTGCGGGTGGAACCGGGGGAGAGCAGGACGCGGTAGCCCAGCCTGGTAAAAAAGGTATGCCAGAAAGGGTAATTTTCGTACATATTCAGCACCCTGGGAATCCCCACCACCCCTCTGGGGGCATTGTCCGCCTCCAGGGAGGCGTAGGAGAACAGGCGTTTCTGCTTATATTCATACAGATTGGGCACGTTATGGGCATTTTTCTGGCCGCCGATGCCTCTCTCACAGCGGTTGCCGGAGATGTATTGACGGCCGCCCGAAAATTTATTGATGGTAAGCCGGCAGCTGTTGGTGCAGCCGCGGCATTTTGCCATACTGGTCTCGTATTGCAGGGCGCAGATTTTCTCATAAGAGAGCATGGAGGTCTCATATCCGGCTTCGTAGCGCTCCCTTGCGATGAGGGCTGCTCCGAAGGCGCCCATGATACCGGCGATATCCGGACGGATTGCCTCACATCCGGCGATTTTCTCGAAGCTTCGGAGTACTGCGTCATTGTAGAAGGTACCGCCCTGGACTACAATCTGTCTGCCGAGCTCGGAGGCATCGGAAACCTTGATTACCTTGAACAATGCATTCTTGATGACGGAGTAAGCCAGGCCGGCGGATATATCGGCTACGCTTGCGCCTTCCTTCTGGGCCTGTTTCACACGGGAATTCATGAACACGGTACAGCGTGTGCCCAGGTCGATGGGATGCTCTGCGAAGATGGCGGCATCCGCAAAATTTTCCACGCTGTAATTCAGGGATTTTGCAAAAGTTTCAATAAAGGAGCCGCATCCGGAGGAACAGGCCTCGTTCAGGAGCACGCTGTCCACGGTCTGGTCCTTAATCTTGATGCACTTCATATCCTGGCCGCCGATATCCAGGATACAGTCCACCTCGGGGTTGAAGAAAGCGGCTGCATAGTAATGGGCCACGGTCTCCACCTCCCCGTCATCCAGGAGGAAGGCGGCCTTCATCAGGGCTTCGCCGTAACCTGTGGAGCAGGAGCGGACGATATGCACGTCTTCGGGAAGCTGACCGTAGATTTCCTTCAGGGAGCGGATGGCGGTTTTCATGGGGCTGCCGTCATTATTTGAATAGAAGGAATAAAGCAGGGAGCCGTCCTCTCCCACCAGGGCGATCTTGGTGGTGGTGGAGCCGGCGTCGATGCCAAGGAACGCATTGCCCTTATAAGAAGCCAGGTCGGCTGTTGTTACGTGGTTGCGGCTGTGGCGTGCCTTAAAGGCATCGTAGGCCGGCTGGGAGTCAAAGAGCGGCTCCATACGCTCTACTTCGAATTCCATTTTGATTTCGGAGGAAAGCCTGCGGAGCATCTCATCCATGGTACAGGAGACTTCTTCTTTTGCGTTCAGAGCGGAGCCTATAGCCGCAAACAGGTGGGAATTGTCCGTATCAATCACATGCTCGTCGTCAAGCTTCAGGGTCCTGATAAAAGCGGCCTTCAGTTCCGACAGAAAGTGCAGGGGTCCGCCTAAAAAAGCCACATGCCCGCGGATAGGCTTACCGCAGGCAAGGCCGGAAATGGTCTGGTTTACCACAGCCTGAAAGATGGAGGCCGCCAGATCTTCCTTGGTGGCGCCTTCATTGATCAGGGGCTGGATATCCGTCTTTGCAAAAACGCCGCACCTGGCCGCGATTGTGTAGAGTGAATTATAATTTTTCGCATATTCGTTTAAGCCGGAGGCGTCTGTCTGGATCAGTGCAGCCATCTGGTCGATAAAGGAGCCGGTGCCCCCGGCGCAGATGCCGTTCATGCGCTGTTCCACATTGCCGCCCTCAAAGTAAATGATTTTGGCATCCTCGCCGCCCAGCTCAATAGCCACGTCGGTCCTGGGAGCCAGTTCCTTCAGTGCGGAGGCTACAGAGATAACTTCCTGAATAAAGGGTACCTCCAGACAGCCTGCAAGGGTCAGTCCGCCGGAACCTGTGATCATGGGGTGAAAATTTATATTGCCCAACTGTTTGCGGGCTTTTTCCAACAATCCGGAGAGGGTCTCCCGGATGTTGGCATAGTGCCGCTCGTAATCGGAAAACAGGATATGGTGCTGTTGGTCCAAAATCGCGATCTTAACTGTTGTGGAGCCTATATCAATGCCAAGAAGTGTGTTGGCATCGCCAAGAAGTGTGTTGGCATTGCCGGGAAGTGCGTTGGCCTCAACTACAGTTTTGTCAGTAAGTTCCATGCAAATCATCCTTCCTATATTCGTGAGCATATCGCTCTGTCATTTTCCGTATTTGCTGCAGAGTGCTCACTCATAATATATTTACAGTTGAATTCAGAGTACAGGGTTCACCGGGCGTTCTCTGTAAAAGAAGAGACTTCCGCCCGGTTTCATCTTTTTACTTCGGGCATCCCGCAGGGGGTATGTGAGCCCGCTCCTGTACACGCAGGTGTAATTTCATGTCGGCATTCCGTGACATTCTAAGACATTATAGTACATGAAAAGGTAAATTGCAAATACCAAAAGCTGTGAAAAATTTATTAAAATTAAGATTTTTATATTAAAAAAGGAAAAGTCCGGTTTACTTATGGAATGGGGAATGATAAAATGTTAGGAGAAAGAAGAAGGAGTGGGTGCGATGAGTAAATTTGAGAAAAGGTTTGGAAAGTATGCCATCAGCAATCTGTCGTTAATTCTGATCCTGTGTTATGTAGTGGGCTACTTTATAGAGTTGGTCAATGCGGATTTCCTTTTGTATCTGACACTGAATCCATATGCGATCCTGCACGGGCAGATATGGAGGATATTTACATGGATCATTATACCGCCGTCTTCACTTGACCCGTTTACGATCATTATGCTGTTGTTTTACTATAATATAGGCACCAGCCTGGAACGTACGTGGGGAACCTACCGGTATAACGTCTATCTGCTGTCCGGTATGCTCTTTACCGTGCTGGGAAGTTTCGTATGGCTGGCCATCGAGTATTTTGTGGGCGGACCCGTCATGAACCTGAGCTATATTTCCACGATTGCGTCACTTTATTTCAGCACTTATTACATTAATATGTCCATATTCCTGGCTTTTGCCGCCACCTTCCCGGAGGTTCAGGTGCTGCTGATGTTCATTATCCCGGTGAAAGTAAAGTGGCTGGGCATTCTGTATGGGTTGGTGCTGGTATATGATTTCCTGTTTGCGGGAAGCCTTGTGACCAGGATTGCCATTGCATCCTCGCTGCTCAGTTTTGTGATTTTCTTCTTTACGTCCAGGAGCCATATCCATATGTCGCCGAAGCAGATGAAGCGGAGGGCGGAATTCAAACAGGATATCAGGCGCAATTCCCGGGTGACGAAGCACAAATGCGCTATCTGCGGACAGACGGAGGACGATGACCCCGGCCTGGAATTCCGCTTCTGCTCCAAGTGTAACGGGAATTACGAATACTGTCAGCAGCATTTGTTTACGCATACGCATGTGAAGTAAGGTTCGGATATCCGGTGGCTGCTTTGGGCACAGGGCGGTTTATTCTTTTACGGGCCTGATACTCCGCTGCCCGCAGCGTTCAGGAAGAAGCCGGGAGCGGCGTTCTCGCAGCCTGCTGAGGGGTGGTTCATTGCGGATGCAGGGAAGTACGGGACAGGCCCGGGAATTGTAAGACAAGGGAGGACGATAGCGGAATGATATCCAGAGAAGTGGCATTTGCAGAAAGCCTGCAGCGTATCCGTCGGATTGCCAGGGAGCAGGGAAACAGCATCAGTGAGGAGCAGGTGAGAGAGGAATTCTCCGATCTGGAATTCAATGATGCTCAGCTTCAGATGGTATATGACTATCTGGAAAAGCATAACATCGGCATAGGGGAGCCTGCGGACCCGGATGCCGGACTGACGGAGGAAGAGCGGAGCTATCTTCAGAATTATCTGGACGGGCTGGAGACGCTTCCTGTATACAGCGACGGCGAGAAGCGGGCACATACTATTTCGACCATGGCAGGGGACAGGTTGGCGGCGCAGCGCCTGACGGAAAGCTATCTGAAGGATGTGGTGGATATCGCGAAGCTTTATTCGGGGCAGGGCATTCTTCTGGAGGACCTGATCGGAGAGGGCAATGTGGCCCTGGCGACGGGCGTGGAGATGCTTGTGGCAGGAGCCGGAAGATTGGAAAGCAGTGAAAAGAAGACAATTGAAGACAACCTGCCGGGAGAGGGAAAGCTGACTGACAGCTGCGGAGCGACAGCGGCAGCGGCAATGAATCCGGCAGACGGTCAAGCTTCGGGGGAGGCCGGGCATATCGCCGGGAAGCCCGATGAAGTAGAGGGAATGCTGGTCAGGGGCATTATGGATGCCATGGAAGCCCTGATTCAGGAGAATGTCGACCAGGAAAAGAAGGACAGGAAAGTAGCAGATAAGGTGAACAAAGTGGCAGACAGGGCCAGAGAGCTTGCAGAGGAGCTCCATCGGAAGGTGACGCCGGAGGAGCTTGTCAGGGAGTCAGGACTGTCCATGAAGTCAATCCGGGATGCCATGCAGATGAGCGGGTTCCAGATAGAGGATATAGCGTATGCAAAAGACAGTTTATGAAGATTATAAATACAGCGTACAGGATACTGCCCGTATCTATGTGGGCTGCAAATATACTTTCGGGGAATTTCTGGAGGAGGAAGAGATTCTGTTTAAATTCCGGCTGGTGATGCAGAAATATATCCTTCCGGAAGCGGATTTGGAGGATACGTTGGAGACGCACCTGTATTACCTGGCGCCGGACAGCTTTCTGGTGAAGATTTACAGGCAGATGAAGGCGAGGGTCCGGGTAATTATGCTTGAGGAGAAGAAGCCTTTTCTGGGGCGTGGGACCAAAGGCGCCTCCGGAGGGACAGGGACTGCAGGAAAAAAGCGATATGTGACCAGACAGCTTACTGTGGAGGAACTGGTCAGTGTACCGCCCCGGGAGAAGGAGAGACAGGGATATATCATACAGGAACTGTCGGTCAGCAAGTTGGCCCTGACTGCCCTGTAGGAGCGGTTATATAACGGAAAATGATTATATACAATGCTCAGCCAGTTCCGTTCGGGTTCCGTTATGGTGATGTATCAGTGCAGTAAAAATATTGCCAGGATATTCACCAGCACAGCGTAGAGGCATTCGGCTGAGCTTGGTATATAGTCATTTAACGGAAAATAGTCATGAAATATCAGTGACAATATATATGTTCACGAATATGAAAATAAAACGGAGAGTATGAGAGGAGAACCATAATGAAAGTAGAAGAACTGACAAGCTATGAGGTCATTGAGAAACGGGAGATTGCGGATATCAACAGTATGACTATTCTGTGCCGGCATAGAAAGACCGGTGCCAGGGTGGCTCTGGTTTCCAATGACGACGACAACAAGGTATTTTATATCGGATTCCGCACCACACCCAAGGATTCCACAGGTGTGGCGCATATCCTGGAGCATTCCGTGCTCTGCGGCTCAAAGGAGTTTCCCATCAAGGATCCCTTCATTGAGCTGGCAAAGGGCTCTCTCAATACCTTCCTGAATGCCGTAACTTATCCGGACCACACAGTGTATCCGGTGGCAAGCTACAACGACAAGGATTTCCAGAATCTGATGCATGTGTATCTGGATGCGGTATTTTATCCGAATATCTATAAAAACGAGGCTGTTTTCCGCCAGGAGGGATGGCATTACGAACTGGATGAAAACGGCGAATTGTCCTACAATGGCGTAGTATATAATGAGATGAAAGGTGCGTTCTCCTCACCGGATTCCGTATTGTTTCGGGAGATTACCACAGCGCTCTATCCCCACACCACTTACGGCTGTGAATCGGGAGGTGACCCGAAGGTGATCCCTGAACTGACCTATGAGCAGTTCCTGGATTTCCACAGGACCTATTATCATCCGTCCAACAGCTATATTTATCTCTATGGCAATATGGATATGGCGGAGAAGCTGGCTTTCATTGACGAGCATTATCTGTCTGCCTATGATGCACTGGAGGTGGATTCCGAGGTGACTTCTGAGCCGGCTTTTGATGCGCCTGTGCGGAGAGTGAGGGAATTCCCTGTCAGTGAGGGCGAGAATGCAGATGAGAATACCTATCTTGCATGGAATCTGGCCGTGGGCGATACCCTTGACAGGGAGCTCTGTGTGTCTTTCCAGATTCTTGATTATGTACTGTGTACGGTTCCCGGCGCGCCGCTGAAGAAGGCGTTGATCGACAAGGGAATCGGCAAGGATGTATACAGTATGTACGATAACGACCTGAAGCAGCCCTGCTTCAGCGTGGTGGCAAAGGGGACTTCCGTGGACAGGGAAGCGGAATTTAGAGACACCATCAGAGAGGTGCTTGAAGGAATCGTCAAAGACGGTTTTGACAAAAAAGCGCTTCTGGCGGCTATCAATCACTATGAATTCAAGTACAGAGAGGCGGATTTCGGAAGCTTCCCCAAGGGGCTGATGTACGGGCTGAGCGTTTTGAGCAGCTGGATGTATGATGATAATAAGCCCTTCATCCATATAGAGGCCAATGAAACCTATGCAAAGCTGCGTGGGAAAGTGAGCGAAGGGTATTTCGAGGAACTGGTGAAGAAGTACCTGTTGGACAACACGCATGCGGCAATGGTCATTCTGCAGCCGAAGGAAGGACTGGCAAAGGCAGAGGAGGAGTCGCTGAGAGCTGCCCTTGCGGAAAAAAAGGCACGGCTGTCGGAAGCGGAAGTGACGCAGATACACAAAACAATGGAAGCTCTGGATGCTTTCAGGGAGAATGAGGACACGCCGGAGGATTTGGCGAGAATTCCCCTTCTCACCCGGGGTGATATGAAGAGAGAGGCGGCACCGCTTCATAATGAAGAGCGGACGCTGGCGGGAATTCCTGCTCTGTATCACAATGTGTTTACCAACGGTATCGGATATCTGCGGCTGATTTTCAAAATAAAGGATGTGCCGGCGGAATATTTCCCTTACATCGGAATCCTTCAGAATGTATTCTGCCATGTGGATACGGCCCGCTATTCTTATGCGGAGTTGAGCAATGAGATCAATCTGGCTACAGGAGATATTTCGGTCGTATGCAACAATTATGTCAATGTACAGGATTCGGAGCGGGATATGGTAGCGATGGAGATCAGCACCAAGGCGCTTTATGATAATCTGGACAGGGCGATGGAGCTGATGGAGGAGTTGATTCTCACCAGCAATATAAAGGATACAAAGAGACTGAGGGAAATCCTGGCGGAGAATAATTCCAGACTCCAGGAATATATGTTGGCGGCAGGTCACAGTGTGGCAATCTCAAGAGCGCTTTCCTACGGGAACGCAGGGAATGCCCGTAATGAGGAACTGGCCGGAATAACCCAGTATCGTTTGTCTCTGGCTCTGGAGAAAGAGTTTGATGATAAAAAGGAAGTTTTGACAGAGCGGCTTGAGACGCTGTGCAGGATGATTTTCCGTCCTGAAAATCTTTTGGTTGACTTTACCGGTGACGATAAGGCCTTTGAAAGCCTGGAAGCTTCCGTGGCGAAGCTGAAAGAGAAGCTCTATACCTGTGAAGTAAAGAAGGAAAAATATGTTCCGGAGATATCCAGAAAGAACGAGGGCTTCATGACGCCGGGACAGGTACAGTATGTATGCCGTGCCGGGAATTTCCTGAAGAAGGGACTTCCCTACAAGGGGGCGCTGAAGGTTCTGAGCGTGATGATGGGTTATGAGTATCTGTGGACTAATATCCGTGTCAAGGGCGGTGCATATGGCTGTATGTGCGGTTTCGGCAGGACCGGTGACTGCTATTTTGTATCCTATCGTGACCCGAACCTGGGACAGACCATTGAAGTGTACGAAAATGCGGCAGATTTTATAGAAAATTATGACGCCGGTGAGCGGACCATGACGCAGTATATCATCGGAACCTTCAGCCAGCTGGATATGCCGCTGACGGCAGCAGGCAAGGGCCGCCGTTCCAGAGAGGCATATCTCAGAGGCATCACTCAGGATATGATTCAGAAGGAGAGAGATGAGGTCATGGATGTCACACCGGAGGATATCCGCAGTCTGGGTGCCTATATTCGGGCTTTTATGGAGGATGACTGTCTCTGTGTGGTAGGCGATGAGCAGAAAATTAAGGCGGAAGCCGATAAATTTATGAAGATTGAGAACCTTTTCTAGGATTTTTCGTTTATATAAACGACGGTTCCTGTATGCAGTTGCTGAGTGAGGTAACTGTGCTCGGAATGAATCCGCCGTTTATCGGGTTTCTATTGAGTTGATATTACGGTTCAGCGTTACGGTATTGCCGGACTTGCAGACAGGAACTGGCCAGAGACGGGTTTCTGTTTTGAGTCGCAGGCAGCCGGAAGCTGGACCGTATTGCTTTTAAGGGCGGAGGGAAGGAAGTGCCTGAGCCGTATTGCATTTAGGAGCGGCGGAAACTAAGTGTCTGGACTGTATTGCTTTTGGGAGAAGCGGAAATTAACTGCCTGGGCTGTTTAGGAAAGACCCGGAAATTTGATGAAAGTCTGGAAATATGTCCGAGAAAATTGTCTGTAGCAGATTTCCAGAGTTTGCACGTGGGGCCTTTGCCCGTGGCAGGGAAGAAATAAAAAATGGGAAAAGGGAGGAAATGAGATGAGAGAAAAGGGAAGAAAAGTGCTGTATGGAAGAATTTCCGGCAGAAATATTTCCGGCGCAAATGCGGCGAAGGGAGGCCTGCGGAGAATTATAAGCAGAAAAGGAGTGACCGCCGTTTTGCTGGCATTTGCGGCAGCCCTGTGTACAGGCTGCGGCGCCGCAAAGGATGGGGCGGGTTTTGCACAGACGGCGGATATCAATACGACTGCCGAATCCTACAGTATGGGAGGCAGTTTCTATGAGGAAGAGACAGGGGTGGACACCTCTTATGATTCCACGGATTACGGAAAAGGCACGGATAACAAAGGGCTGCTGGAAGGGCGAAAACTGATCAGGACTGTGGAACTGGAGGTGGAGACCAGGGAATTTGAGCAGACGATGTCCGTCCTGGAGACACAGATCCAGGAGCTGGGCGGTTATGTGGAGAGCATGGATACCTATAACGGCAGCAGCTATTCCGGATACAACACCAATCGCAGCGCCCATCTGACGGTACGGATTCCCGGTGAAAAGCTGAGCGGTTTCCTGAAGACGATGGCGGATATCGGCAATATTGTCAGACGCTATGACAATGTGGAAGATGTGACATTGTCTTATGTGGATATGGAAAGCCGCCGGAATACCCTCCGCACGGAACAGTCCAGGCTGCTGGAATTTTTGGATAAGGCAGAGACCATAGAGGAGATCATCACCATAGAGCAGCGCCTGTCGGAAGTGCGCTACCAGTTGGAAAGCATGGAATCACAGCTGCGCACCATTGACAATCTGGTTGATTACAGTACGGTGGAGATTGGCATTTCCGAGGTGAAGGAATTGACGCCCGTGGAGGAGCCTGCGGTCTGGGAGCGGATATCCGAGGGCTTTGGGGAGAGCCTGCTGAGTATAGGGCACGGAACGTTGGAGTTCGGTATCTGGTTCCTGGTACATATTCCTTATCTGGTGATCTGGGGTGTGATTATCACAGTTATAGTGCTGGTTATCAGGAGGTATGGCAGGAAGAAACGCAAAAGGCTGGAGGAACAGCTGAAGATGAATGCGCCGGCGGAGCCGTTTACGAAAGAGGCGGGACAATAGCCTGCAACATGAACATCCTGAAATCTGCCGGACGGATTATGGACCAGATTGTAATTTATCCCGGGATGTGGTATTATGTGGAAGTAGTAAAAAACGCAAAGGCAGGAAAATCATGGATAATAATAAGTATAAAGCAGGCTTTGTCACCCTGATAGGCAGGCCAAACGTGGGAAAATCCACTTTGATGAATCAGCTGATCGGGCAGAAGATAGCCATCACTTCCGCAAAGCCCCAGACCACACGCAACCGGATCCGGACGGTGCTGACCACGGAGAGGGGACAGATTGTCTTCCTGGATACGCCCGGGATTCATAAGGCGAAGAACAAGCTGGGCGATTATATGGTGAATGCGGCGGAGCATACGCTGGAGGAGGCCGATGTGATCCTGTGGCTGGTGGAGCCCACAAATTATATCGGCGCAGGAGAACGCCACATCATCGAAGAACTGAAAAAGGGAAGGACACCGGTAATCCTCGTGATCAACAAGACGGATACTGTGAAGAAAGAGGCGGTTCTTTCATTTATCGACACTTATCGCAGGGAATTGGATTTTGCGGAGATTGTGCCTGTGTCAGCCCTGAAGGGGGACAATACGGACGAACTGGTGGAATGCATTTTCCAGTATTTGCCGGAGGGACATGCTTTTTTTGATGAGGATACCATCACGGACCAGCCCATGCGGCAGATTGTGGCGGAGCTGATACGTGAGAAGGCGCTGCGCCTGCTGGAGGAGGAGGTTCCTCACGGCGTGGCAGTCAGTATTGAGAGTATGAAAGAAACCGGGAAACTCTGCCATATCGATGCTTCCATCATCTGTGAGCGGGATTCCCATAAGGGCATTATCATCGGCAGGGGAGGCCTGATGCTGAAACGAATCGGCACTGACGCCCGGAAGGAAATCGAGAAGATGCTGGAAATGCAGGTGAATCTGAAGCTTTTTGTAAAAGTGAAGAAGGACTGGCGGGACAGCGATTACCTTCTGAAGAATTTCGGATACAATCCGAAAGATATTTCCAGTACCTAAGAACGCGCATATTAAAATCGAAAATGCAGACTCTAAGTATATCATGGATGCGCTTCCGGTTCATTCGTTTGTAAAAGCGGAGAACGGCAGCGCATAAATCTGTAATGTACGGAGGATGCGAAGATGGAAGAAAAATACTGGAAGCAATTTGAAAACAGCGGCAGGATTGAAGACTATCTTTCTTTTGTAAACAGCATGGGACGGGACGAGAGAGAGGTGTCTTTCGTTGGAGAAGCAGTGTTTACGGATGGCACGGGTGCCAGGGATGATGTGCCTTCGGCAGGCGGTACAGACTGAACATATGCCGGGGAAAGGATGCTCTTCGGGATATACCTGGCGGGCAGGTGAGAGAAGGCAGACATGCAGGAATATATAACGGTAACCGGAATCATATTGAAACAAATCCCCGTAGGGGAATACGACAGGCATATCAGCCTTTTAACCAGCGAAAGGGGAAAGGTGTCCGTCTTTGCCAGAGGCGCCCGCAGGCCTGGGAGCCGTCTGGCGGCGGGAACCAATCCTTTTGCTTTCGGCTCTTTCCGGCTCTATGAGGGCAGAAGTTCCTATACATTGACGGAAGCGGATATCCGGAATTATTTCGGGGAGCTTCGTACGGATTATGTCGGTGCCTGCTACGGCATGTATTTTGCCGAGGTGACGGATTATTATACCAGGGAGAACAATGACGAACGGGAGATGATGAAGCTGTTTTACCAGTCTCTTCGTGCCCTCTGCGCCCCGTCGCTGTCAAATACTTTGGTGCGCTGTGTCTTTGAGTGTAAGGCAATGGCGGTGAACGGTGAATTTCCGAGGGCATTCTCCAGGGAAGCACCGGTATTACCCGGTGATGAGAGCCTGGACGATTCCACGGCCTACACATTGCAGTACATAGCGGCCAGTCCGGTGGAGAAGCTGTATACCTTTACCGTGAAGGAAGCGGTTCTGGAGCAGCTTCAGGATGTCGCCGCACGGTATATGAAGCATTTTGTCGGCAGAAATTTTAAAAGTCTGGAGGTTCTGCAAACTCTTTGTTGAAAAATAGCGTTCTTTTTGATACAATAGCAAAGAGTTCGATAGAACTCTTTGAGTTCAATAGAACTCTTTTAAAAACACGCGGTTTTCTGAAACGGGGTGTGAAGCATCGGGCAAGTGCCGGCATCAAATGCAGCGGACATTTGCGGGTGGGAAAATCAAAAGAAAGGTATCAGAACCCGGAATCCGGGGTGGTAAAAAGGATGAAAAGAGTAGGAAAGGCAGCGCTGGCAGTCTGGTTCTGCATTGTATTCCTGGCGGGATGCGGTGAGGCGAAGGTGCCGGATGTAGTGACGGATCCCACGGTTGCCGTCAGCAAAGAGGGAGAGGTCAGGGTATGGCAGGTGGGAGAATTTGACAAGTCATACTATAATCTGGCGGAGCTTGGCAATATGGCTTCCCGGGAGGCACAGGACTATAATTCTGTCGCAGGGAAAGAAGCTGTGGCTGTGGAGAAAACGGAAGAACTGGAAGACGGCAGCGGTAAGGTGGTAGTGTGCTACAGGTTTGACAACTGGGAGAGCTGCAGCGGTTTCATGGAGGAGACTCTGTTTTACGGTACGGTGAAGGAAGCGGCGGTGAACGGTTTCCATACCGATGCGGCCATGAAAAGCGTAAAGGACGGCTCCGCTTTGGACGCAGGCCTCCTGGGGCAATCGGAGGGCGAATATCTGCTGGTCACCGATATGCGGGCAAATATCTATTGTCCCGGAAAAGTGGCTTACATCAGTGAGGGGGCTGTTTTGAACGGGGATGGAAGCATCAGTTCCTCCGAAGCGGAAGGGCTTGTGTATATTTTATTGAATTAAGTATGAGGAAAGTGGCACAGCCCGCTGAGTGTTTGCGAATCATTACATGAAAGGAAGGGATGGTTAAAAATGGAAAAGACAATGGAAAAAATAGTAGCTCTGGCAAAGGCGAGAGGGTTTATATATCCCGGCTCCGAGATTTACGGCGGTCTTGCCAATACCTGGGATTACGGCAATCTGGGTGTGGAGCTGAAAAATAATGTAAAGCGCGCATGGTGGCAGAAGTTTGTGCAGGAGAACCCCTACAACGTAGGCGTTGACTGCGCTATCCTGATGAATCCTCAGACCTGGGTGGCAAGCGGGCATCTGGGCGGCTTCTCCGACCCTTTGATGGACTGCCGGGAGTGCCACGAGCGTTTCCGCGCGGACCAGCTCATTGAGGCTTACTGTGGTGAGAAGGGGATTGAGCTGAAGGAGAGCGTGGATTCCTGGAGCCAGGAGCAGATGAAGGCATTTGTGGAGGAGCACAATATACCCTGCCCCAGCTGCGGGAAGCACAATTTCACGGATATCCGCCAGTTCAACCTGATGTTCAAGACCTTCCAGGGTGTTACAGAGGATGCCAAGAGTGTGGTATATCTTCGCCCGGAGACGGCTCAGGGTATTTTTGTAAACTTTAAAAATGTGCAGAGGACTTCCCGCAAGAAGATTCCCTTCGGCATCGGGCAGATCGGCAAGGCATTCCGCAACGAGATTACACCCGGTAACTTTACTTTCCGTACCCGTGAATTTGAGCAGATGGAACTGGAATTTTTCTGTGCGCCCGGTACGGATTTGGAATGGTTCCAGTACTGGAGAGGCTTCTGCCGTGACTGGCTGATTTCTCTGGGGATTAAGGAGAGAGAGATACGTCTCCGCGACCACAGTCCCGAGGAGCTTTGCTTCTACAGCAAGGGTACCACGGATATCGAATTCCTGTTCCCCTTCGGTTGGGGTGAATTGTGGGGCATTGCTGACAGGACGGATTATGACCTCACCCAGCATGCCAATACATCAGGGGAGGATATGAGTTACTTTGACGACGAGAAGAAGGAGAAGTACATACCTTATGTGGTCGAGCCTTCTCTGGGTGCTGACAGGGTGGTACTGGCTTTCCTGTGTGCCGCATATGATGAGGAGGAACTGGAGGGCGGCGACATGCGTACCGTACTTCGTTTTCATCCGGCGCTGGCTCCCGTTAAGATCGGTGTACTGCCTCTTTCCAAGAAACTGGGCGAGGGCGCAGAGAAGATTTACGCGGAACTGTCCAAAAAGTATAACTGCGAGTATGATGACAGAGGGAATATCGGTAAGAGATACCGCCGCCAGGATGAAATTGGTACACCCTTCTGTGTCACCTATGATTTTGATTCCGAGACAGACGGCTGTGTGACTGTCCGCTTCCGGGATTCCATGGAACAGGAGAGAGTGGAGATCAGTAAGCTGGATGCCTATTTTGCGGATAAATTTACATTCTGAATAGGGGCTGATGTGGGGGCTGCGGCATGAAATGGCGCTGCGTGGTATGTTGCCTGATATACCGTGCAATGCTTTTGAGGGGCACAGTCCCTTTTTGTAATGTGAAAGCGAAGGTGCTGCTGCAGAGGGAGCCTGTGATATGCAGCAGTGAATGCCGCGTCTGCCGTCCGGGAAGCCTGGTGTATGGCAAATGAGTGGTGAACGTAATATACTTTTAGGCTTTTGACCTGAATCCGTGAAGTTCGTTTGCAGGATTATACTGAGAAACAGGTATTTACGCAGTTTTTAACACACAATGGGTGAAGAAATCCTTGTAAAATGTGGATTCACAGGCATTTATACTGGCTTGAACTCCACGGACTCAGGTTTGATATAAAAGAGATACATTCCCCGAAGCTTGCTGTGCAACAACCTTAGGACGGGCAAGGCGAGTCCGGGGCTGATATTCTGCAGCTCTGTTGTGGGAAGTTTCATTTGTGTTGGCAGATATGTCAGTAAACGGTTGAAATAATAGTGGGGACAGTTCCGGATAGGGACGACAGGGAGAAGTATGAATCATACGGAAAGCTTTATCATATTGGGAATCGATATCACGAAGGACGAGCGGGCTATCAGAAACGCCTACCGGCAGAAACTGACAGTGACTAACCCGGAGGATAATCCGGAGGGATTCAAGAGGCTGCGCAGTGCTTATGAGACGGCCTGTAAATATGCGAAGGAACCGGAGGAAGCACCTGAGGAGAAGCCCCGGGACACCACGCCCTCTGGCCTGTGGCTGGAGAAAGCCGTGGAAATCTACGGGAATATCAGGACCAGACAGGATGTGGAGTGTTGGAAGGCGCTTTTTGAGGAGGATATCTTTTTTTCCATAGAAGAGGAAGAAAACTGCCGTATGAAGCTGCTGGGGTATCTGACGGAGCATTTCAAGCTTCCAACGGCAGTCTGGAAGCTTTTGAATCAGAAACTGTCCATTGTCAGCGACGCCAAAACATTGCGGGAGAAATTTCCTCTGAATTTCGTCCATTATATTATCGGCAGGTGCGAGCGGGGAGAGGACCTGGAGTTCAGCCAGTTTGAGGGGGCGGAGGATGCGGACTACGACCTGTTTCTGGAATATTATGATCGCTGCTGGCAGGCACTGCAGGAGAAGAACCTGGAGGAGGCAGAGAACTGCATCAGGAGCGCGGACGCTTTGGGTATCCGGCATCCGGTCATGGAGATCAGCCGGGCCAATGTTCTGGTGAGGAAGGGGCTTGCGGAAGACAGGCGGGACGATAGCAGGCAGGCCGCAGGAAGCGGTAAACCTCCGGAAAGCGGGCAATCCGGAGCATACATAGAAGAAGCCATCCGGATTATGGAAGCGGAGCGGGAGAAGTACCCCGAAGACGCCATGATTTGCTACAACTTTGCCGAACTGCTCTGGCTGGCCGGAGGCTCGGAAAAGCGGAATAACGGCGGCTGCAGAAACCGGGCTGCCGGGTTTTACGAGGAACTGAAAGCGGCTAATGACACCCACTATATGGCGAATATACGGTTAACCGAGTGGTATTATACGCAGAAACAGTACCGTAAGGCGAAGAAATGTGCGGAAAAGGTGCTTGCATCCGGCAGCGATGATGCTTTTCTGGAACTGTTGGCCAGGATCAATGCGGAGATTGAGAAGGAGCTGGAGGCAAACTGTAAAGAGAACTCAGGTTGGGAGCCGAGGCTGGAACTGTGTTGGTGCTATCTGCAGGACGGGAAGATTGCACAGGGAATTCAGCTGGCGGGAAAACTGGAAAAACTTCTGCCGCCGGAAAAGGAGGCGGAATACAAGGGGCTGCTCTCGAAGCTCTATGTGGAACAGGGAGAGTATGAGGAGTCCATCGCACAGACGTTTCAGTGGGAGGCATCCCTGAAAGAAAAAATGAAAAATCGTCAGGAACAGGACGAAAAAGAAGAAAACAGAGACAGGGACAGACTGCGCCAGGCGCATCTGATCAGAATGCAGTGCTACCATAACCTGGGGTTTCGGGATAAGGAATATTTTAACCTGGCCATCCGTGAGGGAGAGGGCGTCCTCACAGGAAATATAAAGGATGTGGGGATACTGTTGGAAATGGCGCAGATTTATTCGGAGATGGAGGAATATGACCTGTGTCTGGAGACTGCCCGGAAGCTGGTGGACGAATATCAGATTTATGCGGCATATGCTTCTTCCATGGAAGCATACAGACGGCAGCTGAATGCCGGGGGTGTGGTACGGACTGCCAGTATCTGCCTGAAATATTTTCCAAATTTCGTCAAAGCATATGAGTACCTTGCCAAGGTATATCTGGACCTGGACCGCCGGGAGGATCTGGAAAAGGTACTGGAAGACGCAGAAAAAAACATGGTGAAGAGTCCCGTCCTGGAAGCATATGCTTTTCAGAAGGACCACGAGACGATGGATATCAGCACACTGAACAGGAGGCTTAAGAATTTCCGTGATGTCTTCTTCAAACAGGTGGAGAAGGGAGATAAGAGCTTCTATGAAAAAGGCCTGCCCATTCTGACAGAATATCTCTACCATTACCCCGACGACTTCATGCTGGTGGAAAGGGCAATTTTTCACAGGGCTGCCCATTGTCTGGAGGAAGCCCGGGCGGATTTCGAGAAGGCGCTTTATCTGAATCCCGTTAATCCTTATGCGTTAAACGGATTAAGCTTCGTGTATAAGTATCAGGGGGACTATGAGAAGGCCCTGTTCTTCATCAAGAAGGCAATCCTGTATATGGATAAGGAGATGTCAGCAGTAATCTATGCGGATATGGGCAATCTTTACTCGCTGTTGGGCATCTATGATAAGGCAGTGGATTCCTACAGGAAGTATGAGAGCATGATCGGAGAGATCAAGAGCAGCTGGTTCGGGGATAATCTGGCGGAATTTTACCTGCGTATGGGACAGGTTGCGGAAGCGGAAGCCGTCTACGGGAAATTTTATAAAAAGAATCAGTGGGCCCGTTATGAGAAGATGGCGGAGCTGTATAATGCCGCAGGAGACAGGGAGAAAGCGCGAAAAACAGTCAGAGACTGGGGATGGAAGCTGCTTTCAGGCAACATAAGGCGTGTGATAAGGGGCATTGTGGCCCCTGCCGTTCAGCGGAAACCGGAGGTGGTTTCTTACCCGGATTACTACTGCTGCAAAGGCTGGGTGGAGCTGCTGTGGGGGAGAAAGGCCTCCGCCCTGGCTGCATTTGACAAAATGTTCAAAAACGGGCTGGTGGAGAGCTCCATGGAGGGAAAAATCTGCGATGCGGTGTTTGCCTGCATTCTCTGCGGAGACGAGAAGCGGGGAAGGAAGTATGCCAGACGGCTGCAGGAGTGGCTGAAGGAGGAGCAGGCTGCCGGCAAGCCTAAGTACTATAACCGGGAAAAAGCACATCTGCAGTTGGAATTCCTGGCGGCTTATTATACGGAGACAACCGGGAAACTGCAGGAAATCCTGGACAGGGAGAGTAAATGCGAGATATGCCATTTCTGTAATTGCCCCAGGTGCAAGGAGATGGAGGGCGCAAGGATATTGTTCATGCTCCGGACGGGGAAGCGGGAGGAAGCGAAAGAGCGCCTGTGTCGGAACCTGAAGGTACAGCCATGGGATGAGTATATGATGGCGATAAAGCATGTGGTGTTTCAGGATGTTTTGGGGTAGTCTTGTGTTCGGCGGCAGGGGGAATGGTTTTGGATAGAAATATGTCATTCCCCTCCACGAAGGAAAATCCCTGGCGGGGGTGCCAATACGGATGCCAGAGCAGTTCAACGGGTAGCATATTAGTTATACCGTTCGAGACGATACAGAAATATACTTCATTAATAATTTTTACCAATCACAAATTTTTCGTGAATATATGGCGCAATTGTGTTATACTGGTAGTCAATGAGCAAGGAAGTGCCTACAAATAACTTGTGAAGATACATCCTGGATTTTGATGGGGAAATCGACTTTTTATTTTTGAAAGCGCACAAGTTATTTTCCGGCAGTTTCTAAAACGATAAGAGAAATGGATTGATTAGCATGATAGTAGGAATTGACTTAGGTACGACAAACAGTTTAATTGCATATTTCACGGAAGAGGGGGCGAAAATCATCCCCAACAGACTTGGAAAAAATCTGACGCCTTCCGTGGTCAGTGTGGACGGAGAGGGAAATGTATACGTGGGTGAGACCGCCAGAGAGCGCATGAGCCTGTACCCGGACTCTGTGGCCCAGACTTTTAAGCGGAGCATGGGAACGGAGCGGAACTTTTGTCTAAGCGGGAAGCATTATAAGCCGGAGGAGCTCTCAAGCCTGGTGCTGCGCACACTGAAGGAGGATGCTGAGAGTTTTCTGGGAGAGGAAGTGACCGAAGCGGTCATCAGTGTGCCCGCATATTTTGACGATAAGAGGAGAAAAGCCACCAGGCGTGCCGGGGAACTGGCGGGCCTGAAGGTGGAACGCATGATTTCAGAGCCTACGGCCGCCGCTGTGGCTTACGGGCTGTACGATAAGGAACAGGATACCCGTTTCCTGGTGTTTGACCTGGGGGGCGGCACTTTTGATGTGTCCATACTGGAGCTGTATCACAATATTCTGGAGGTCCGCGCCGTGGCGGGAGACAATTACCTGGGAGGCGAGGATTTTACGGAAGTGATGGCTAAGCTTTTCCTTCAGAAGGCTAAGCTGCTGCTGCAGAACCTGTCAGAGAAGGAACAGGCCAGGCTCTTCCGGGAGGCGGAGAAGGCGAAATGCGCCATCAATGATACGGACAGGGTGACGATCCGCTTCCTGTATAAAGAAGAAACGCTGGAGCAGGTGATTACATATAAGGAGTATGAGGAAGCCTGCGAAGAGCTTCTCATGAAAATCAGAGAGCCGGTGAAGCGGAGTCTGGCGGATGCGGGGCTGAAGCTTTCGGATATCGATGAGGTGCTGCTCATCGGCGGTGCCACCAGGCTGTCCATCGTGCGGGATTTTCTGATCCGGCTGTTCCGGAAGTTTCCGGATACCAGGATGAATCCCGATGAGGCCGTGGCGCTGGGAGCGGCGATACAGGCCGCCATGAAGGAACGCCGGGAGGAAGTCAAGGAGGTCATTCTGACGGATGTCTGTTCCTTTACGCTGGGTACCGAAGTGGTGGTGGAGTATGATGAGGGAAAATACGAGGATGGGAGATTTTGCCCTATCATTGAGCGGAATACCGTGATCCCTGCCAGCCATACGGAGCGGCTGTATACGGCCCGGGACAATCAGACGAAGGTGCGTGTCAGAGTGTTGCAGGGAGAGAGCCGTTTTGCCAGGAACAATCTGTTTCTGGGCGAACTGGAGATTGAGATTCCCAAGGGACCCAGGGGGCAGGAGTCGGTGGATGTGACTTATACTTACGATATCAATTCCCTCCTGGAGGTAGAGGTCACGGTGGTGTCTACGGGCGAGAGCCGGAAAATGGTCATTAAAGGCCAGGATAATCAGATGACGGATGAGGAAGTCAGGAAGCGCATGGAGGAGCTTGCTTATCTGAAGATTCAGCCCAGGGACTACGAGGAGAACCGGTTGGTGCTGACCAGAGCCGAGCGGATGTACGAGGAATCTCTGGGAGACCGCAGGAAAAGGCTGGACCGCTATATTACAAGTTTTGAGGCGGCTTTAAAAAAGGGAGATCACGATGAAATCCGGGATACCAGGGAGGCCTTGAACGAGGTTCTGGAGGAAGAGGAGGAAGTATAAGGGAAATATAAACGGGGAAATATAAGCAGGCGCCTGAACTATTGCATTTTGCAGACAGGCATGTTATACTTTTAACGATAGAAAATACTTCCAGTGTACATGGAAAGATATGAAAAATACAAGCTGTAAAATCTACGCCCCGAAAGGGCAGAAAGGAAGTTGTTACAAAAATGAAGCAGGGTTTTGATGACATTATGTCAAAAGTAAAGCAGTGCGGGAGGAAGACCGTGTCCGTATCTGTGGCACAGGATTCCGCAGTGCTGGAGGCCGTGAAGGAGGCTAAGGAGAAAGGAATCGCCGATGCCATTCTGGTGGGAGACGAGGCGAAGATCAGGGAAGTGGCAGCGTCCATTGATATGGACCTGGAAGGTTATGAAATTATCCATGAGCCTGATATGATTGCAGCATCCCTGAAGGCCGTAAAGCTGGCTCATGACGGAAAAGCAGATATGTACATGAAGGGTCTGATTGATACCAAGGATTTCCTGAAGAGCGTTCTGGACAAGGAAGCAGGCCTGCGTACTGGCAATCCGCTTTCTCATGTAGGTGTATTTGAAGTGGAGGGCTATGACAGGCTTCTGTTCCTCACTGACGTGGCATTTATGACTTATCCTACCCTGGAGGACAAGGTACACATTATTCAGAACACGGTTCCCGTATGCAATGCCTGCGGTGTAGACATGCCGAAGGTGGCTCCCCTGGCAGCGGTAGAAGTGGTCAATCCCAAGATGCCGGTTACCGTGGAAGCCGCAGAATTGACAAAAATGTGCGAAGAAGGCAAGATTACGGGCTGTATCGTTGACGGTCCGCTCTCACTTGACCTTGCCATCGACCCTGAGGCCGCAAAGCACAAGGGAGCTACAAACCGGAAGATTCAGGGCGATGCGGATGTGCTGCTCTTCCCGGATATCCATGCAGGCAACATTGCTTACAAGGCAATCGTACATATGTCGAAGATGCGCAACGGCTGTATCCTCACCGGCACCAAGGTTCCCGTTATCCTCACCAGCCGTTCCGACAGCTTCGAGACCAAGGTGAACTCCATTGCGCTGGCAGCAGTCGTATCCGAAGAACTGAAGAAACAAGCATAAAACCGCATGAGCGGAACTGGAATAGGAGAAATAAATATGTCAATTAAAAGTTTAATTATCAATCCCGGCTCTACCTCCACCAAAATCGGTGTATTTGAGGACGAGACTCTTTTATTTGAAGAAACCCTGAGGCATTCCACCGAGGAGATTGCACAGTTTGCAAACATTGTAGACCAGAAAGATTTCCGCAAGAAAATCATTACCGACCTTTTGGAGTCCAGGGAATTTGATATCAGGAGCCTGAATGTGATTGTAGGGCGGGGCGGAATGCTGAAGCCCATTCCCGGCGGAACCTACGCCGTGACAGAGGAACTTCTGGAGGATCTGAAGAAGGGCGTTCAGGGACAGCATGCTTCCAATCTGGGCGGTATTCTGGCAAAGGAAATCGGAGATTCCATCGGGGTGCCTTCTTATATCGTGGACCCCGTGGTGGTGGATGAGCTGATGCCTATTGCCAGATATTCCGGCGTACCGGAGCTTCCCCGTGTGAGTATTTTCCATGCTTTGAACCAGAAAGCTGTGGCAAAGCGGTATGCGAAGGAAATCGGAAAACCTTATGAGTCCCTGCGGCTGATCGTGGTTCACATGGGCGGCGGCGTATCCGTAGGCGCACATGTGAATGGAAGGGTAATCGATGTATTTAATGCTCTGGACGGCGACGGCGCATTTTCACCCGAGCGCGCGGGAGGCGTACCCAACGGAGCGTTGATTAAGATGTGCTTTTCCGGTAAATATACCGAGAAGGAAGTATACGGCAAGATGGTGGGCAAGGGAGGCTTCAATGCCTATCTGGGCACCAATGACATGCGCGAGGTGACAAAGCGTGCCAATGAAGGAGACGAGAAGGCAGTGGAAGCCAAGCAGGCATTTCTTTTTCAGGTGGCAAAGGACATCGGCTCCATGGCATGTGTCCTGAACGGCAAGGTTGACCGGATCATCGTCACCGGCGGTATCGCTTACGGTGCGGATGTGGTGGCAGCGCTGAAGGAGCGTGCGGAGTGGATTGCGCCCTTTACTGTATATCCCGGTGAAGATGAGCTGTTGGCGCTGGCCCAGGGCGCATTGCGCGTGCTGAATGGCGAGGAAGAGGCAAAGGTATATTGATATAAGTGATTTTTTGCATTGTAGTACAGAATATAGTGAATCACTATCTTTATATCGTAAATACGAATCATAAAAACCCCGAAACTGTAAGTTGCCGTGTGTTTGTACTGCATTACAGTACCGGGGTTTTCTGCAGTGGCGAGGCTTATCCATGGAAGGAAACGTCCAGACACGGTTTTCATGCAGGAGAGCTGTCCGGGAAACAGAAGCAGAAAAGCAGGAATATACTATGGGAAGTGCAGCTTCCCATAGTTGAATGCGGCGCAAAGAACGCGCCTTTTATTAAAAGTGCAGGCATTGATTCCAGACATATTACCGGAACAGTGCAATTACGGATTTGGCCGCCAAGATAAACTCTGCCAGTTATAAAGGCAAATTTCATCGCTCATGAGTGTACAGCTCAAATCTCAGATATCAAACTTAAAATACCGCTTCGCATTATAGTAGGAAATATCCTTAATAATTTCGGACAATGTATCCATATCTGCCGGGAATCCGCCGCCCTCTACCCAGGTACCGACGAGGTTGCACAGGATTCTGCGGAAATACTCATGCCTGGTGTAGGAGAGGAAGCTTCTGGAGTCTGTCAGCATTCCCACGAAGCCGGACAGGTTGCCCAGGTTGGCCAGGGAGATCAGCTGCTCTGTCATACCGATTTTGTGATCATTGAACCACCACGCGCTGCCCTGCTGAATCTTGGCAACAGCGGAGGAATCCTGAAAGCAGCCCAGGATGGTGCCGATGGACTGGTTGTCGTTGGGATTCAGGCTGTAAAGGATGGTTCTGGGCAGCTCGTCAGTCTTGCACAGGGCATCCAGGAAGTCGGCCATCTGAGCGGAGGGAGCATCGTTGTTGATGCAGTCGTATCCGGTGTCAGGCCCCAGTTTTTCGTACATCCTTGTATTGTTGTCACGCTTGCAGCCGAAGTGAAGCTGCATTGCCCAATCCAGTCTGTGATATTCTCTGCCCACGAAAAGCATGAAAGCGGTCTTGAATTTCAGCTGCTCTTCCCTGGTGGGGATCATTCTGTTCAGTCTCTTTAAGAAGATTGCCTCAATCTCGTCGTCGCTGGCAGGATAGTACATAACATACTCCAGACCGTGGTCGGAAACATTGCAGCCCATGGAAGCAAAATACTCCATACGCTGTTTCAGGGCTTCTTTCAGCGCGGCGAAGCTGTTGATCTCGCCCATACCGGTGACTTCGCAGAGCCGATCCAGGTAGTTCAGGTAATCAGGCTTCTCGATATTCATGGCCTTGTCAGGTCTCCAGGCAGGCAGGACCTTTACGTCAAAGGTTTCGTCCTCTGCGATTTTCTTATGCCATTCCAGAGAATCGACAGGGTCGTCCGTGGTGCAGATCAGAGTTACATTGCTCTGTTTGATCAGGTTGCGGGCACTCATGGAAGGCTGCGCCAGCTTTTCGTTGCAGAGATTCCATACTTCATCAGCCGTCTTCTTATTCAATACACCGTGATAACCGAAGTATCGCTGCAGTTCCAGATGGCTCCAGTGGAAGAGAGGATTGCCGATGGCCTTGTCCAGGCACTCTGCCCATTTGCAGAACTTCTCGTAATCGGAGGCATCGCCGGTGATGTACTTTTCCTCCACGCCGAAGGAGCGCATCAGGCGCCACTTGTAATGGTCACCGCCCAGCCATACCTGGGTGATATTGTCAAAGTGACGGTCTTCCGCGATTTCCCTGGGATTGATATGGCAGTGGTAATCCAGTATCGGGGTGTTTTCCGCGTAATCGTGGAACAGCTTTCTGGCTGTATCAGACTCCAGCAGGAAATCCTTGTCCATAAATTCTTTCATGTTCTTTCTCCTCCATTTTTGAAATTTATTGAAACAGGTTAATTGTTGTCTCTTATGCGTCGTTCCGTGTGGTTCCCCGGCGGATGAGCTCCCCTGAAAAAACAGTTTTTTTAGGCATCTCTTTCCCTTCCAGGACACCCAGCAGGGTGGCGATGAGATGCTGGCAGAGAGTCTCCAGCTTATTGTCAATGCTGGTCAGCTCCGGCTCGCAGCAGATTGCCAGTACGGAATTGTTGTAGCCCACAACGGAAAAGTCTTCCGGGATTCTGCAGCCCATTTCTCTGGCGTATTTTACGGCTGCCAGAGCCAGTGTGTCGTCCGCGGCGATGACACCGTGAAAGATGAGTCCGCCGTCATGCAGTTCTTTCAGGTGCGCGGCCATGGCGTGGACATCCTCATGGGAGCCGTGGTAGAAAGCCGCCTGGTTGCCGCAATCTGTACAGCCATGCTCTTTCATGGCAGCCAGAAAGCCGGCCAGCTTGCGTTTGCCGCTGTAAGAATTGGAATTGTAAAAGTACAGGATATCATTTATGCCGATCTGTTGCATCTGAAGGGTGGCTTCATACATGGATGTGAAATCATCGGACAGGACACTGTAGACATTGGGAACATCCATATCTGCGTTCAGCAGCATCACAGGAATCTGCGCGGCGGCATCGGCAATGTATTGATTCTCACATTCCTTCTCATGGACAAAATTGGAGCCCACCAGGATGACGCCGTCCACCTTCTTGGTAATCAGCAGATTCATGGAAGCGGCTTTTGTCTCCGGGGCATAGCCTGTGCAGCACAAAAGACTGTCGTAGCCGTTGGCCCGCAGCTTTTGCTCGATATGGTAGACGGCTTTCGCCAGACAGGGGTCGGAACTGTCGGCGCACATAATGCCCATGGTGCGCATGGTATTCAGTCCCAGCCCTCTGGCAAAAGCATTGGGCGTGTATCCATAGCGTTCTATAATATCCAGGACTTTTTCCCTGGTCTTGTCGCTGACATTCGGGCTGCCGTTCAGCACACGGGAGACCGTGGCAATGGAAACGCCCGCTTTTTCGGAGATATCGTAAATGGTCATTGGTTTTCCTCTTTTACAGGCAGTCCTGCCGCAGATGCAGCTTTTTTGCATCCCGGGCAATACAATGTAAGTAGTTTCAAAACAACCCTATCTGCATTATAGCAAATGCACGTTTTTTTGCAAGATATTTTTTTAACAAATATCGTTTTTCTTGTTTTTCATATTGACGAAAGAAATTTTTGGCTGTAAAATAAGGGATGTAAGCGCTTACATACAACATGTAGAGGGCAGCGGAGATTTACAGAATAATCAGCAGGCCATGTCCACGGAAAGTGGGCGGAAGGGAGAAACATGGACAGTTTAAACGGGACAATGACGAACAGGAAGGCGAGACCTGTCAGAGTGGTACAGTTTGGAGAAGGCAATTTCCTTCGGGCGTTTGTGGACTATATGATCGATATTGCCAATGAGCAGGGCAGGTTTGACGGGGATATCGTATTGGTCAAGCCCATCAGTTTCGGGAGTCTGGACAGTTTTCATAAGCAGGATTGCCAGTATACCGTATCCCTGCGCGGCATGGTAGACGGCGAGGCGAAGATTTTAAACCGTCAGATCACCAGTGTGGCGGATGCCGTTGACGCATACGGCGAGTATGATAAATACATGGGCCTGAGTGAGATTGACACCCTGCGTTTTGTGGTTTCCAACACTACGGAGGCGGGCATTGTATTTGATGCCGATGACGGGTTTGAACTGACGCCGCCCAAGACTTTTCCCGGCAAGCTGACGAAGTTCTTATATCACAGATTTGAGGTTTTCAAGGGAAATCCGGAGAAAGGGCTTGTAATGCTTCCGGTAGAGCTGATTGATGATAACGGCATCATGCTGAAAAAATGCGTTATGCAGTTTATCGAACTCTGGGGTCTGGGCAGCGATTTCAGAACCTGGGTGGAGGAAAACTGTACATTTACTTCCACATTGGTGGACCGCATTGTCACCGGGTATCCGCGTGATACAGAGGCGGAAGAGTGGGAGGCGCTCGGATATGAAGACAGGCTTATGGTCACAGGAGAGCCTTTTGCACTGTGGGTGATTGAAAGTCCCAGAGATATCAGCGCTGAACTGCCGCTGCATGAGGCAGGTCTTCCCGTTATCTTTACGGACAATCAGAAACCTTACAAGCAGAGAAAGGTGCGTATTCTGAACGGGGCGCACACATCTTTTGTGCTGGCTTCTTTTCTGTGCGGCAATGATATTGTGAAACAGTCCATGGAGGACGGGGATATCCGGAATTTTATGGAGAAGACGATTTTCGATGAGGTGATTCCCACCCTGACCCTTCCGGAGAAGGAGTTGAGGGATTTTGCGGAGGCAGTGATTGCGCGCTTTAACAATCCTTATGTGAAACATGCGCTGCTTTCCATTTCACTGAATTCCGTTTCCAAATGGAGGGCAAGGTGTATGCCCAGTCTTCTCGGCTATGCGGAGAAGTTCGGAAAGCTTCCGGCTCATCTGACATTTTCACTGGCGGCGTTGATGGCGTTTTACGATGGCACGGAGATTCGTGACAAGGCGCTCATTGGCCACAGGGGAGATGAAGAGTACCGTATCATGGATGATATGGAGGTACTGGAATTTTTCCGGGATAATTGCCGGAAGGACAGCAAAGCCTTCGCTGCGGCATTCCTTGGAAACGAGAATTTCTTCGGGCAGGATTTGAATCTGGTGGCAGGCCTGGCCGATGCGGTGGCAGGGTATCTGGAGGACATCAGGATAAACGGAATGAGGGCGGCATTATGCAGGATTTCATAAAGATAAACGACAATGACAATGTAGTGGTGGCGCTGAGGACAATCCCGGCAGGGGAGAAATTGTGCAATGGTGCCATGAAAAGCGTGGTTGCCCTGGAGGAAATTCCCGCCGGGCACAAGATGGCAATCTGCGACATTCCTGAAGGCGGCGAGGTTATCAAGTACGGGTTCCGTATCGGAAATACGAAGGAAACCGTAAAGGCAGGCACCTGGATACATACCCATAATCTGAAGACGGCGTTGGGAGATTTGCTGGAATATACGTATGAACCGGTTTTCCCGGTATGTGAAGGGCAGAATGACGGTGTAGCATGCCGACAGGTTTGGGAGGAAGGATGTCAGATTCCGGAAATTGGCAGGAGCGTTTCTTTGTCAGGAAAATCGTCCGGCCGTAGCGGTAACAGGGCGACATTCATGGGATTCCGGCGTCCTGACGGGCAGGTGGGCGTTCGTAACGAAATCTGGATCATCCCTACCGTGGGCTGTGTGAACAATGTGGCCTCCTCCATTGCAAACAAGGCAAATATGAGACTTGCTTCAAAGGCGGGGGCTTTCGAAAAGGGAAGCGTGGATGAAGTCATAGCCTTTCCGCATCCCTACGGCTGCTCCCAGATGGGAGAGGACCAGGAGCACACGAGACAGATTCTGGCTGATCTGGTAAAACATCCCAATGCCGGAGGCGTGCTGGTGCTGGGGTTGGGATGTGAGAACAGCAATATCGAAGTGCTGAAGCCCTATATCGGCGAATACGATGAAAACAGGGTGAAATTTCTGGTGGCTCAGGATTGCGAGGATGAAGTGGCGGAGGCGCTGGAGATCATTGAAAGCCTTATCAGCTATGCGTCTTCATTCAAACGGGAGCCCGTCAGCGTGGACAGGCTGGTGATCGGCATGAAATGCGGAGGCAGCGACGGGCTCTCCGGCATTACGGCCAATCCGCTGGTGGGGCGTTTTTCCGACAGGCTGATTGCGGAAGGCGGCACCACTATCCTGACCGAGGTACCGGAAATGTTCGGCGCGGAGACGATTCTCATGAACCGCTGCGCCAATGAGGAGCTGTTTCACCAGACAGTGGCTCTGATCAATGACTTTAAAAATTATTTTAAGAGCCACAATCAGACAATTTATGAGAATCCTTCCCCGGGCAATAAAAAGGGCGGAATCTCCACGCTGGAGGATAAATCCCTGGGCTGCACCCAGAAATCGGGCTCGGCTCCGGTTATGGGAGTGATGCAGTATGGAGAGCGGGTCCGGGCCAGGGGCCTGAATCTTCTCAGCGCGCCGGGCAATGACCTGGTGGCTGCCACGGCCCTGGCGGCTGCCGGGGCGCATATCGTGCTCTTTACCACAGGGCGCGGGACTCCTTTTGCGTCTCCGGTGCCCACGGTGAAGATTTCCACCAATTCTGCTCTGGCAGGAAAGAAATCCAACTGGATCGATTACAATGCAGGCGTGCTGGCGGAAGATAAAGGTATGGAAGAAGAGGCCGAGAGACTGTTTAATTATGTAGTCGAGGTTGCGTCCGGAAGGAAGGTCTGCAGCGAAGAGGCAGGGTACCATGATATGGCTATTTTTAAGCAGGGCGTGACATTGTAAAGACAGGTAGGGTACTTTTATCAGGGGGAGCATATCAGCGATTGTGTGGCGGATGTGATCTTGAAACCGGCAAAGACGAAGCTGAAGGCAGTGGGGGATTAAGACAAGTGATAATCAAAAAGGGATGCGTTTTCACGTAGGTACGCATCCCATTCCTTTTTGCCAATATTGTTTACTGCCTCATTGGATTCTCTTTCGATTTGTAAAAACAGAAAGGGAAGTTATATCAAAAATGATACCCGGGTTTATGTGAAAAACAGCAAGGGGCGGCAAAAAAGGATTACCGTTCAGGGGGCAGAGGATAAAAGAATACAAGATACAGGGAGACAATTATGGGCATAAGAAGAGACATAATCGACTATTCAAGAGGTGACAATCTGAAGCATTTCTGGAGACTGTACCGCCTGCAGAAGAAGGCGAAAAACGGTTGTTTCAGGGATATCCTGACGTTTCTTATGAGCCGGAGTGCCCACCGCCACGGAGGGTATGTGGGTCCGGATACCGTGTTCAGGGGGATTCCCACTCTTCCGCATGGGCTGCACGGGATTTTCATATCGCGCTTTGCTGTCATTGGAGAAGGGTGTTGGATTTATCAGAATGTAACTATCGGAGAAGTCAACCGGAAAGCACCGGTGATTGGGAGCGGCTGCCTCATTGGCGCGGGAGCCGTTATACTTGGTGACATCAAAATCGGAAACCATGTAAAAATAGGTGCGGGAGCCGTAGTGAATACGGATGTTCCGGATAATTGTACGGTGGTTTCGCAGCCGGTGCGTATCATGGAAAAATCATAAAAAGAGACCGTGTATTTTCCGGTTGACAAAACGGGCAGAAGCGTGCAGGATAGAAAGAAGGTGCTGCTTGGGGCAGCGGTCCGGGCAGGTACCGCTATCAAATGTCCGGTGTGCGGACAGTATGCAGGGAGGAATATGATATGGATGTGGTGATGATAGAGGCGGGATGGCTGTCCATTCTGCCGCCGCTGATTGCAATTACGCTGGCTCTGATCAGCAAGGAGGTATACTCATCTCTGTTCCTGGGAATTTTTACGGGTATGTGTGTATACTGCTTTTTTACAGGCGGGGATATTCTGCAGGCGGTTACATATATATTTGACATGATTGCGGCGAAAATCGGGGAAAACGGCTACATGATCATTTTCCTGGTACTTCTGGGTTCTCTGGTAGTGACAGTGTCCAGGTCCGGCGGTTCCGATGCCTACGGAAAATGGGTGGGAAAACGGATTAAAAAGCCTGTCAGCGCCAAGCTGGCCACTGCGTTGTTGGGGCTGTTGATATTTGTGGATGACGGTTTTAACTGTCTCACTGTGGGAACCGTCATGCGGCCTGTCACTGACAAATGTAAGATATCGAGGGAAAAGCTGGCTTATCTCCTGGACGCTACGGCTGCGCCGGTCTGTATCATCGCGCCCATTTCCAGCTGGGCTGTGGCAGTAGCGTCTGAGGTAGAGGAAGCGGGCGGACTGAATGCTTTTATCCGGACGATTCCCTATAATCTGTACGCAATTCTGACCATCGTCATGGTATTTTTCGTAAGTGCTGCCAACTTTGACTTTGGTCCCATGAAGAAGGCGGAGGCAGAACGTCAGGAGGGCGGCGGGGCAGAGCAGAAGGGCGGGGATGCCGTGAAGAAAGGCACTGTGCCTGATCTGGTGTTGCCGATACTGACACTGATCATCTGCTCCATTCTGGGCATGGCTTATGTGGGAGGCTATTTTGAGGGACACTCCTTTGCGGAAGCAATAGGAGAAAACCCGACAGCCGGGCTTACGCTGGGCACTTTTGCAGCGCTGCTGGTGGCAATGGTTATGTATCTTCCCCGGAAGCTGATGAGCCTGCGGGAATTTATGGCAGGGATCATTGACGGCATCCAGACGATGATTTCGGCTCTCACCATACTGATTCTGGCATGGGCACTGGGCGGGGTATGCCGGGAAATGATCGGAACAGGGCCGTTTGTCAGCAATTTTGTAACTGCTGTCAACTTGTCCATGAGCCTTCTGCCGGCCATCGTATTTGCGGTGGCGGCGTTTTTGTCCTTTTCCATGGGTACGGCCTGGGGAACCTTCGGAATCCTGCTTCCTATTGTATCCATGCTCTGTGCAGGAGAGGAGGGAGCAGCCGTTTTGATTCCGGCATTGGGGGCCACCCTGGCAGGTTCCGTCTACGGAGATCACTGTTCGCCCATTTCCGATACCACAATCCTGGCATCAACAGGAGCGCAGTGCGGGCATCTGCGTCATGTGGAGACTCAGCTGCCCTATGCCACACTGGTGGCAGCGGTGTGTTTTGCTGGCTATCTGGTGGCGGGCTTTACCCGGAATCCCTGGCTCACCGTCGCGGCATCTGTTCTGATGCTTCTGCTGGCATTTGGGGGAATCCGCTGTATGCAGAAGAGAAGCAGGCAGCATTAAGCCGTCGGCTGTATTCCGGAAAAAATATTTTCGATAAATCACGGAAACAGATACCTGAAATATTTCCGGAGTGACAGAACAGAGAAACTGGTGTATAATGGGCAGTAAAATTTTTTCAGGAGGTAGTTAGACATGCAAATGATTAAGAGATTTTTTGAACCGGTGGATATGACGGAAGGGTCCCCCTGGCAGAAGATTGTCTTTTTTACGGTTCCCATGCTGGTGGGAAACATTGCCCAACAGCTTTACAATACTGTGGACAGTGTGGTAGTGGGTAATTATGTGGGGGATAATGCCCTGGCGGCGGTTGGCAGCGCCGGCCCCATATTGAATCTGTTAATCGTCCTGTTTGTGGGAATCAGTGTGGGTGCCGGTATTATGGTATCTCAGTATTTCGGGGCGAAGGAGCGGGAGGAACTGTCCGCTACCATCGGGAACTGTATCACACTGACTGCCATCGCTACAGTTTTTGTAATGGTTGTGGCATCTCTTCTGGCCAGACCGCTGTTGGAGTTGCTGGATACACCGGAATCCATTATGGACTGGTGCCATGGTTATCTGCTGATTCTGTTTATCGGCTCCGGGGGACTGGCTTATTACAATATTTTAAGCGGCATTATGCGCGGACTGGGGGATTCCATGTCTGCGCTTGCTTACCTGCTGGTGTCCACTGTGGTGAATATCATACTGGATCTTGTGTTCGTGGCGAATCTTGGGATGGGAGTCAACGGCGTTGCGCTGGCTACGGCGATTGCGCAGGCGATTTCCGCCCTGTTGTGCTTCCGGCGTCTGATGCGGATGACAGAGATTTTCGATATGAAGTCTTCATATCTGAAGCTTCAGAGAAAGCATTCCATGAAAATCATCCGACTGGGCCTTCCTTCCGGCATTACCCAGGCAATTTTCTCCATGGCTATGATTGTGGTACAGTCCCTGACCAACAGTTTCGGGGAAATGTTCATCGCTGCAAACGTAATCGTCATGCGTGTGGACGGCTTTGCCATGATGCCGAACTTTTCCTTCGGAACGGCTCTGACTACATATGCGGGACAGAATGTGGGGGCAAAGATGTACGACAGAGTGGAGAAGGGGGCGAAGCAGGGAACCGTAATTGCCATGACGGTATCGGCGGTACTCACGGGACTGATTTTGCTGTTCGGGAAATCGCTGATGGGCATCTTTACCAAGACACCGGAACTGGTGGAGCTGAGCAGGGAGATGATGGGCATACTGGCAGCGGGCTATATTGCCATGGCTGTTACTCAGAGTTTGTCGGGCGTGATGCGCGGCGCGGGAGATACCATGACGCCTATGTGGATTTCCATAGCTACAACGCTTCTGATCCGTGTTCCCATTGCCTATGGCATTGCTTTTCTGACCAGGTCTCCGGAATTTCCGGGCGGACGGCAGGAGTGTATCTTCATCTCCCTGTTGGTTTCATGGGTGTTGGGAGCAGTGGTTACCTTTTTCTTCTACAAGCGCGGAAAATGGAAGGAAAAGGCTGTCTGAATGAGATGCAGCGGCCATATGCCGTTCTGAAAAGGCCACTGCATACCAGAAAAATATTTCTGATAAAACATAGAAAGCAGATACCAGTGTCCGATATGGGGGTATCTGCTTTTATCCTTTGTCTTCATCAATATATTCGATAATGTCTGTCACATTACAACCCAGAAGTTTGCATAATTGATTTATTGTGTTGGTGGAAATACTGTTACCCTTTTGGATAGAATAGTAGGTCGCTCTCGAAAAACCCATCTTTTCCAGACGGTAGGAGGTTATGTGCTTTTTTTTCATTGTCCTGAATAGCGGGGCGTAGCTTATCAAAATTTGTAACTCCTTATATTTGCTTGAAATTAGCGGTTTTCGGTTCCTGCTATGGCAATAGCGGCTGATTTTCTTATAATTGTAAGTTGAAAAAAATGGCTTGACTATGTATAAATATCCGAGTATAATATACGAAAAATATGTATGGATATTCATACATATTCCGGGTGCGTCGAAAAGACTTTACGTGATTGTCGGGTACGTAATTTGTGTGGCCGCGCAACGACTTAATCAGGAGGTCCCTATGAAAATCAGACTGGTAATTCTGGAGGATGATAAATCATATCTGAACCGTATTACTGCCGTCTTTAATACAAAGTATATGGACAAGCTGGAGATTTATTCCTTCACATCAGAAGAGGGTATTTACCGCACACTGGCGGCGTCCAGGATAGATGTGTTCCTTGCGGGCGACGCATTTGAAATTGATACACAGAAGGTGCCTCCAAGGTGCGGATTTGCCTATCTGGTGCATTCTTCGGATATCGAATCCCTAAGAGGCGAGCCTGCCCTCTGCAAGTTTCAGAAGGCGGAACTGATTTACAAGCAGATACTGAATATTTTTGCGGAAAAGACAGTGGCAATTACCGGAAGCGGCCTGGAGGGCAGGGGACGGGTTATTTTGTTTACGGGGGCTGCCGGCGGCGTGGGCTGTACTTCCGCTGCCATGGGCTGCGCCATGTATTTTGCAGGGAGGGGGAAAAGGCGGTTTATCTGAATCTGGAGATTCTTGGAAATGCGGACGGTTTTTTCAGAGGCGAGGGACAGGGTAATTTCAGCGATATCATCTACGCGGTAAAAAGCAGAAAAGCAAATCTGTCACTGAAGCTGGAAAGCCTGGTAAAACAGGATACATCAGGTGCATTTTTCTTCTCGGCGCCCAATACGGCTCTGGACATGCTCGAACTGAAGCCGGAGGAAATCAGTCGGATTATTGCGGAACTGAAGTCTTCCTGCGGATATGACTATGTGATTCTGGACATCAGTATGCAGTTTGGTAAGGAGCTGCTGAATCTTTTTCAGAATTGCAGCAATGTGGTGTTTGTCTCTGACGGCAGTGTGACGGCAAACGATAAAACCGCCAGAATGCTCAGATCAATGGATATTCTGGAGGAACAGGGGGAAGGGAGGCGGATGTATGACACAGGTATCCTGTACAATCGTTTCAGCAGCAGAAACTCCGTGAAGCTGAAGGAGTCCGGCATCCGGCAAATCGGCGGGATAAAGCGGTTCGAGGAATGTTCGCCCCGCCAGCTGTGCGTGAAAATTTCCGAACAGGATGTGTTTCGTAGCCTTGAATGACAGAGAGGGGGAGTGGGGTGGACTTTAATGATGAACAGAAAATTGTAAAGGACATCAGAGAGTACATATCAGACAATTTTTCCTTAAGCCAGTACGAAGACGAGGAGCTGGAGGAGAAGGTGGAGGAGATTACGGAGCAGTATCTGCAGGGACGTTATCTGCCCATCGAGCAGCGGGTATCCATTGTGGAGCAGGTCTACAGTTCCATACGCGGACTTGGCCTGTTGGATTCCATCATAAAGGATGATACCATAACGGAGGTCATGATTAACGGGCCAAAGCATATTTTTATCGAGCAGAACGGACGGCTCCGCAAGTTGGACAAAGAGTTTGAAGATGAGCGTAAGCTGGTGGATGTGATACAGAGGATTGTGGGCAAGGCCGGGCGTGAAGTAAACCAGGCCAATCCGATCTGCGACACCAGACTGGAAGACGGCTCCCGCGTGAACGTAGTCCTGCCTCCTATTGCCCGATGTGGTCCCACGGTCACTATTCGTAAATTTTCGTCGGAGCCCATGACCATAGAGAAGCTGATACGGTACGGCTCTATCACGCAGAAGATCGCAGACAATCTGGAACTCCTGGTAAAGGCAAAATATAACATTTTCATCAGCGGAGGCACAGGTTCCGGCAAGACGAGGTTTTTTGTAAAACCGAACCTTATGCAGATGCACTCATCGTATGTTGTCACTGATCCGAAAGGGGGGATCGTCGAGGAGTGCGGGGCCGTCCTGGTGCGGAACAAGTACCGCATCAAGATTTTCAACACCATCAACTTCAAGAAGTCGATGCACTACAATCCTTTCGCCTATATCCATGACGAAAAGGACATTTTGAAGCTGGTGACGACCCTGATGGCGAACACCAAGGGGGACGGCA
>CAJUJN010000025.1 GCA_910586775.1 uncultured Acetatifactor sp. | reverse complement strand
AATAAATTTCAGCACTTTTCACAATGGCCTAATGGGGCCAGTGAACAGTAACAATATTTTTCCTTGCCCCATCTATTTACGCCTATATACGCGCACATAACGGCCATCCTCATAGGTGTCAAAATGCTCCTCTATCCATTCCATAATCCATTCGTCTCCGGATACCCTCGGCTCACCGAACCAACAGTCCAACACCACCACATTCGGCTCCTTCCATGGATTCATTTCCCAGTAAGTCAGCAGTTTTTCATCGTATGTAGGCGTGCAAATCGTGGAATCCACACTGATTTCTGTATCTTCATAGAGATATCCTATCGTACTGAGATGATTTACCCCCACAATCAATACCCTGTCGCCCTTCCTCACATATTGCTTCCAGTCGTTCAGATTGGAATTCATTATATATGCTCCCATGTAATCCGAAAAAATTCCTGCCATAGGTCCGCCCTTTACAACACCACGTACAGACATAATTTTCACATTCGGCAGCATACTCATGGGACGAAGTACATAAATATTCTGAAAAATAAAAACACTTACAAACAGAATCAGCATCCCATATGCCCCGGTGTTTTTCGTATTCGGCAAACTCCGGCGCAGATACTCCCCTATGGGAATCATCGACACCATAACACCCGGAATCAGATATGCAAGCGTTGTCATGAGTGACAGATTCGTCAGAAGCAGCACGGCCGCACATCCCGCCAGGCTGATTCCCATACCTGTCTGAAATGCTATTCTCTCTTCCCTGCTGCAGTACCCTCTCAGCCTGAATGCCAGGAATGAAATCGGCAGATAGATTGCCGAATACAACACCCTGACTTTCCACACCAGTTCCTCTATATTCATGTTAAACAAAGCCTGCATCAAATTTCCAAGCAGCAACAGCATAAAAAAGGTTCTTACATAATGTTCCTGAGCATACTTTCCCCTTTTACGTTGAAAAAGTCTGACAATTATAACAGATAAGAAAGCACACAAAACAAATAAAACAGCGGCATCCTTGATATCCTGGCCATAAACTCCAAGCTTTCCGGCTATGTCGCCCATCTGATGAGTGCTGTCCCCCATTATGATAATTCGAATACATTCCCAGAAACGGCTCCATCCTGTCTGCATTATCAGAAATGCGAGAAATACACTTCCGATAAAAACACAGATGAGAGTAAACACCATCACATCCCGGCCCTTTGTGCCAGAATAATGGTACAGAATCACCAACATCAGAGGAAAAAGAAGAATCGTTGAGGGATACGACAATACTTCCAGGCAAAAACTGACTGCCGATAACACAAGGAATATCGTCTCCGGCGCCTTCTGACTGTGTAAATGCATTACAAGCGCGCACAACAGCAAAATTGAAAAATAAATCATCATATTGGAAAATTCAAGAAGAATGCTTTCTTTCGCATTGACTGTCAAAAAGAATGCAGTCATCAGAAAAAGGATATTCCGATCGCAGAATTTGCAAAAAGTCCGGTAAAATATGTATGCCACACCCAGCTTTACCATTAATCCCACTATATTAAGATACAACGCAATTCCTGTAGTAGTTCCGGTCACCCACAGGTAGATCGCAATAAAAAAAGCATTCAGAAAAGCAGACGTCTGATGGGGCTCCCACATTTGTGCTATCATATGGTCTCCCCTCACCATGCGGTATGAGAGTACGATTGCATATTCACCGTCTACATTAAAATCCGTAAATACACGTTTTATACTGACCAGTATTACCCCCCCAGAATAAAAAGCATCCACTTAGGCTTTTCCCTTAATACATTCTGCATCTTCATTTCTTCTATCCTCCGAATTTCTCTGACACGCATGATGATTATAACATTATGCTCCATATTTTGCAAGCACTCCGAAAAAAGGGAAGGGGCCAGACCGATGTCCTCCGCTTCCAGATACTGAATGCCTCCGGCTTCCGGGAAGGACGGCATGGCATCTACCCTTTCCCCTTCATATCCTTTTCTCCCAGCCTGCATATCCCATAAGTTCTACTTTTAACAGCAGGATTCTCTTCATTTTTTTCAAATTTCGAATGTCAGCTCTCCATAAGAAGGCACCGGCCATATTTCCTTATCCACAATTCTTTCCAGTGCATCTACAGGCGCGCGCAGCTCTTCCATAGCCTCCCGAACCGTATCCTTGTAGTAAAAGGCCTGATCCCTCACATTCTTCACGGTCGTGGCTTTCCAGGAAACCGTTTCCAGTCTGGCAAGTGCTGCATTCGCCTCCGTCAGCTTTTCATTCACCTGAGCCAGCAGTTCCTGTTGAGCAACGGGCTCCACCCCTGCCTCCTTCACGGCAATCACAGCCTCCGCCAGGGATTTTGTATACTTCACAACCGCCGGGATATATTTTTTCCCCGCCATATCAATCATGGTATTGGCCTCAATGCGGATTGTCTTCGCATAAGTCTCGTAAATAATCTCCTCCCGGGACTCCAACTCCACCCTGGTAAAGATACCGAATTTTTCAAACAGCCGCACCGCCTTGTCCGTGGTCAGGGTACAGGCGGCCTCCACCGTGGACTTGATGTTGGGCAGGCCGCGCCTTGCCGCTTCCGCCACCCACTCCTCGGAGTAGCCATCCCCATTGAAGATAATCCTCTGGTGCTTCGTCATGTATTCTTTGATCAAATCATGCACTGCAAGCTCAAAATCCTCCGCTTTTTCCAGCACATCGGCAGCCTCGCAGAAGGCCTCCGCCACGATTGCATTCAGTGTGGTATTGGGGCTGGCCACGGAATCCGAGCTGCCCACCATACGGAATTCGAATTTATTCCCGGTAAAGGCAAACGGCGATGTCCTGTTCCTGTCCGTGGCATCCTTCTCAAATTCCGGAATGGTGGATACGCCGGTCTCCAACTTGCCGCCCTCCAGGCAATGGGCAGCCTCTCCGGTCTCAACCAGCTGCTTTACCACATCCTCCAGCTGTTCCCCCAGGAAAATAGAAATGATGGCCGGAGGAGCCTCGTCCGCACCAAGCCTGTGATCATTACCTACGTCGGAAGCACTCTGACGGAGCAGGTCCGCATGGGTATCCACCGCCTTCATAATACATGCCAGAACCAGCAGAAACTGAATGTTGGCATTGGGAGTGTCTCCGGGATCCAGCATATTGACACCATTGTCAGTTCCCAGAGACCAGTTATTGTGCTTTCCGGAACCGTTTACTCCCGCAAAAGGCTTCTCGTGGAGCAGGCATGTCAATCCATGTCTCCCCGCAACCTTTTTCATGGTCTCCATCACCAGCTGGTTGTGATCCACCGCAATATTGGCAGTCTCATACACAGGCGCCAGTTCATGCTGGGCGGGAGCCACCTCGTTGTGCTGCGTCTTCGCCGTCACCCCCAGTTTCCACAATTCCACGTTCAGATCTTTCATATAGGCGCCCACCCTCTCCCGGATAGTGCCGAAATAGTGATCCTCAAGCTCCTGTCCCTTGGGCGCAGGAGCGCCGAACAAAGTACGCCCTGCAAAAATCAGGTCATCGCGCTGCAGGTATCTGGCTCTGTCCACCAGGAAATACTCCTGCTCCGGCCCTACGCTGGGTATTACTTTCGTCGCGGATGTATTCCCAAACAGACGCACAATCCGCAGTGCCTGCTGGCTCAGCGCTTCCATGGAACGCAGCAGCGGCGTCTTCTTATCCAGCGCCTCCCCTGTGTAAGAACAGAATGCCGTGGGTATGCAGAGAATGACCCCCGTTGCATCCTCCTTCAAAAATGCCGGAGATGTAATGTCCCATGCCGTATATCCTCTGGCCTCAAATGTGGCTCTTAAGCCTCCTGACGGAAAAGACGAAGCATCCGGCTCACCCTTGATCAGCTCCTTTCCGGAAAACTCCATGATCATCCTGCCGTCCTCGTCAGGATGTGTGACAAAAGCGTCGTGTTTCTCCGCCGTGATACCGGTCAGCGGCTGAAACCAGTGGGTATAATGCGTCGCCCCGTTTTCCACCGCCCAGTCCTTCATCGCCTTGGCTATCACATCGGCAGTGGCCAGCGACAGTTCGCCGCCCTCATTCATCAGTCTCTGTACCTCTTTATAAATGCTTCGGGGCAGCCGCTCCTTCATTTTGCCGAAGGTAAATACCTTGCTGGCAAAGATTGCTTCCACATTTAATACTTCACCCATTGTCTCTTCTTCCTCCCCACTTCTTCTACATATAAATGATTTCATTTACCTTAATACTCTACTTTCTCCCGGATTGCAATACCCCAAATGCATTTTCTCACTTTCACCCAAAATCACCCCCACTTTACGCGGGCAACAGTGCATATTGCACACTGTGACTGCCCGCCTTTTTACAACATATGGTATATTTTGTCCACAAAAACATAAAGCACACTCCAAAGTCTTTATACAGACATATCGGAATACCGTATTAAAGTATTTACGTATGGCTACGGGCGAAACAGCCACTTGACAAGGCAGCTGAAAGAAATATATAATTCTGGTAATCTGCCTGTATCAGCTAAAGAGAATAAAAGCCGCGAAATCAAAATCGGCTTATCGGGCGTTGAACCCGCAAAGGGCAGACAGTGAGGTGCAGCCATGAAGCTGAACAACAGCAGGCAAAACAATAGAATGGACCGATTATTCCGAAAGCTTCCGCCGTCCCTGGCGCAGTTTCTCAAATTCGGCATTGTAGGCGCTGTTAATACAGTTTTGTCTTATATAATCACCAATACCTGCTATTACGGCCTTCGTCTCCATGAACAGATATGCAATCTGATTTCCTTTCTGATCACGGTGCTGATCTCCTATCTGCTGAACAGTCGATTTGTATTCCGGCAGCAGGAAGAGTTGCGGCAGCCCTGGTATAAGGCCCTGGCAAAGGTATATGCCTCCTACGCGCTGACGGAGCTCGTGCTGACAGGCATACTCCTGTTTATCCAGGAACGCCTTCTGGGAATTCCTCACTTTATTGCAACTTTCCTTAATTTATGTATAACGGTGCCACTGAATTTCATCCTGAACAAATTCTGGGCCTACCGCCAGAAACATGACACTTTATAAGTGCCCTGCCAGGGACATTTTTCCGAACAACAGAGGTAAAATCGATGAGAAATCGTATTTTGCACACACTCATAAGCAACCTGTTGCTGATTATCGCAGGGAGTGTATTGGGACTTGCCGCCCTGCTGCTGGTACATTTGCTGCCCTTGGATTCCATAAGAGAGCATGTCTACTGGTCGCTTCCGATGATCGAAAAAGAATTTGAAGACGAAGTCGTCATAGACGGCTACCGCTCCACTCTGACCGGCAATTTCACTGACTGCCTGATGCTGGAGCATGCCGTATACGAATCAAACGGCCACAGCCTGCTGGAACAGGTTCTGCATATGTACCGCGGGGAATCCTATGAGCTGGAAAGCGGCTGGAACCCCGGCTACTCCCTGAAGGATTATCTGGAAAATGTACCCCAGCCCCGCGAAGTGGAATATGCCCGGTACTGGCATGGGTATCTGGTCGTTCTGAAGCCGCTTTTGCTGCTGACTTCCTTCAACACCATACGGCTTCTCAACTCCGCTGTCCAGCTGTTGCTGGCAGGGTTTGTGGTTATGGCCCTATGCCGGAAAAACGCATCACCGCTGGCAACAGGTTTCCTTTTGTCGCTTCCTTTTCTGTTTTTTGTGAGCACATATGCTTCTCTGTCCCTGAGCATATGTTTTTATATTATGGTGCTTTCTCTTCTGATCCAGTTAAAGTTTGATTCGTGTTTCAGCGATAAGGGAGTGTACTGTATATTTTTCCTGATGGTGGGAATGGCGGCCGCATATTTTGACTTTTTGACTTACCCGTTGGTTACCCTCGTATTTCCGCTGTGCGTGTACCTGTATCTTCACACCGATACCGTACGCTCTTCCCTGGGTAAAATACTGAAATTCAGTGTCCAGTGGCTATGGGGATATATAGGGCTGTGGGCATCCAAATGGATACTCACCGATCTGCTCACTGACAGTTCCGTTATTCAGGATGCCGTTTCCACGCTCGCAGCCAGAACTGACAGCGCTTCCGGGCAGTCCAGAATCATCGGCTTTTTCAGTGTAGTCTGGAAAAACATACAGCCATACGCCAACTGGTGCTATGTGATTCTAATCGGAATTGCACTGATTACGCTGCTGCGGATAAAGAAACCGGATATCCGGGTGAAAAGCTTCCGGCTTATCATACCCTATGTACTTTTGACCCTATATCCGTTAGCCTGGCTCTTTATTACGCAGAACCACTCTGAACAGCACTGGCAGTTTACCTGCAGGATATTTGCCTGCAGTGTGTTTGCGGCGTATGCAGGATGCGCACAAGTCAAGGAACATTGATCACTTACAAAAACTGTCCCCTGCCTCCACGCAGTTCGGAAGCAACCCAGTTCAAAGACAGACTAAACGCCTCCTCCGTATCTGCGCATGAAAAACCGGAAAGGATAGCTAAATCTCATGAAAATCATGTCAAACCGTATGGACTACGGTTATTATAAATATCAGAAAGAATTCGAGGAAAAAGCTCTTTCAGTTCTTCGTTCAGGCTGGTATATCCTGGGCGGCGAAGTGAAAACCTTCGAAGAAAATTTTGCCGCCTATACCGGCGCGCAGTACTGTGTAGGCCTGGCAAGCGGCCTGGACGCCCTGTGGATTGCTGTCAGGCTTCTCGGCATCGGCTCCGGCGATGAGGTCATCGTCCAGGGAAATACTTATATCGCCAGCGTCATGGGCATCACCATAAACGGCGCCACACCTGTTTTCGTAGAACCGGATATATATTACCAGATCGATGCGGATAAAATAGAAGAAAAGATTACCGACAGAACCAAAGCCGTTATGGTAGTCCATCTCTACGGTCATGTGGCTGATATGGACAAAATTACCCGCATCTGCCATGAGCATCAGCTGAAGCTGATTGAAGACTGCGCCCAGTCCCATGGCGCGTTCTACAAAGGGCAGATGACCGGTACCTTCGGGGATGTGGGATGTTTCTCCTTTTATCCCTCCAAAAATCTGGGTGCTTTCGGAGATGCCGGCGCTATCGTCACCAATCTGTCCGAATTGGCAGAAGACATCCGGGTATTTCGGAATTACGGAAGCGAAAAACGTTATTATAATAAGGTGGTGGGTGCCAATTCCAGGCTGGATGAGATTCAGGCCGGCCTGTTGAATGTGCGCCTGTCCCACATGAAGGAAATCACCGAGGAGCGCAGGCAGCTGGCAGCCGTCTACAGCCGGGAACTGCGTCACAGGGACATCCTTCTGCCCCGGGAGAGGGAAGACACCCGGGCTGTCTGGCACCAGTATGTGATTCGCACCAGCCGACGCAGGGAGTTGACGGAATACCTGGAACAGAAAGGGATAAACACCCTCATCCACTATCCTATCCCCCCGCATCTGGCGGAAGCCTACAGATACCTGGGGCATTGCCGCGGAGATTTTCCGGTGACGGAGCGTTATGCCGACACCGTGCTCTCCCTTCCTTTCTACACAGGAATGCGGCCGGAAGAACAGCAATATACGATAGACTGTATCAACTCATTTGTCTGACAGTACTGCACCCGCAGGAAAACGCAGAAAATTGTCTGCCTGCACAAAATGCAGAGGAAAATTTGATTCAATCAGGAGAATGTCATGACCAAACTGGAAGAACAGATCCAGATTCTGGATTTTCCGGATCTGGGCGACGAGAGAGGAAACCTTGTGGTAGTGGAGGGCGGTTCCGCCATTCCTTTTGATATAGCACGGATTTTTTATATCTATGGCTCGGACGAAGAAGTCATCCGCGGAAAACATGCCAATCTGAAATCGGAATTTGTAATGATCAACGTATCCGGCACCAGCAGGGTAAAGGTAGACAACGGACACGAAAGCCGTATCATAGAACTGAACCGTCCTCGGATGGGTTTATATCTGAAAAGCATGGTCTGGAAAGAAATGTACGACTTTTCGCCGGATTCCGTGCTTCTGGTGCTGTCCAACGAGCATTATGATCCGAAAGAATATATCAGGAATTACGATGATTATCTGAAAATGGTGAGAAAATGAGTAAAATATCAATTATCGTTCCGGTGTATTACAATGCGGATACGCTGGAACTTTTGTATGAGGACATGAAAGAAAAAATCCTGGGCAGACTGGAAGACTATGAAATTGTATTTGTGGATGACGGTTCCGGGGACGATTCCTGGCAGGTGATGAACCGGCTGCGTGAGCGCGACTCCCATGTGAAGCTGGTAAAGCTGTCCCGCAATTTCGGCGAGCACGCCGCGCTGCTGGCAGGCTTAAGCGCCTGCAGCGGAGACTGCGCCGTCACCAAACAGGCTGATCTCCAGGAAGACTCCCGTATCATTCTGGAAATGTATGACAGTTGGAAGCGCGGAAACAAAGTAGTTCTGGCCGTCCGCAAAGAACGGAAGGAGAATCCGGTGAAAGTATTCTTCGCAAATATGTACTATGCGATAATACGGAAAATCGTCAACAAAAACATGCCTGCAGGCGGATGCGACTGCTATCTGGTGGACAGAAAAGTAATCGAAGTACTGGAACGGCTGGACGAGAAAAATTCCTCTCTGACCCTGCAGGTACTCTGGGCGGGATTCCGCACGGATATGATTTATTTTGTAAGGCAGGACCGTGAAATCGGAAAATCCCGCTGGACGCTCTCCAAAAAGGTAAAGCTTGTGATGGATTCCGTGATGAGTTTTTCCTATTTCCCGCTGCGATTTATGTCCGGGCTGGGTATCCTGTTCAACCTGTTGGCAGTCTTTCTTCTGATCAGTGTCATTGTTGAGAAGTTTACGAAGGGCACGCCCATCGACGGCTGGGCCTCTCTGATGTGCGTGCTCTTATGCGCCTCGGGCATTATCATGCTGATGCTGGGAATCCTGGGCGAATACATCTGGAGGACTCTGGATGCATCCAGAACCAGACCTCCTTATATCGTGGATGAAGTTCTGGATACACAGATAACAGAAGCCGAAAGCCCTCCCGGAAAAAAGTAATATCTCCGCATGAGCCAACTCCGGCCGGAAAGGAAGACAACAATGGGACATGGAATTGCGAAACAGCCTGGAACAGGCGATCTGAAAATGCATATGCTTTCCGAGCATCGGCAGAAACAACTGCGCCTGCTGCTTCTCATTTTGAGCGCTCTGGCCTCTCTCAAGATGATATTCTTCTCACTGGGCCTGGACGAAGAGTACCAGCTGGTAATGGCCTACAGGAATGTCCGCGGGGACAGGCTCTTTCTGGATATGTGGGAGCCCCATCAGTCCTCTGCTTTTTTATGTGCTGTTTTAATGAAGCCCTGGCTGGCGCTGTTTGGCACTACCGGAGTCGTATTGTATCTGCGCCTCTGCGGAACCCTGCTTCATCTGGGCATCAGCCTTTATCTGTACCGGGTTCTGAAGGACTCTCTGGATGTAAAATATGCCCGGCTGCTGGCCCTGATCTATTATAATACCATTCCCAAGCAGATCATCATGCCGGAATTCGGCATCATGCAGGTATGGTGCTATACTTTGCTGACACTGTTTTTCGTCCGGTATTACACCTGTGGAAAAAAACGGCGGTATCTGGTTCTCGCTGCCCTTTCCCTGGTGCTGAATGTACTGTCCTACCCTTCCTGCCTGGTTCTGTTCCCCTTTGTGCTGCTCTTGCCCGCCCGATTCTCCGGAAGCAGTAAATGGCGGGACATGGGAATCATCACTTTCGTATGTGCCCTGTGCGGCCTGGGATACCTTGGCATGCTGTTTACTTATACGACGCCGGGAGCGCTTCTGGAAACGCTTTCCCATATTCTGTCCGGAGATGTGACCCATTCCCTCACCCCGGGAAAGAAACTGCTTTCCTTTCTGACAAGCTTCCTCTATATGGCGGCACTGTGGGGATTATGCCTGGCTCTCGCAACAGCAGTGGCAAAACGGAAAAATCTGAACCGGAAGCAGACCTGCTGCCTGACTGCCGTTTTAGCCTGCTTTGTGGAGTTCTTTTACTGGACAATACTGGGAAAGGGCTATGAAACCATGCATATCCACCTGGCTGCTTTTGCGCTGGCAGGCCTGTGCGCCTGTAGGAATTCCGCCGCAGGCAGGCCGAATCACACATTACCCGCTTCAGATACCTGTGAGGGAATGAATAAGGTAATTCCGGTCGCAGACCCAATGCAAAGGAAATTTCTGCAATACATCATGGCAGGCGCAGTCCTGTCCCTCCTGGCGGTAGTCTATCTGACAGACCTCACCCTTACGGAATCCATCCCCCACGCCATGCCTGCGGCGTTCTGCGGTGCGGTTCTGCTTATATCCGCCATTGAACAAAACGGCAATGAACAGGAGAGCAAATGGATTTATGCCACATTACTGCTCTGGTGCCTGACGTCAGTGTTCGGCAAAGCTTACCCCCTGCGTTCAGGCACGGATTACAACAATGTGCTTCAGAGCGGCGGCATTATGCGGGAGGGCCCTGCCGCCGGAATCATCTCCAACTACATGGGTGCCTATATCTATAATTGTGATCATGAAGACTGGCAGTCCTACATACAGGACGGAGACAGGGTTCTGATTATGGTAGATCAGGTCATGAACCTGGGCACCATACAGTATCTGTTCAAAGATGTGGAAATTTCTCATTATTCCATCGTCAATCCCACCGCTTATGATGAGCGGCTTCTGGAATACTGGGAGATGTACCCGGAAAAGTATCCGAATGTCATTATTGCAGACTGTTGGTACGGCCAACTGATGACAGACCCGGAAGGGTGGCTGATAAAGTATATTGAAAACGAATTCGGGTATACGCAGGTAAATGACGGGCGGTATATACGCATTTACCGCAAATAAAAGGAGTACAGGTACTACCCCTAACCTGTGCTCCCCTCTTTTCTCCTGAGCAAATCCCCGCATTCCGCATTTTCCGAAAGCCTTACCCACAATACCTGCCTGGCATGGGGACAGCTTTCCACCGCTTCGCCTTCCTCTGTATACAGCGCTTCCACCGTCACCGCCACATTCCTTCCGTCAGGTTTCATAATCTCAATGGATTCGCCCACTGTAAATTTGTTGCGCTGTTCGAACCGCGCCAACAAATTATCCAGACCTGCCGTTTTCATCTCCCGGCCTCTTTCAGCCACTGCTGCCCCCCGGCCTTCCTTATCCTGCCATGGCCCGGGTTCTTCCGCTGTCTCTTCAATCATCCCCAGATAAGTATACTCATTCACATAAGTGCTGTTATCATAAATCTGGCTCTCCGCCCCGGGCTTCCCGAAATAAAAACCCGTGGAAAAGTGCCTGTGGGTGCACTTGGAAATCTCCTCCCTGTACCACGCCACCCCGGATGCATACTTCTCCGGCGACTGAAAATAATCATCAACAGCCCTCCGGTAAGTCCTGGTCACCGTCGCCACATAGAGCGCCGTCTTCATGCGCCCTTCTATCTTAAAGCTGTCAATCCCGGCCTCCACAAGTTCTGGAATATGGTCTATCATACATAAATCTTTGGAATTAAAAATATAGGTTCCCCGCTCATTCTCATACACCGGCAGAACTTCTCCCGGCCTGGTCTCCTCCACCACCGCATATTTCCAACGGCAGGGATGGGTACAGGAACCCTGATTGGCGTCTCTCCCCGTAAAATAATTGCTCAAAAGACACCTGCCGGAATAGGATATACACATGGAGCCCTGTACGAAGCTCTCAATCTCCATCTCCTCCGGAATATGCTCCCGAATAGCCCGTATTTCTTCCAGCGACAGCTCCCTTGCGGCCACCACCCGCTTTGCCCCCAGCTTCCACCAGAACAGGTAGGTCCGATAGTTGGTGTTGTTCGCCTGGGTGGAAATATGGATTTCAACCTGAGGCCACACCTCTTTCGCAATGGCAAACAATCCGGGATCCGAAATAATCAGCGCATCGCAGGGCTCCGGCTTCATGTCCCGCAGTTCCCTGAAATATTGCTCTGCTCCTTCCAAATCCCCATTGTGGGCAAGAATATTCGCCGTGACATACACCCTTACGCCGCGGGCATGGGCAAAGGAAATTCCCTCCGCCATCTCCTCCACGGTAAAATTCTTCGCCTTGGCCCGCAGTCCAAAAGCCTCGCCGCCGATATATACGGCATCCGCCCCGAATATGACCGCTGTCTTCAGCACTTCCAGGCTGGCCGCCGGAATCAGTAACTCCGGTTTTTTTCTATTCTTCATAATCCTGCATACCCTTTCCAAACATACAGAAGCCACCGGTCAATGTCTGCTTTCTTACAATACGTGCTTCGGTTTCCCGATCATTTTTCTGTATTGTGTGCAGGCATTACTTCCCGACAGCTCCACCGATTCCCGCTCCATCTGTTTCCTCTTCCAGCGCACAGTCCATACTCTGCCTGAGCCCTCTATCAGCGCAAGTGTCATATGGCACTCTGCCTGACTCTTCTATCCTATCTGTGCAAAAACACCTGCGGCCGTTGCTCTGCAACCGAAGCAACAGCCTGCCCCTCATTTCGTTCAATATCCTCTTCCCGGAAACCGGCTTTCTACGACAGTTTCGTACTCAGTGCCACGCCGTCTCCAACCGGCAGCACCACGGTCTCCAACTCCGGATGATGCTTCAGTTCATAGAGATATTCCCGCATTCTGGCATGAATCGTACGGTTCCGCCTCTCCACTGCAAAACGGGACTCTATGATATCTCCGTCCTGGAGCACATTGTCCGACACCAACAGACCGCCGGGTGACAGCAGCCGCAGCACATCCGGAAGAAAGCGGATGTACTGCCCCTTTGCAGCATCCATGAAAATCATATCATAAGCGCCTGACAGCCCCTTTAAAACCTCCGCTGCATCCCCTTCCAGAAGCGTAATCCTGTCCTCTTTACCCGCCCGCCTGAAATTCTCTCTGGCAACGGGAATCCGTTTTTTATAATTTTCAATGGTGGTAATACGGCAGGATTCCGGCGCATACTCGCTCATCAGCAATGCCGAAAAGCCCACTGCAGTTCCCACCTCCAGAATCCGCTCCGGCTTTGCAAGGGCAAGGAGAAATTTCAGCAGGCTCTGCATAGATTTCCGTATGATAGGAATCTGCTCTCCCAACGCCGCCTTTTCCAATGTATCCAGAAAAGGCGTATTTCCCCTGTCTAACGAGTCAATGAAGACAGACATTCTCTCATCTATGATCATATGTGCATCCTTCTATGTCAGACCGGCCTTTCGGATTCCGTGCAGCCGGATTGCTGTATCTTCTGCCCTATTCGCCGGTTTCCTCTTCCTCTGTTTCCTCTTCCTCTGTCTCCTCTTCTTCAACCACCATGGCCGCCATCATTTCCTCCGCAGTCATGGCAGTACTCAGTTCGAAAGTCCCCGCTCCCACATCTTTCATGTACTCGGAAAGGTAATACTGCAGGGTAAAAAGCTTCGCATCTCTAACCAGTCCTCTGCTCTCGAACAATTCCCCGATCTCCATGGGCGACATACTCTCGGTGATAGTCACTGTCACTGTCCGCCCCTCCCCGTTGGATATCGCCGGCTCCGTGAAAATACGATAACCATAGTCATAGCAGATTCCGGCTCCCTGATAGATCAGGTAAACCACCGCTATGGCAACTACCAGTCTGAAAATTGCGCCTGTCACTGCTGCTATAATATTCAGTACTTTCATATCAACCTCCCTGCCGCCTGCGGCAGCATGCCTTTTAGTGCTCCTCCGCCATGCCGCCCGCAAGACCAATGCCACTAAGTACGGCACATCTCTTTCATAAACTGCCGCCAATCCGAAAGAATTCCCGCACTTTAGGCATTCTTCCGTGCAAGACTTAGAATTTCTCAGCGGCCGTACTATGCTGAACATCGTTCAGCAGGCCGCCTGGAAATTCTTCTCACACTTCCATGATAATCGGCAATATCATAGGACGCCTCTTGGTCTTCTTCCATACGTAATCGCTGAGGGTATCTTTCGTGGTATTTTTCAGCCGCCCCCAGTCCGTGATGCCTCTGTCCAGACATTTCTGCAGCGCCTCATCTACGGTTTGTCGTGCTTCTTCTATCAGTTCATCAGATTCCTTCACATATACAAATCCCCTGGACACAATATCGGGGCCGGCTACCAACTGCCCTCCCATCCTGTCGAGACTCATAACCACTACCATAATGCCGTCTTCAGCCAGGTGCTGACGGTCACGGAGCACTACATTTCCCACGTCTCCCACACCCAGGCCATCCACCAGGATTGCGCCCACAGGCACGCGCCCTGTCACTTCTGCACCGTCCTCGTCCATCTCCAGCACATCGCCGGAAGACAGCACGAAGATGTCCTCCTTCTCTATCCCCAGACTCTGGGCAATCTTCGCCTGAGCCTTCAAGTGCTTGATCTCCCCGTGTACAGGCACTGCGTATTTAGGGCGGATCAGGGAATAGATCAGCTTGATCTCTTCCTGGCAGGCATGTCCGGACACATGGGCATCCTGGAAAATAACATCCGCGCCCTTGCGAATCAGCTCATTGATCACCTTGGTGACGGATTTCTCATTCCCCGGTATGGGATTGGATGAGAAAATCACCGTGTCTCCCGCACCGATGGTAATCTTACGGTGCATGCCTCCTGCCATACGGCTCAGCGCCGCCATACTCTCCCCCTGGCTTCCCGTCGTGATGATGACCTGCTGCTCATTGGGATAATCCTTCATCTGCTCAATCTCAATCAATGTATTATCGGGAATACTGATGCACTCCAGATTTCTGGCTGTCTCGATGATGCTGACCATGCTGCGGCCTTCCACACATACCTTACGTCCGAATTTATACGCGGAATTGATAATCTGCTGCACCCTGTCCACATTGGATGCAAAAGTTGCCACAAAAATCCTGGTATTCTTATGCTCCTCAAACAGCGTGTCAAAGGTTGTCCCCACAGTCCTCTCAGAAGGAGTAAAGCCCGGACGTTCCGCATTGGTGGAATCGCACATCAGCGCCAGCACGCCCTTCTTGCCCAGTTCCGCAAAACGCTGTAAGTCAATGGCATCTCCGAAGACAGGCGTGTAATCCACCTTGAAATCTCCCGTATGCACCACAATGCCGGCAGGGGAATAAATTGCCAGCGCTGCAGCATCCACGATACTGTGGTTTGTCTTGATAAACTCCACCCTGAACTGCCCCATGTTGATGGACTGTCCAAATCTTACGACTTTTCTCTTGGTAGTTTTGGTCAGTTCATGCTCCTTCAGCTTATTCTCAATAATTCCCATGGTAAGCCTGGTGGCATAAACGGGTACGTTCATCTCCCGAAGCACATAGGGAAGCGCTCCAATGTGGTCTTCATGACCGTGCGTAATCACAAACCCTTTCACCTTGTCGATATTGTCTTTCAGATAAGTCACATCAGGAATGACAAGGTCTATTCCCAGCATATCGTCTGCCGGGAATGACAGACCGCAGTCTACCACAACAATACTGTCCCCATATTCGAAGGCAGTAATGTTCATACCAATCTGTTCCAGTCCCCCCAGGGGAATCACCTTTAGCCTGGAACCGCTCTTATTCTCTTTTTTCTTCAATCAAATCTCCTCCACATTCCATACAAAAGCCGTACAGCTTGACCTCATGATTCACAACTCGAAATCCGGTAGTTTCGGCAATCTTTCCTTCCAGCCCCTCCAGCAAGTCATCCTGAAAGGAAATCACCTTACCGCATTTGATACAGATCAAATGATGATGGCGATGTCTTAATCCGCTTTCCAGAGCACTCCCCATCTCGTAGCGTACAAAACCGTCATCAAAATTAACCCGGTCAATCAGATGCAGCTCATTCAGCAATTGTATTGTTCTATAAACAGTAGCCAGCCCGATCTCGGGACAGTCCACTTTTACAAGCTCAAATACCTCTTCGGCAGTCAGATGCTCCTTCGGGCAGGAATCGATTGCCTCCAGCACCGCCAGTCTCTGACGGGTCACCTTCAGCCCCCTGTCCTTTAACAGCTGCTTAAATCTGTCTTCCTCCACTTCCATTTCCCCAACTCCGAATTATCATTCCGGATTCCGGTACAACAAATGCGGACAGCATTTCTTCCCCTTGCTGCTCCCTGTCCTTCCTCCGCGCTCTTCCATCTATCCCTTTTTCGCTTTTCAACCATGTCCTCCTATCACCGGACTTTACCATCCTGTTCGAATCAGGAATGTATACTGCACATCGATGAAATTTGCAATAAACTACAACAAAACCGCTATTGATACAGCGGCAGGCCGCTGCCATTATAGCAGCTTTGCTGCGGTATCCGAATGCTCACTCAAATTCCACATCCTCAAGCATATTCTTGAAAACGCCGGCCACCGCATCAAGCTCGTCCTCATCGGATACAACCGCATAGATGCCTTCCTCGTCCCCGTCTTCGGAAATATCCTTCAAAATCATAGCCTCCCCGTCTCCTTCTTCGCAGTCGGCGACAAGGATGTAGTCGATACCTCCTATTCGGGTCTGTTCCAGTACATAAAAACTCTCCGATCCCCCCTGATCCAGTTGAAATGTAACCTTTCCTGCCTTTTCCATCTCTTCTCCACTCCGAAATACATACATCCTGCCGCAATCAGCCCTATGCTTCTATTATGCGAGACAAAAAAGCAGCAAACGAATGCGCTCACGGTTATAAATCTTCTGTCCCGCAGGATGCTGTATCCTGTCCTATGCTGCGGCTGTCCAGATATCCCTGCAGAATCAGGGCCGCCGCTATCTTGTCCACATACTCCCTGCGGTTCTCCCTTCGGATACCGCTCTCCATCATTGCCTTATCTGCGGCCACAGTAGTCAGCCGTTCATCCCAGAGAATGACCGGCAGGCCTGTCCTGCGCTCCAACTTATCCTGAAATTCCCTTGTAAGCTCCGCACGCACGCCCTCTGTGGCGTTCATGTTCTTCGGCAGTCCCAGAACAATCTCCTCTACCTCGTACTCCTCAATCAACTCTTCTATCCTGGCCAAAGTCTGGCGCAGCTTATTTTCCTCCTTGCGGCGGATGATTTCCAGACTCTGGGCAGTTATGAGCAAGCTGTCACTCACCGCTACTCCCACTGTCCTGGAACCAAAATCAAGCCCCATAATCCGCATCACAGATGTTCCTCCTGTTTATATCCTGCCCGTGCCCATGCCTCGCAGAGCATTTCCGGCCGCGCCGTTTTTCTCTAGTGCCAGTCTTTGGTGCGGATATATTCTTTCAGCAGTTCTTCTACCAGTTCGTCGCGCTCCACTTTCATAATCATGCTGCGCGCATTTTTATGGCTGGTAATATAAGTGGGATCACCGCTCATGATATATCCCACAATCTGGTTCACCGGATTGTAGCCTTTCTCCGTTAATGCCTCGTATACGGCGGCCAGAACAACCTTTGCCCCTTCTATGGGCTCCGACGCTACCCTAAAGTATTGTGTATTTCCCAAATTCTGCATATTCTGACCTCCATTCCGTAAAACGGCTCTTACATATACTTCTTACTAATATACCTCATTTGTATGTAAAATTCAAGCCTTGCCGGGGCTTCATGGCATAATTTTGTTTTTTTGCATATATTTTACAACTTTTATATCAGTTATTCAGACTGATTGCCATCATCCGCCCTCAAATAAACTTCCTGTCAGAACGCTGTGCGAAATATCAACTCCTGTCTGCCGTCACAATCACAGGCAGTTATATCAGAACCTCATCGGTCAGAAATTCCTTTACAGGCACGGTAACCAGCATATTTTCCCTCAGTGTGCCGTCAGCGGCGTCCACGGCAACCTTCACGTAGTCCTTCGTATGCCCTGTCAGCAGCATACGCCCCTCTATCTCACGTCTTTCTTCCAGAAGCACTTCCGCTTCCTCTCCTATGTAATGTGCCCTGAATGCTCTGGATTGCATCTTTGTCAGCTCCAGAAGCACTCCGCTGCGCTGTGTCTTCACTGTCTCCGGCACCTGAGCCGGCATGGCGGCCGCCGCCGTCCCCGTGCGCCTGGAATATTTGAAGACATGCATCTCATAAAAATTCACTTTTTCCAGAAATGCCTCCGTCTGCGCAAACTCTTCCTCCGTCTCCCCCGGAAAACCGACAATCACATCCGTGGTGATGGCGGGATTGTCAAAAAAGCGCCGTAATTCCTCCACACAGATGTAGTATTCCCCGGCAGTGTAATGTCTATTCATCCTTTTTAAAGTAGCATCGCATCCGCTCTGGAGGGAAAGATGAAAATGAGGGCAAATCTTCGGCATGGCTGCCAGCCGTCTGGCAGTCTCCTGATTTATGATTCTGGGTTCCAGGGAGCCCAGACGTATCCTGTCCAATCCCGGAATCTCATGAATCTGCTCCGTCAGCTCAATCAGACTGCTGCTTCCGTTATAAGCTACATTCGGCATCCCCTGCTGCCTGTCCGGAAAATCAATCCCGTAGGAACTGATATGAATCCCCGTAAGCACCACTTCCCGGCAGCCTGCAGCCACCAGCCCGCGGATTTCCTGTAAAATATCCTCCGCCCGGCGGCTGCGCACCCGCCCCCTGGCGTAGGGAATCACACAGTAAGAGCAGAACTGATTGCAGCCGTCCTGAATCTTGATATATGCCCTGGTGCGCTCTGTCGTCTGCCGCAGCTGCATTTCCTCATATTCGCAGCTTTTGTTCATATCCGTGACAGCAGCGCCCCAAAGTGTCTTTGCACCCGGCGCATCCTGTCCGATATCCGTATCCCGGCGCTCCTTCAGGTATTGTTCCAGAAGCTCCGCAATGTCCTTTTTATGGTTATTGCCGATGGCAAGGTCGATGCTGCTGTCCTGTTCCACATTTGCCAGGCCTGTCTGCACATAGCAGCCCACAGCCACCACCACGGCGTCCGGGTTCAGCTGTTTCGCCCGGTGAAGCATCTGGCGGCTCTTTCGGTCTGCAATGTTGGTTACCGTACAGGTATTCACGATATAGATGTCCGCTTTTTCCTCAAAAGGCACAATCTCATAGCCCTTTTCCCGCAGCTTCTGTCCCATTCCCTCCACTTCATAGGAATTTACTTTGCAGCCCAGATTGTATAATGCCACAGTTTTCATAATGTTTCCCCACTTTTTTTGTACGGTTTTCGCCTTGACTTTTATTATGCCAGACATTAATATAATTGATGAGAGACTGAAAATAATCAAGGAGGCATAGCCATTGAAAACAGTACAGATTTTTTTAAATTCTATCGACAAAGTAAAGTCCTTCGTAAATGACATTTCCAAATTTGATTACGATTTCGACCTGGTATCCGGCAGATACGTTGTAGACGCAAAGTCTATCATGGGTATCTTCAGCCTGGACCTGTCCAAGCCCATTGATCTGAATATCCACACGGAAGAAGGCGCTGACGAAGTACTGGAATTATTAAATCCCTACATTGTAAAATAAACATTTCAACTCCCTGCTGCCAACCATATACCCGGCCCGGACAGGTCGCTATACTCGTGAGCGCATTCATTTGCCGATTTCTGTTCTGCGCTGCAGAAGCGCTCACTCGTTATACACTTTCGACCGGCACATGTCTTCGGTCGTGAGTATAAATTCCGACGGTCCAGAGAACAGGCGGTTTACAGAATCCAGGCACAAAAGACAATATTGGGCAGAAAGGCCTCCAGGGCACGTCCCCGGAGGCTTTTGTTTCGGAAATGCCGGAAAACAACTGCTACAATTTCTTCAGGCAAAAGCCAGAAAACACGATAAAAACCAGAATCAACCTGCAGCAGTTATTTGCAGGTATTTCCTTACTCTGCCACAATCAGCTCTTTTGTATCCAAAGCGGTCTGCACCAGTTCTTCTATCCTTTCCTCCAGATTACGCTCGTGGCGGCGGATAATGTTCACATTCGGCTTCGTCACAGGGTGCTTGGCCACAAAAATAGTACAGCAATCCTCATAAGGCTGGATAGAAGTCTCAAACGCATCTATTTTCTGTGAAATATCCACTATCTCATTCTTATCAAACCCGATCAGCGGACGGTACACAGGCAGTTCACATACCTCATTGGTGGCAATCAGGGAATGCATGGTCTGAGACGCAACCTGCCCGATACTCTCCCCGGTGATCAGCCCCAGACAGTGCGTCTCCTTTGCAATATGCTCCGCAATCCTCATCATGTAGCGGCGCATGATGATGGTCAGCTCCTCATGGGGGCATTTTTCGTAAATATAGAGTTGGATATCCGTAAAATTGATTACATGAAGCCACACCGGTCCCGCATATGCGGACACGACCTTTGCCAGGTCCACCACTTTCTGCTTCGCCCGCTCACTGGTGTAGGGCGGTGCATGGAAATAGACCGCGTCAATCTTCACGCCCCGCTTTGCAATCATATAACCGGCCACAGGGGAGTCAATGCCGCCGGACAAAAGCAGCATCGCCTTGCCGCCCGTGCCTACCGGCATGCCTCCCGGACCGGGTATGGTCTCCGAATAAATATAAATCTTCTCTCTGATCTCAATATTCAGCATAATATCAGGGTTATGCACATCCACAGACATCTCCGGATAGGCATTCAGGATTGCCTCACCCATATCCGCATTGATTTCCATAGACTCTTTTGCGTAGTCCTTCCGCGCCCTCCTGGAATGCACCTTGAAGGTCTTATTCCTGTCGGGATAGACATCGGCAATGTAGCTGACAACCCTGTCACAAAGCTTCTCAAAACCCTCATCCTCAACATATACCACCGGGCTGATACCGGAAATGCCGAATACCTTCTGCAGATGTTCTATTGTCTCGTCGTAGTCAAAATCTCCCTGAGCGTCCACATGAATCCGCCCCTGGGACTTATGAATCAGGAATTTGCCCTCGCACTTTTTCAAGGCAAACTTGATCTGATGCACCAGGGCGTCCTCAAACAGATAACGGTTTTTTCCCTTTATACCGATTTCGGCATATTTTATCAAAAAAGCTGTAAACATATTTTATCCTTTCTCTGAGCGGCGCCTGCCGCGGCAAAGCTTCCTGTTCCTCCCGGCCGCATGAAGAGCCCCATAGCCCGACAATCCAAATACAAGCCCGGCCGTTGTCCGTCCCCGGCACCCTACCCTGCTCTGTACAGCATCCGGATGCCTGCATAAACTGCCTGGAAACCACCCCTGCCGCAGCGAAGAATCATATGTCCCCTGGGCGCAGGAGACGCAGGCACTTCCCCCGAAGCAGTCAGCGCCTGCGGGTATATTTCCGCAACATAGGAATTTTATCATACATTGCCTGTAATGTATAGTCTATTTCTTCCATTGTGGTATAGACGGAGAAACTGAAACGGATTGTGGAATCCAGCAGTTCCCGCTCCACACCGATGGCTTTCAGCGTGACAGACGGCTGAGGCTTCCTTGCAGCGCAGGCGCTGCCCGCGGACACATAGATGCCGTCCTCCTCCAGAGCATGAAGCAATACCTCACTGCGGACACCCCTTATGGAAACACTGACAATATGGGGCGCTGTCCCTGCCCCGTCAGGCGCTTCCGGAAGAAGCCCGTTGATTTTCACGCCCTCCAGCCTCCTTACGCCTTCCATAAAGTAACGCTTGCATTGGTACAGCCGCTTCACATCATCCTCATAATGCTCATACAGCAGCTCCGCCGCCTTTGCAAATCCGGCTATGCCAGACACATTATCCGTCCCGGAGCGAAGGTTCATCTGCTGGCCGCCGCCGTGGATAATGGGATGAATTTTCACTTTATCGCCAATATACAGAAGCCCCACTCCCTTAGGCCCGTGAATCTTGTGCCCGCTGGCGGACAACAGGTCAATCCCCATCTTTTTCGGGAATATTTTTGCTTTTCCGAAGCCCTGCACCGCGTCAACATGGAAAAGCGTATTGGGATTCATACGCTTAATCAGCGCTCCGGCTTCGGCGATGGGCTGCAGTGTCCCTATTTCGTTGTTGGTATGCATGACGGAAACCAGTATGGTACCCGGCGTCATTGCCCGCTGCAGGTCCCCTGTAGAAATACAGCCCTGAGAATTTACCGGCAGATAAGTCACCCTGTACCCGATGGACTCAAGGTAACGCATGGTATTTAATACGGCTGGATGCTCCACCTGCGTGGTAATCAGATGATTCCCGCGTCTGTCATTTGCCCGGGCACAGCCGATCAGCGCCATATTATCCGATTCGGTGCCGCCGGAAGTGAAAAATATCTCTTTCTCACTTACTTTCAGAAGCCTGGCGAAGGTTTCTTTCGCATAGCGCAGATACTGCTCCGCCTGAACTCCTTTCATATGGAGGCTGGAGGGATTGCCGTAATCCTCACACATGATCTTTGTCATCAGTTCCGCAACCTCCGGAAAGGCTCTGGTAGTGGCGGAATTGTCCAGATATACTTCCATGATTTACTCCTTACTATCTAGTCAGATGGGCTGTCCGCGCCTGTGCGGCATAGCTTTGCAGACATTTCCTTTGACAGGACAACGGACAGTATACCTCGTTATCCTATCATATGCATAACGCGCCGTCCCTGTGATTGCCGCCGCTTCTGCCCTTCCGGCGCCGGCAGCCGCCGTTTTGCCGGAAATCTTTTTACTGATTATATGATACTTTTACCCCTACAGGAACATACCCTTTGACGCACTTCTGACATGGTATGATCACGGCAGCACTCCTGACAGCTTCAGGCCTCCAGCATATACATAATCCAGGACAGCACCGTCAATCCCGCTGTCTCCGTCCTTAAAATCCGTTTTCCCAGGGTAATCGGCTCTACTCCGTTAGCCAGCGCCAGCTCAATCTCTGCTTCCTCGAAGCCGCCCTCCGGCCCTATAAACACTGCTATCTCCTGCCCCGGCTGCAGTGAGCCTATCCTTTCTTTTGTTTTGGCCATATCCTCTGCCAGTTCATAAGGAATCAGTCTGACGTCCATTGCAGATGCCATTCTGAGGGCTTCCTCAAATTCTGACATACTTGTCACTTCTGGAACAACAGCCCGTTTGCTCTGCTTTGCCGCCGATTCCGCAATTCCCTGCCAACGTTGTATTTTAATGGCGGCTTTCCGCTCATCCAGCTTTACAATACATCGCTTTGCCGCCACAGGAATCACCTTGTAAACGCCCAATTCCACCGCTTTCTGGACAATCAGCTCCATCTTATCCGCCTTGGGAAGCGCCTGGAATAAATAGACACGGGAAGGCAATTCTACCCTGTCCTCTTTGATAAAGCGAAGCTCACAGACAATCCTGTCCTCTTCCACGCTCCGGATGCCGCATCGGTATTCTCTGCCGTCCTGCCCGTCGCTGACGGAGATTTCCTCCCCCGGCTTCATACGGAGTACGTTTTTGACATGGTTTACATCGGTGCCCACAATTATGACGCTTTTGTCATTTACATCAATCTGCTCTGGAGCCACAAAAAACTGGTGCATTTCGTTTCCTTTCCGGACTGCCCTCTGCCAGCCTTATATACTTCATGCAAGCTGCTTTTGTGCAGTCACACTGACCCATTCGCCCTGATAAGTAACCTCCAGAATCTTCAGCCCGGCGGCCTTTACAGCCTCCACTACTGTCTCTTCCTTATCGTCAATAATTCCGGATGTAATGTAGATACCCCCTTCTTTCAGCTGATTGAAGATTACCGGAGTCAAAGACACCAGTACATCCGCCAGAATGTTTGCAACAACGATGTCATAGCATCCATATCCTACCTTATCCTGCACGCTTTTATCCGTGATGATATTGCCGATCATCATCTCAAAGCGCTCCGGCCTGATTCCGTTCACCTGACAATTCTGCGCCACGGCTTCTTCCGCGCAGGGGTCCAGGTCCGTACCCACCGCATGCTCTGCGCCGAACATCAGGGAGAGGATCGCCAGGATTCCGCTACCTGTCCCCACGTCCAGAAGCTTCGTCTCAGACGTGACGTACTTCCGCAGCTGCCTGATGCACAGCTGTGTGGTCTCATGCATTCCCGTTCCAAAAGCGGTACCTGGGTCGATGTGTAGCACTATCCGCTCCTCATCCTCTGTCCTGACATCTTCCCAAGACGGGATTACAAGAATGTCGTCAATATAAAATTGGTGAAAATACTGCTTCCAGTTATTGATCCAGTCCAGGTCCTCTGTCTCCTCCACCGTAACAGAGCCTTCCCCGATCTCACAGAACCGACGGAGCTCCTCCAGTTCCCGCTTCACATTCTCCAACACGGCGGCTTCATCCGTGGATTCTCCCAGAACCTCCAGGCTGCCGTCCTCCTTCTCCTCCACGAAAAAACTCAGGTAGGCTATGCCGTCATCTTCCTGGCTCTCCGGAAGAATGTCCACAAACATCTGCTCCTTCTCCAGAGCGGTCAGGGGAATCTTGTCCTCAATCTGCGCCCCTTCCAGGCCGATATCGTACAGGGTACTGATAATAATGTCTTCGGCATCTGTTATTGTTTTAATTTTATATTTTTTCCATTTCATGTGCAATTTCCTCCGCTGTTCCCTCTCTGTTCATTTTCCGTTTTTCCGCTTCGCACAGTCCCAGCACCAGGAATAAGAGCGGGGCATTCAACACCTGCTGGAAACTGACCAGTGAGTGAAGACCATACATGACCAGTGCGAGCAGTCCTGTGTCTCCCATATACCCCCCTGTCAGACTCCCCTGCCGCCCTCGCCCGTCTGCCTTTTCGGGCATCTCATATTTCATGTATTCTTCCGGATTTCGAAGCATTTCCTGCGCTCTGCTCTCCGCTTCTCCTTCCGGATTCTCTGTCCGGGTTCTGCCCTCCGCTTCTCCTTCCAGGTTCTCTGTCCGGGTTCTGCCCTCCGCTTGTCCCTCCGGACCAACTGTCTGTACCATGGTCCCCTGGCATTCGGCTCCCCCAAAATACTTTTCTCCGTACTGTTTTTTCACGCCATCAAAGCCATATCTGTATATCCCCGCAAAAAAAATCGCCAGATAACAGGCCGTTCCCAGTATCCCCACATTACAGAGCTGACTCAGAATCTCGTTGTGGGCATTGGTAAACACTGCTCCCTCCCAATGCTCCCCCTTCCAGACATCCGTATCCGCCCCCAGCCTGTTGAAAACCGCTTCCGCATAGCAATCAGGCCCTGCCCCCAGCAGCTTATCCTTTCCGTCCGCCTCCATGAAGCTTTCCACTGCAATCCGCCACAGAAACCCCCGTCCGCTTCCGAAGCTGTCATCAAGCCCGCGCCAGAACAGCAATCCTGCCAGCACTGCCACTGTCGCAAAAACCGCCAGGGCAATCAACAATAATGTCTTCCGTGCCCATCCCCTGCGCACATTCTGCCGCTGCTCTTCCGCAGCTGCCATCTGCCGCTTTCCTTTTTCTTCTGTCGGCTTCCCCTTACAGGAACCTCCGCCCCTTTTCTCCAACAATAAAAAAAGAAAGATGCAGATAACTCCTGACAGCATCCAGCCATACCAGCTGGTAAACGCAAAAATATTTCCATCCGCCGCTATTGCGGCCCTGCTCCCCCGCAGCCTCATCAGCCATTCCATCAATGGCATACAAAAGAAGGTTCCCGCTAAAAGCAGCAAAAGCTTTCCCCATACGCCGCCCTGCCGTTTCCCCAGCCAAAAGCAAACTGCCGCACATGCTCCTAAAATCAACAGACCGCTCTGACTGCCCTGAAGCAGCAAAAGCACAAAGGCAGACACCGATATCAGATACAGCACCACCTGCAGACACCGTCTCTTCTCTCTGAAAAAATGAACAATTACAAACGCTGTCACGACACTGTAATATCCGCACAGCCAATTGATATTTCCAAGTGTTGACAGCATATGACTGTACTCCCAGTCTCTGCTGTTCCAGCTTCCCATCAGCCCCAGCGGGTCAATTCCCAGCCGGTGAAGCAATCCGAGCAGAGTCACCAGAAAGAAAGCCACCTCGCCCAGATACACCGGCCAGGCTGCGCCGTCATACTGCCTGGACACGAATAAATAAATCCCGATAAACAGGATCTGTGAAATTGCTCCCATGTACCAGCCTTCATAGCCAACCCACGCCAGCCTTCCGTAAGAGCTGCAAACGGCTGAAAGTATCACACAGATACCGTAACTCATCATCAGCAAATCCATGCCGCTGAAGACAGTCTGCTTCCGCCTGTTTTTCCTACTGTCTCTCTGTTGTCGCCCCGCAGCTTTCCAGCCGGGCCCTTCCTGACTGACAGCCCTGACTCCTGTCTGTTTTGCATGTAATATCGGTTTTTTATTATCGCCAAAGTATTCATTCCGTCTTCTGAAATATTCTGCCGCCCCCCTGATACGCCCTGGCATCCCGGCAAGCAGCCAGCTTCCCAGACACAGAAAAGAAAGATTCCGAAACAGCATATACTTTGTATCACCCAGCTGCCAATACCCATTTCCGGTATACAAAGGCAGCACAACCAACAGTACGACCAGATATAAATTGCACAGGAGTCCTAAAAATTCATTCTTTTCGTCTTTCATGATTCATGATTATACACTGTTTTTCCTTATTTGAAAAGAGAAAATCACTGCTTCTGCTCATGACTGTGGCCGTGTCCTCCGCTTCTGCCATGTCCTCCACTTCCGTTATGCTCCTCCTCGTGCTCATTCTCATGCTCCTCAATCAGGCCATGAATTTCAGACATGGTCATGTTATGACAGTCTTCCGGGGTAATGAAGCTGTCATACTGAAGCAGGACCTGATAGGCGGCATACTTCCCCAGGGACAGGCCGCTTTCATGGGCCTCCTGAACGGCACTGATATCCGCCCCATAGCCCAGACCCCCATGCTCCCGGCATCCGGAAGTACTCTTAATTCCGGTAAGCAGCGCATTTTCCCTCTGACCGCTTTCCGAAGCGACGGTAAAGGTAAGTCCTGCATTTTCTGACAGATAAGGCTGCATGGCCTGACTTTCCACCAACTGTTCAATCGCCTCGGTATAATGCATTCCTCCTACCGATACGGCATCCAGAATCATTGTACCGTCCGCATTATACCCCTCAGCCGTTATCACACGGTCAAGACGGTTCAGCGCAAGCTCGATTGACGGATTTACGTCTATACTGACATAAGAAACCGGTATGCCCATCAGGAAATAACCGCCGCCCCCCAAAGCCAGAACCAGTATGACGCAAATGCCTGCAAATACCTGCCGAAAAACCGGCTTTCCGGCATCTGCCCGTCTTCTCTGACGGATTTCACACTGTCTGGCCGTCTTTAAATATTCTTTTGTGAGAGATTTCAGCTCATCACCCGCTTTGACCGAGCCAAAAGCATCATGAATCCTATCGGATGAACGCATCACAAATCACCTCCCAACGCTTCCTTCAGCATGGCCCGCCCCCGGGACAGCAGCGAATAGACCGTATTTTCCTTCTTTTTCAAAATTCTGCCCATTTCCGCTGCTGAATATCCTTCATAATAATGCAGGTAAATCACATCCCTGTACTTCTCCGGCAGGGCCAGGACAGCATCCAGCACTTCATGCTGCCCAGGCGGAATTGCCGCTGCCTCTCCAAGCTCGTCCAGAGATACCGCACGACGGCGGAACAGACTTTTCAGATAATCCTTACAGGCATTGACAGTCACGCGAATCATCCACGCCTTTTCGTGGCCGGCATTCTCAAAGTCTCCCTCATAAAGCATATATTTCAGAAAAACAGTCTGGAACACATCTTCCGTATCGGCTGCATTTTTCAGATGACACAGGCAAATGCGCTGTATCATATCGGAATATTGCTCCACTGCGCGGTTTACTTCAAACTCGCTGCGCATCACTTCACCACCCCTTATGAACTGATTTTCCGCCAAAACCCAAACCGAAAAAACGGCTGCATCCCTGAGGCTGCCGCCGCTCTTTTCGGTTTCTGTTATCTATGATGTCCGCGGCCGTGATGCCCTGAACTATGATGTCCGCGGCCGCTGTTTCCGCAACCGTTGTAATCGGTGCCATAACATTCCAAATCGTATCCGCCGTAATTCTGTCCCTGGCTCCCCGCTGTGCTGCCGCTGTCCTGAGATACCGCATTTCCACTACCCTGCGCTCCATTCCCATCACCGCTCTCACAATATGCCGGGTTCCTGCACAGATCGCATACTCCGTCACCGTCCGCATCGCTCCAGTTCATGCAGTATCCGTCCGATATATGGCAATTTCCTCCTGCGCCTGACTCCGCTCCGCTCTCATGGTATGCCGGATTCCTGCACAGATCGCATACCCCGTCACCATCCGCATCGCTCCAGTTCACGCAGTATCCGTCCGATATATGACAATTTCCTCCTGCGCCTGACTCCGCTCCGCTCTCATGGTATGCCGGATTCCTGCACAGATCGCATACCCCATCACCATCTGCATCGCTCCATTTCATGCAGTATCCGTCCGATATATGGCAGCTTCCTGTCCCGTCCGTATAATCGACCGCATCAGCCAGGATACCTGTCCGGTCGCCCCCTTCCGGTTCCGCATGATGTACCCCGTATGTCACAATCCTGCCTGCTTTTGCCGTCACACAATTACGTCCGTCCAAATGCCACTGCGAATGGCTCATATGATGCTGCCCCCCGCTCCCCTGCTTGATAGTCCCTGCCGCCGCAACCGTTATCCCCATTCCTGCAACTAGTACCAATGCCGCTCCCGTCATTAACAGTTTCTTCATTTTCATTTCCTTCCTTCCGTCGGTATTCCCTATTTTTATGCTTCTATCTGTAATACGACGGGCACAGTAAAAACCTTGCAGAATTTCTTACTTTTTTTGAAGTCCATAAATCAGATATTCCCCACCATTGGAAGCCGTAAACGCATCTTCCAGATAAGCATCCGTGCCAAGCCTCTCCTCCAGATACTCCAACACTCTGCCATACTGCATTTCCATTTCAGCCGAAGCAATCAGGTATATAACGCTGCTGTCCGCAAAATAATCCTTCGTATACTGACACAGCCCGGGAGCGCCGGAATACCAGCAGCCTGTAATCACGCCATTTCGCTGTCCGTATATTTCGGTTTCAAAGGCACTGCCCCGATAATAAATCAACGAGCTTGAGTCTATAAGAAAGCGTTTTTCCGGATGTTCGTTACAATAGGATACCACATCCCGCATGCCGCTGAAATAAACGGATTCCGCAGCATGTGCCGCTGAAAATTCCCTGTATTGTGTCTTCAGGGCCTTTGCCCCAAAAGGCAAAAGCAACAACAACAGCACTACAGACAAATTCATTTTCAAAAAAGCGCATTTTTCCATTCGCAATTCCGACTCGCCGGATTTATTTCGCGGTACCCTCTCACTCCCGCCGCTCAAAAACAGCAGACAAAGCAGCAACGCAATCTCCCCTAAATACAGCGGAACCATCACCCTGGGCGGCGTCCTGTCCCCATAGAGCAGAAAGATCCAGATGGCGCTGCGTCCAAGGAAAAGCCCTGCCAACGGGAACAGAAGGGAAACGTTTCTCTCAATAAAAAGAAAAACCAACAAAACTGCCCACCCGGCCATCAGCAGCAGATTTAATTCCCCCGAATTTTCTCCAACGGTATAGCCCTCCAGAAATTGCCTGCATATCTGCGCTGCTCCCGGCTTCACGTCCCGGCTACGGGCCACTTCCGCGATTTCCAGCAGACAGTCGCCGGAAAGATTTTCTTCAAGCATTGTATACACGCCAAAGGCTGCATACTGTTTTTCAGTCACATTGTATTTTTCAAGAATGGAACGGACCTGATCATACTCCGGTATATCAGCATAATCCGTGATAGCCGTAACTGCTTCATTGATCTTCTCATATTCCTTCCATCCCGGACCGCCATGGAAAACAAAATGACTGCCTTTGCCCATAAGCAGCACAACAAGCACAAGAACCGCCGCCCGCAGCAGAGGCACATGGTTTTTCACCCATTCCTTCCCGGAAAATGCGCGAAAACGATGCAACTGCCGTTTTGCAAAATATACTGCACGTCGAATAGAACTGCAGTCATCGCTTATAGCGAAAGACCGGCGAGCAGATTCCGGCCCTGGACAAATCAGTAAATTCCGGCGTTCTTGAATATAATATCCGGAAAGCGTCAGGAAACCCATTGGCTGAAGCATGAGCATTGCATTGCTTCGCAGCAGAAAGGCAAGAAGTTCAAACAGAAAGAAAAGTACATACCGCCCTTTCCCCTCAGGGTAAAGCAGGAAGCAAAGATACCCGGTTATGGTCAGAAGCGCGGCCGTGGAAGTAAACTGTATCCCGGCAATGACATAAAATCCGGCAGCATACAGGAGAATACAGCACACAAATGCCCGGAAACAGTCGCTCCTGCTTTTACAGCGGCCAAGAAATGCATTCGCAGTAAAGAACCAGCACAGAAACTGAAACAGCACAAGCATTCCCCCATACCACGGAACCTTCGTTGTAATACGGTAAAGCAGGGACAGTATAAAGCCCAAAATATAATCCACATAATAGGCATGAGCCTCGGGAGCACCGGTCACCGCCCCGGAAAAAATCTCCGAAATCAAACGGTCATCATTGGTTTCAAAGAAAATGCCCGCACAGCTATTGATGAAAATAATCCAGGCAGCCGCCATGCAGAAGGCTATGGGAATGCGGAATTTTTTATCCATTTCAACCCTCCTGAAGCTATAAGCTTATACTCGTGAGCGCATTCATTTGCCTCTTTCCTGTTCAATGTTACAGCAGCGCTCCCTCGTTATACATCAAGACTGGCAAATGGCCGAACCAACTCCTTTTCCCGTCAAAACTTCCCTGACAGAAAATGTCATGCCCCCGGAAAGCCCCCAAAAGTGCGGATGCCACCCATTAATCCCTCTCAATATCAACCTTATAATTTCCAGCGCTTCTTCTTTTTGCCTTCTGTCGCGTTCTCCCTGCTCTCACCACCGTGCTGCTCCTGTTCTGTGGCCGCTTTCGCGGCGTTCAGGGAATTTCCGGTAATTTCATCAAACTGGCGCAGTAACTCCTTCGCCTCAGGCTTCAGCTTATCCGGAACCTGTACTACCAATGTGACATAATGGTCGCCGCGCACATCCTTATTCCGCCAGGACGGTACACCTTTGCCGCGAAGTCTGATCCTGGTATCCGTCTGAGTACCGGCCTTCACGTCATAAATCACTTTGCCGTCCACCGTATCGATCATTACTTCACCGCCCAGCGCCGCCACAGCGAATGAAACCGGCACCGTGGAGTAAATATCAAAATCCTGTCTCTGGAAAATAGGATGACGCCCCACAATCACTTCGATCAGCACGTCGCCCCTGGGACCGCCGTTGATTCCCGGCTCTCCCAACCCAGGCATACGGGTGGACTGTCCGTTGTCGATTCCTGCAGGAATGTCAACGGAATACCGCTTTTTCATTGCGATGTACCCTGTCCCGCGGCAATCGGCACATTTTTCCTTGATAATCTTGCCGCTGCCCTGACAGTCCGGACAGGTCTGCACATTGCGGACCGTTCCGAAGAGAGACTGCTGGGTGAACATCACCTGCCCCTTGCCGCCGCACTTCGGACAGGTTTCAGGACTGGTTCCCGGCTTCGCTCCCGAACCGTTACAGGTCTTACAGGTCTCCTTCACATTCAGTTCAATCTCTTTCTTACAGCCAAATACAGCCTCCTCGAAAGTAATACGCACGCTGGTCCGAAGATTCGCGCCTTTCATGGGGCCGTTACTGCGGGACCTGCTGCGGCCGCCGCCAAAAAGGTCACCGAATATATCGCCGAATATATCACCAAAATCCGCTCCGCTGAAGTCAAAGCCGCCGGCTCCGCCTGCGCCTCCCTCAAAGGCAGCATGCCCGAACTGGTCATACTGACGCCTTTTATCCGGATCACTCAACACGGCATACGCTTCCGAGGCTTCTTTGAATTTCTTCTCCGCCTCCGCATCCCCGGGATTCATGTCAGGATGATACTTCTTCGCCAGAACGCGGTATGCTTTTTTGATTGCAGCATCATCTGCACCTTTGTCCACGCCAAGGACTTCATAATAGTCTCGCTTCTGCTCTGCCATAATAAACTCCTCATAATCTCAATACAGAATACACACTATTCTAAATTACCACATTTTGCTCACTTATTCAATCCTTTATTACAGCAAAACCGCAAAAATGTCACCGGAACAAACTCACGAAAACGGTGCCGTATATGACACCGTTTTCCTATTTTACAGTTACCGTTTGACAGATGCGTCATATACCGTAACATGACTCTGAACGCTAATTATTTATACCTCGCGGAAATCTCCGTCGATAACATCATCATCGGGAGCGGAATTGCTTCCTGCGTCTGCCGCGCCGCTCATATCCGGCCCTGCCTGGCCGCCCTGTGCCTGCTGCATATTCTCATACATCTTGGTAAACAGGCTCTGAGCGCTGTTCATCAGCTTCTCTTTTGCTGCCTTCAGCTCATCTACGTCGCTGTCGCTCATCTCCTGGTCTTTCGTCCTGTCCAGGACAGCCTTCACTGCATCCAAATCAGCCTGAACCGCGGATTTCTCGCTGTCACTGATCTTGTCGCCAACCTCGGTAAGAGCCTTCTCTGTCTGGAATACGAAGGAGTCCGCCTCATTTCTTGCCTCTACGGCTTCCTTACGCTTCTTGTCCTGCGCCTCAAACTCCGCCGCTTCCTTCACTGCCCTTTCGATCTCGTCATCGGACATATTGGAGCCTGCGGTAATGGTGATATGCTGCTCCTTGCCGGTTCCCAGATCCTTGGCGGATACGTTCACGATACCGTTGGCATCGATGTCGAAGGTAACCTCGATCTGAGGAACGCCTCTCCTTGCAGGAGGGATTCCGTCCAGACGGAACTGTCCCAGAGACTTGTTGTCCCTTGCAAACTGTCTCTCACCCTGTACCACATTGATATCCACGGCTGTCTGGTTGTCTGCGGCAGTGGAGAAAATCTGGCTGTGCTTGGTGGGGATAGTGGTATTTCTCTCAATCAGCCTGGTAGCCACGCCGCCCATGGTTTCGATGGACAGGGACAGAGGCGTTACATCCAGCAGAAGGATATCGCCTGCGCCGGCATCGCCCGCCAACTTGCCGCCCTGTACGGAAGCGCCGATTGCCACACACTCATCCGGATTCAGCGTCTTGCTGGGCTCCTTGCCTGTCATCTGTCTTACCTTATCCTGAACCGCAGGGATACGGGTGGAACCGCCTACCAGAAGCACCTGTCCCAGGTCGGAATTGGTCAGTCCTGCATCTCTCATGGCGTTCTGCACGGGGATGGCTGTCTTCTCTACCAGATCATGTGTCAGTTCGTCAAACTGCGCACGGCTTAAATTCATATCGAAATGCTTGGGGCCTTCTGCCGTTGCGGTAATGAAAGGCAGGTTGATATTGGTGGTCATGGCGCTGGAAAGCTCTTTTTTTGCCTTCTCGGCAGCTTCTTTCAGTCTCTGCATCGCCATCTTGTCACCGCTTAAGTCAACGCCTTCCGCCTTCTTAAACTCGGATAACATCCACTGAATGATTTTATTATCGAAGTCATCGCCGCCCAGATGAGTGTCGCCGTTGGTTGCGAGCACTTCGATTACGCCGTCGCCGATCTCGATGATAGACACATCAAAGGTACCGCCGCCCAGGTCATATACCATAATCTTCTGCTCTTTCTCATTGTCAAGGCCGTAAGCCAGAGCAGCAGCCGTAGGCTCGTTGATGATACGCTTTACCTCCAGACCGGCAATCTTGCCTGCATCCTTGGTTGCCTGGCGCTGTGCGTCATTAAAGTATGCAGGAACGGTGATAACTGCCTCCGAAACCTTCTCTCCCAGATAACTCTCGGCATCCGCCTTCAGTTTCTGAAGAATCATTGCTGAAATCTGCTGAGGGGAATATCTCTTGCCGTCAATGGAACGTCCGTTGTCCGTACCCATATCTCTCTTGATGGACGCGATGGTCTTCTCCGCATTGGTAACCGCCTGACGCTTTGCGGGCTCGCCTACCAGCCTCTCGCCGGTCTTCGTGAATGCCACTACGGAAGGTGTGGTTCTCGCGCCTTCTGCATTCGCTATAACGGTGGGCTTGCCACCTTCCATAACTGCAACACAGCTGTTAGTCGTACCTAAGTCAATACCGATGATCTTGCTCATTTCTAGTTGTCCTCCTATTATAGTTCCGCACAATCCTCCGGTTTGAAGTATGCGGATACTGGTTTTGATACTGTGTCTGATATCTCTTTTTAAAAGAAGGTGCCTAACCCTCTTTGCATGCTGTCATTTACAGGAAATCCTGAGTGAACAGCATTTTATGACAACCATGTCACTGCCGTATGCCCTGGCCGGCAATCAAACATGGGTACTTCACACAATCTGACATATGCCGGCTACTGTACTACGGCAACCATGGAATGCCTTACTACGCTGTCCCGGTAAGTATACCCCTTCTGCAATTCCTGGGCTACCACGCCGGATTCGTACTCCTCACTCTCCACCTGCATGACCGCATTGTGCAGATTGGGGTCAAATTCCTGTCCAACGGCTTCTATGGGTTTTACCCCTATATTTTCCAGTTCCGTGAGAAACTGTTTATAAATGCGCTCCATGCCGTCCACGAAGGGATCTTCCTTCTTATCCTCCGGCACCGTCGCCAGGCCTCTCTCAAAATTATCCACCACGGGAAGTATTTTCTCTACGACACTCCTTGCACCTGTCTCAAACATGGCGTGCTTTTCCTTCTCCGTGCGGTTGCGGAAATTCTCAAATTCGGCCAACTGGCGTTTTACCTTATCTTCAAGCTGCTCAATCTGATCCTTGTAGCCCTGAGCCTTTTTGTCCAGCTTCGCCTGTTTCTTTGCTGCCCTTTTCTCTGCCCAGGTCTTCGGGTCCTCTCCCTCCGGGGGAGCCGTCTCGCTTTCCTCCTCAGTGCTTTCCGAAGATTCTTCCACTGAAGCTTCTGTTTCCTCTACAGCCTCTTCCGCTGATCCTGCCTTTTTACTTTCCTCTGTACTGCTTTCAGCTTCGGGTGTGTTCTGGTCTTTTTCTGTCTTTACTTCCTGATCTTCCATATCCCCAGTCTCTGACCTCCTTTTTCCATATCTGTTTCTGTGACGCGGCATCGGCTCTCGCCCTTCCGCTACGCATCCATCTGTTCTATGTCTTCTCTTCACTCCTGTACAGTTCATCCAACTGTGTCTGTATAGTCCTCAGCGTCGTTACGACCTTGTCATAATCCATCCTCTTGGGTCCCACGATACCGATTGTTCCCTTCATACCGCCTCCCAATTCATAGGTTGCCGTGACCACGCTGCAATCTCTCATGCTCTGCACCGGCGTCTCCGAGCCGATGTATACCTGAATCCCGGTTTCCTCCACTTCTGTGTGGGTATCCTGCAGCAACTCTCCCAACAGCTTCTTCTCCTCGAAGGTGTTGATCAACTCACTGGCCTTCTGCTGGTCTGCCAGCTCAGGATATCGGAAGATATTATTGGTTCCGCTGGTGTAAATCTCCAGGTCTTCCTCCGCCCTGATGGCTTCCGCCACCGCGTCAATGACCTCACTGACGATATGGCTGTGAATCCCCGCCTGCTGCTTCATCACGGCAATCATCGCCAGATTGATCTCATCAATGGCCAGGCCGTTCAAATTGGTATTCAGCAGGATATTCAGCTTCAGCAGCGTCTCGTCATCCAGTTCCTCTTCCACGGGCAGAATGTTATTCTTGATGACATTTCCCTCCAGGACAATCACCGCCAGAAGCTGGTGGGCATCCACACGGGAAAGCTGAATAAATTTCAGCTTGCTTCGCTTTGACCGGGGAGCGGATATCATGGTGGCGTACTGTGTATTCTGTGCCAGTACCCTTGCCACCTGCTTTAGCAGCGTCTCAATCTTGCTCTGGCGCTCCACTAACATCTCCTTCATTTCCCGTATCTCCCCGGCCTCCCGCTCCTTCTCCTCCATCATGGCGTCCACATAAAAGCGGTAGCCTTTGTCGGAGGGAATCCGGCCCGCAGATGTGTGGGGCTGGAAAATGTATCCCATTTCCTCCAGGTCAGCCATCTCATTCCGGATGGTGGCAGAGCTTAAATTCAGGTCGGTGTACTTGGAGATGGTTCTGCTGCCAACCGGCTCACCTGTTTCCAGATAATTGCGGATGACCGCCTGCAGGATTTTCTTTTTTCTCTCATCCAACTCCATCCAGGCTGCCTCCCTTTTGTTATTAGCACTCATTCAAAAGGAGTGCTAACATCTGATAACCATAAAATATCACTTACCCTATACATTGTCAACCAATTTCGGCGAAAATAATTCTAAAAAAATTCTAAAACGCAGAATGCAAATAAAAAACAGCATCCGAATCCCGCTTGACCGCGATGATCCTGATGCTGTTTTTCCTTAACGAAGGTATTGTGCAGAAAATGAGCTGTCGGAAACCCTAAATAGGAAAGCTTCCCTTCACATCTTCATTCATTACATAGTAAACCATATTCTCTTCCGGTTTTACATATAACTCAATACTGGTCAGGTCGCCTGCCTTGTGCTTCAGGTCATACTCCCAGATATCCTTTGCGCTCTTGATCAGATCTTCCTCTGCCACAGACTTTCCGGCATACTGGACATGCAGGACAGTCTTCTGTCCGGACTCCTTCGCGGCTGCCTTTGATGAAGAAGCCCTGGCACTCTTCTGAGGGGCTTCAGCCTTTCCTTCCTCTTCCTTCACAGGTTCCTCTTTTGCCGCCTCCGTTTTGGCGCTTTCGGTCTCTGTCTTCACTTCTTTTGCCGTCTTTTTCTTTGCAGGGGCCTTCTTTGTTTTTGCTGCCGGCTCTGCTGCACTGGACTCTGCTACTGTTTTTTCTGCCTTTATGTCTTCTGTCTTAGTTTCAATAGCTTCAGCCTCTGTTGCTTCCATAGCCTTCACTGCGGGTTCAGCCTTCTTCCTTGCCATAATCAATAACTTCCTTTCCTTACGAGTATATGTTAACGGGCTTTTCACCTTGTTTCGTTTAGCCCACCTTAAGCATTGTATTCCATTTTTTAGTAAAAGTCAACTATATAGTGGCTTTATTGATATGTAAATCCAATTATTTTTTTCAAACTCCCAATAAAATTCCCTCTGCGTGCTATTAGATGCCAGACCCTGCTCACTTGTTAAAAACAGTTCCCACAATGATCGCAAAGCCATGCGGCGGCTTCGGGGCAGGTGATGGCATCTGCGGGATATCTCTCCATAATGTTATTTTCATTTTGGAAATGTTTCCTTTCTGCAAAGCTTATTATGTAAAATGTTCTTCCGCTCCTTCCTCTGTCCTTATGCCTTTGAAATCCTCCGCAGCTCCTGTATGACCTCATCATCCGTGATGTCCCTCCCATAATAAAAGACATCTCTGATTTTCTCCAGCACTTGACATGTCTTATTCTGGTCTGCCATCACATCATTCATAATTTGAATAATATCGTCATAGTCTGATGGTGATATCTTGGGATCCACAAAGTTTAACTCCGGGAATCCTTTCATCGGCATCCCCATTATCTCAAATATTTTCTTCAAAATACGATACCATTGTTTGCTTTTCTCTCCCTCACATACAGCAAGCTTCCTGTTCGGAACATTCTTTATTCTGTCCCTGCACTCACCCAGCACATTCTGAGCCATACGGATCTGACTTCCTTTTCCTTTAACACCCAGCCTGGTAAAATAGTGATCCATGACCTCCATCAATTCTTCTATCCGCTTCTCACTATTATCAAAAAGGATGTTCAATTTATGAAACAGTTCTGTAATTTTTTGAGTATATTCACTCCATTTAGTGGTATCTCCCTTTTTATAACAGCCAATCGTATAGCAAATAACAGCCCTCAGCAGCTGATCCAAATAGCGCTGAGGGCATGATGCATAAACACAGAGACTGAGCAGACTCTCCCGCTCATCCAGTTCCCGGGAAGAGTTGATCATATAGACAGCCGGAACCGACCCCAACATATCTGCAAAATCCGCCTGGCCGTCCCGGACAGCCTCCCCTATTTGTCTGTCCAGTTCCTCCCAACCGACCAGGTTTCTATGAGGAACAAACCAGTCTGGCAGCCTTTCATTTCCCTGTACCGCCTGCGGACATTTCTGATCCGCCTGCGCTGCTCCATGCTGCAAATTGAAAAAAAGGAAATTTCCTTTCCGTATATCCATACCGATAAAATCTTCTTTTACAAGAATTCCCTGCAACAGACCTGCCTGTTCGCTGTCCATGCAGATGCACTTTCCATATTTACAGGCCTCATTCATACAACTCCCTGCTGTCTGATCAAACCTGACATTATATACTGCCGGTATCAAGCCTTTTATCTGTTGTCCCTTGTCCATTTACCAATTCATTCCCCATTTTCTTAATTATTATTGCAATATCACATCAGCCATATCAATTGCCGCCTGTAAAGCGCCCTGGTCAGAATAATGCCATGCATCCCTGATCAGCACAGATTTATAAGCCTCTGTCACATCCATCGCGCAAAGCTTACTTAAATCTTCTCTGGTATATTCTGTACAGGCTTTCCCCATCCTTTTAGCATATTCTTCCATGAACCTGCGTTTACATCCGTCTTCCTCTTCCTGCCTGTCCTCTCTCTCTCTCATCCCTTTTTCTATTTCAAACAATCCATAGAGAAAAGGAAAGTATCTCATTTCAACATATTTATAGCTCCGCTCCCCTGAATGAAGCAGTGAAACATAGAAGACACCTTCCTCCGCTTCGTAAGCCTTTGTGATAATAGAGCCATGCCCCAGGTCTATGGCACACAGAATCTGCATCAATATCTCCTCTCTGCTCTGATCCGCAAAAAGATCAGGAATACAGCAAAGGGGATATCCGTCCAGACGCACTGGCATTCCCGTCCCCTTATGCCTGCCTTCTTTCCAGAGTTCTTCCTCTTTCTCCGCATTGGCATGCAGGAAAGTCAATACCTGCATCGGATCCTTTTCCACATTTTTCTGTTCTAATTTATATTCTGTCTTCTCTTTCAAAATCTGAAAATCCGGACTAAGCCCCAATAATGTGTCTGAATCCACTTCCTGATATGCTTTCTCCAGTCTGCTCATCACCTTTTCTATCTGTTCTATATTTAACCCCTTGATCCGTTCTCTGTTCAGAATCCTCTTACCAAAATTCACCTCTTCCTCCAGGGAATTCTCCAGTTCTTCCCCTGCAGCCGGACATCCAAGAGTCTTCTCAAAGAAAAATCTGCCCCATAGCGAGCTGATGACATAGATCATTAATCTGTAACTCAGTTCCCGACAAACGGGAAATACCTCCTGAAAATAGTCCTCGCAAATAAACTCTTTCAGGATTTCCGCATACCAAAAAAGCACTTCCTCCCGCACAGGCATCAGAGATACCATGGGAACAGCCACACATTGCCCCAAATCCTCACTCCTGTAGAACCTGATACTGCGAAACAGGGAAAAATTCCACCTCTCCGGGTCAATCCAGGCATACAAAAAGAAACCTGCTTCCTTTTGCAGGATATTATGAATCTCCTTCACCGCCGGATTATGCCGGAATGCTTCCATGGCCTTTCTCAAGGAAGATTCCCCCTTTAAAACCATATTCGGCACATAGGAGGTATATGGACGGTCTGTGAGATGGAAAATTTCAACGATATTGTCTGTTATAGCACGCCATTCGTATGTCCCACACTGCCTGTCAACTTTTGCCTTCTGCATAACCGCCTGAATCACTTCGTTCCGGTTTGCCACATAAGCCCACACATCAATCCTGCACTCCGTTCCTTCCACCAGGGGTTTGATCTGGTCATAGAGCAGCTCCACTGTGGTACCATGTATCATCACATCGTCCACAATTAAAATACTGTCAAAACATCCCTCTTTTATGGACTTCCTGAAAAAGCAAAGTGCCCGGTCCGAAACAATGACCGGTTCTTTTCCCTCCTGAAACTTCTGCCGGTATAAATGTCTGACCCTGCCTCCGTCCTCTTCCCGAACAAGGTCGATCAACGCCAAAAACAGATTGGAACACTTTCTGGCAAGCAGCACCTTCAAAGCATACTCAGACAAATATACCCGCTCCACAAAATCAAGCAACCCTCTATATTCCTCCAGAGAGATTCTTTTTAATATTTTCTCACGCTTTATTGCCAGTTCTCTTCTCACCTCATATCCCCCCTGTCCGTTTTGGCGGATACCATTTCCGCGTCCTGAAAAATCTATCTCTTTTTATGTCAAACGTGAAATAACCGTTACAGGAACAATTTTCCTGTACCACTCTGGTCTGCTGCATCTTATTCACGTCAAATTCCACTCTCAGCATACATTCTGCGCCGCTTCTGGCACTATATTCATATTCCACATTCATGTGCACGTTTAACTCCAAATCCCTGCGTTCAGAATCGCGAATATCCTCATGAAGGGCAAACCCCCGCATTGCATACCAGAAATCAGCCGTCCCATTCTCTTTTAAAGGACAAAGAATCCCCTCCAGGGTATACTTAGTCTCCCCCTGTTCTATCTGTTTCTCAAATTCCCAGATTTTATAACGTGTCTTCTCTGACTTCCTTCCAGTTAACACCCATTTCAAAGTTTCTTCCCCAATCAGAAAATCCACCTGCCTGACAGAAATATGCTTCACTGTCACTTCATTTTTTACATGGAAGCACATCCTTAACACAATATAGAAAGGATGCTGCTTATCAATGGCTTCTTCCGCACAGCGGCGATATCTGTATTCATTCCATGGCAACCCGTCCCTGATTTCCTCCCAACGCTTCAGCATATCCCCCTTCCCGTTGCGTAGCACAATAATGCTCACCTTTGCCTCATCCAGCTCCAACCCTGGCCGATGATATCTGTCCTCCAGTTCATGCAGTCGTTCTGTTTGAATATATGCCAACAACCCGCACATTAACCCCGGAACCGCACTGATCAGAGCACCTGCAAAAGTAGCAGCCGCCGAAAACCACAAGCCGCCGTCAAAATGATTGTCTGCCTCCAGGAAGTGAACTAACATTGCACGGAAACATGCATAATGCTTGTCCACAGCTATCAATACCGCAATCCCCCCAAAAAACAATGCCACTACCAATACAATCAAAAATACCCACCATATCCATGTGGAACCTGTTCTCCGCCCTCTCATATATCCGCCCCACCTGCTCTGCCAAAACACCGGGAAACAGTATTCGTACAGTTGTCAAAAGTGTACCATCTTATCTTATTATTTTCAAGCTATGACGGCAAAGTTTTGTAGAAAAATCATGTTAATCATGTTAATTTGTAACACTTCAGACACCAATGTCATTTCGATAAGTATTAGGTTAGATTCTGCTATATAGGTCTAACCTATTTTTCTACGAAAATATAAATTTTCCCTTAGGGGGTTGACAAAAAACCTGAAATGTGCGGCCGCGCTCACTACTGATTAATTTTAGAGGTAGTGAGCGCGGCTATGGCTACACATATTTGCAGGGTCTCCCTCCGTCTGCACACAGGAGATGCTGTACCGCCGCTTCATAATTCAGCGGATTTCTTTTCTGATAATCAAAAAGCACTAAGAACCGCTTTTCTTTATGCAGTTTCAAGTCTTCATCCCAGTTGTCATATTGCTCAGCCATCTGCCCCGTATCCCAGACAGGACAGGCAAAGGGCTCCAGATGTGTCATTTTCATCAGCTGCTTCCAGTCATACTCCCGGTAATCCGGCAGACAGCGGCGCTCTTTTTCTTCTATTTTATAGAAAGAACGGACAATCTCTTTGTACGGTGTCAGTTCCGGGGCAAATTCCGGCCTGCTCTTCAGATTTTCCCGCAGATACATATCAAAAACAAGCAATTCTCTGTACGCTGCCTGACGCTTCCTGTCATATTCTATGGCAAATTCCAGAAGAATATGATACCGGCGGGCACGGGAAGGGCTGGAGATGGCATATCTCTTCTGTTCATAGAAGAAAGCCAACGCCTCATACATGGAAAAGGGGTCCGGAAAGGCTCTCTCCAAAAAGAGCATGGTATGGGTGAACTGTGCGCTGTTGTAGTAGATTGCCACCATTTCTTCTACCCTCTTCAGGCGCAGGATTTCCTCATAGGACAGCCATTTTGTATACAGTACTTCGTAGGGCGGTTGTTCCATATAAAAAATACCATATTCCGCAGCCTGCTCCCACATACCGGAACCCTTCAGAACCTTCAGGAACCCCAGCTGCAGCTGTTGCGGGCGCATGCGGTAAACCCGGTTAAAGGAATTTCTGAAGCTCTCATAATCTTCGTAGGGAAGTCCGGCAATCAGGTCCAGGTGCTGATGAACATTTCCGCCGCTGCGGATTGCCGCCACTGCATACTCCAGTTTTTCCAGATCTGTCACCCGTCCGATGGCCTGGAGTGTCATGGGATTCACGGACTGGACGCCGATTTCCAACTGTGCCAGTCCCGGACGGAAACCGTTCAGGAGAGCAATCTCTTCCTCCCGCAAAATATCGGCAGAAATTTCAAAATGAAAGTTTGTGACACCATTGTCATGTTCCTGAATGTACTGCCAGACCGCCATTGTATGGGAATGGCTGCAGTTAAAAGTCCTGTCCACAAACTTTACCTGTTTCACTTTGTGATCCAGAAAAAACTGCAGTTCCTTTTTTACGACATTAATGTCACGCAGCCTTACGCGCTTTTCCACTGATGACAGGCAATAACTGCAGTAAAAGGGACAGCCCCGGCCGGACTCGTAATATATGATTTTGTTCTCGAAAGGCTTCAGGTCATGATACAGGAACGGGATGCTGCTCAGCTCGACCGGCTCCCTGGCAGATGTGCAGCCGCCTGGCAGGCATAAGCCGCTGATTTCCTGGAGAATCTGCGGTGCTGGTTCCTGCTGTCCCCCAGTACTTTCCGTACTCGCACTTCCCTGCTGTCTCCCGGCGCTTTCCGCATTCGCACCTCCCTGCTTTTTCCCGACGCCTTCCGTATACCCCTCCTCACATTTCCCCTCAGCACCATCGGCAGATATCCTGACATAATATGCCAGTAATTCCCGGAAGGTCGCCTCTCCCTCGCCAACCATAATACCCGCCAGCCAGGGATACTGCTCCAGAATCCGGCCCGCGTCATAGGTTACTTCCGGCCCTCCCAGCCAGACAGGCGTGTCCGGCAGAAGCTTGGGCAACTCGCTCAGCAACTCCTGAACCAACCTCCAGTTCCATATATAACAGGAAAAGCCAATCGCGTCAGGTTTTCTGACATAGATGTCAGCCAGAATTTCCTGCATGGGCTGGTTGATAGTGTATTCCGCAAGTTCCACAAATTGCCGCAGTTCTTCTCCCGCATAAGCACGCAGGCTGTATATTGCAGGATTGGAATGTATGTATTTGGCATTCAACGCTGCCAGTAAAAATTTCATGTCGGCTCCTTCTCTATGCCTTTATATGCCGCTCATACGAAATGTCAAGAAGCATTTGATTCTTTCCAAGCTTACATTATCTTTTCAATTAAGTCCGGAAAGAACTAAGCATTTTCCCGTTATGGGCTTTCTATACTCATGAGAGACAAAATTTACAAATCTGTCCAATGTGAACATATATGACCGGCGGTCTCTCGTTGTAGTTTACATCGCATATCACAGTTCAAATCTCTCCGCCAGCTTCTCCCATGCCGTTTCCGGCAGTTCTGTCATAGAGGCAAGCCCCTGCTCCTTCGCTTCAGCCTCCATGGCAAGAATACAGCGGAAGAAATAATTTACGCCTGTTACCAGGCTCTTTTTGATGGCTTTGTTCAGCGTCAAGCCGATTTCATCCACACCGCTCTCCGTAAAATCTCTGAGATACCCGTCCACATCATAGGGTATTGCTTCAAATGCAGCTTCCCACCCTTCCTCATTTCCCGTCAATATGGCAAACTGCGCCCGTCTGCCCACACCGTCTACGGCAAAGCCCAGGGAGCCGGGATTGATATAGGTTTTTCCCTGCTGTATGTCGATTTCCTGATGATGACTGTGCCCTCCCAGAAGATAACGGTAAGGCAGCCCGGCCAGAACCTTTTCTTTCAGCCCTTCCTCCTGGTGAACATTACCCCGCACTCTTCCGGGCGTGCCATGACAGATGTACAGGGGCGGGCAGCCTTCCATGCACACTTCCCGTTCTGTGGGAAGAGATGCGAAGAATGCCTTGTCCGCTTCCGTAATGTGCTGTGATGTATAGTAGAGAGTGCCATTGGCAGAAGACGGCTTCCAGCCCTCTTTATTTCCCACATTGTCCAGAAGATAGTCTTCACGGTTTCCACGGAGCATATAGCAGGTATATTTTTCGCGCATACCGTATAAAAGCGCCATGGTACGCTCTGGATATGGGCCGTCGGTTACATAGTCCCCCAGGCTGATGATGGCGTCTGCCGGATGTTGTTCGATATAGTCCAGAAATGCTTCCAGGGCTTTGTAATTTCCGTGAATGTCACTGATCAGTGCAATCTTCATTTTCTCAAATCTCCTTTTTTCATGCTTTCTTCTTATTCGACAGTGATATACATCTTCCTTCTTTTCATTCAGAAGCTCCATCAGCTTGGAAAGTTCCTTCTCCCGATTATCCCACCAGTCCATGGTCCAGATCCGATGCGGTCAGCCAGAAAGTCCATTACTCGAACAGGAATGACATAAAAAGACTATTATACACGCCGCATGAGGACATTCCGGAAGAACGGAAACGGAAGGAAATAGAGCATTAGCCGGACAGATGGACGGAAAAAGCAGAGACTTTAAATATCACGGAATTCAACAGCTTCCTGAAACTGCTCCAGGCGGGTAAGGAAGCTGTTGAAAATACAATCTAATATTGATATAGCAATAAACCTACAGTTGATTCAACTAACTAACAAAAAACAAACTTTTTTACGCTACCCTTCAAGCATCTTATTAATATTAAACGCAGGCAGTACCACACATTCCATTCCTGGCTGAGCAGTTAACAATGATACTTCACTCCTTATATATGGCATCAAAATAGCAATAGCATTCTTACTGACCAGATCATTCTTTAATTCCTGTGTGATATCCGGACTATCTTCAATAATAAAAAAACCGGTTAAACTAATTTCAAGAGAATACTCATCTGGCTTATTCCCACTCAGAACCAAAGTAATTCTATATATATCAGTACCTTGCTTCTGTGCGATGTTTGACTGAAATTTTAATTCAAGTTCCTTATCATTCTTAAAGCCAAATCTTTTGAATTCGATTTTATCGAAAATCAATTTATCCAATTTTAAAACACTGTGTATGCTGTCATTATTCTGCATAAATTCTCCTCTATGCTGCATATGCCAAAATTTTCATTTCAACAGCTCTCCATTCTTCAGAATGTTCTTTTTGAGATTTCATTATATTAGGTGCAAAAACAATATTCATAATTTCCGAATATCCAATGTCTCCATTTCGTGAACTGACGGCTATCTTTTGCATGAACTGTCCCTCATACACCTCCACAAACTTTTCGGCAATTTCAGGACCGTATTGGCAAATCACTTTTAAAAACTTTTCGCTAAAATCAGATCTTTCTAACCACTCATCAGATTCTTTTAACCCAAATTCCCTGTCAAATTTCTCAACATAAGATGCTACCTCATTTGTTAATATCTCAAAACAGGCACCTGCTTCCGGTAAAACAGAACAATCAAGTTCGTTTATGGATTTACAGGTTACCATATCCTGTTCAATTTCTTCCCCCGACATGATCTCCCAATAACTTTCTTGTTTTGTAAAAACTTCCCGCATGGATAACATACCATGTATTAAACGGTGCAAATCTACACATGAAACATTAACAATAACATATTTCAATTCCTCTATATCGGAACACAATACTACATAAAATAATTCGCAATCTTTACATACAAAAAATATTGGTATATCATTATAGTCAACTAATACCTGTTCTAAATACAATTTATTATCCTGAATGCAAAAACATAACTCTTTTTCCATTTTCTTACCTTTCTTCTATCTCAAACCCACTTATATCGGCATTTTCGAACAGCCACCAACAAACATGTTTTTCCCTCCTGTTTGTATCCTGCGGTCCGCCTTCCTTATATACATAGCCCACGGCCATCTTCTTTTTGGGATTGGGAAATTTCATCTTTTGTTCCACTATTTTTCTATCCAAAAAACTGGACACACCGTAATAATGAGGATCCTTATTCCAATCCTTACTTATTCCTCTTGCAGTTTTAGGCGTTTTCCTTAATTCAAAATATGATTTAAAATCTTCTGACCGGATTTCACTATGATCATGTTCCGTTCGTTCTACCGCTCGATATACCAAAATTGGTTCGTAGTCAAATATGGTTGTATCAGGTAATTCGATTTCCCGTCTTAATAGTTTATTTTTCAACACAGCCGGAAATTTCATACATTGTTCTTCACTTAATTGCATTTAATTGTCCTCTTATGTCTGCTTTAGAATAAAAGTGTATCTTATATCATATTTTTTAGGAAATGTCAAGAGCTTACAATAATTTTTCTAAATTATACCATGTTTTTTATTGCAAAAAAAGACTTGACATTTTCCTTATTATATGATACACATTGCTAATATTTGTTTAAATTACTTGAATTTCTGGTTTGCCTCACATAAGTAGGTAATTAGTGTCTGCTGATTAAGTTCCATTAAATGGCATAAACTTAATATAGTGTATTTTAGTTCGGAAAACAATATTTTTTTCACTTCAATCCTGTCTGTGTTGTCCTGCTACTCCTGCTTTTTATCCTGGGCCGTGATGGTAGCAACAGACACTAATTATTCGTCAACCGGCTATTAACTCCCGACTTCTTCCCGTTTGTGTATCTTGGCGTATCTTTATATTCAACAAATCTTCTGCTTTTTCATCAAAAGAAATCCACGTAACTGTAGAATGCATTACCAAAGATAAAATTCCGGTAACCTGCCGAGCCTTACATAATTGCTTGAAATTTGCTTTATATAGCGCAAGAAGAATTAATGGTAATATAGTACTGTTGAGCAGATAAGCCCCTTACGGGGCCAACCCCTTGCAGAATCCGAACGTGCAGTTTTCCCGCATCCGGCTCCTTGTAAAGCTGATTGTTCACAATATCAAGCATATACACTGACATAAATTCTCGCAGGAACTATTGGATACACCTTTAACATATCATTGTATCCTTTCCAACTGTAACTCTTCTTATGGCTCCGTTGATTTAGCCAGTGGTACAGCATCTTGATTACCTGGTATCGAAAATTCCATATGCTCCTACTGTTGTCTGTTATCCCATAGTAATGGAAATACCCAGTAAGTATCTGTTCCTGTTTTTCCCGCAGGGTTGCTTTCCAATGGTTTGTGACCATTACAACAGGTCTTATGCTCCGCTCCGATAAGCTTTGGGTCACCTCCATAGTCCGTGACCTTGCGCTCAACCTGGGCTGTTATGATTCCATGCTACATTTTTTCAATGCATCCAAAGAGTGTTTTAGGAAACTAACACATTTTGCAAGATACTGATTCAATACAAAAAATTGTTTCTCCAAAAATATTGCAAATATTCAAATTTTTGAAACAATTCTTGTCTTTCAGCCGGTATGTCTTCTACCAATTGATTATCAACTACATACTTTTCATTAGTAGTTACTACCGGGAAAACTTCCATCATATCCGTCATTGCCTGCATAAATGCCGGTCCTTTCCAACCGCATTGCTGAAAAGTCAAATTCATTAGGTAGCAGGGAGATATAGTTGGACCTTCACCGATAAAATCATTATTTAATATTTTTTTAGCTGAGTCATTTGCCCATATTAAATAGCGTGTAGAATAATGTATCCTAAAATCTTTTTCTGTTTCCAGATCATCAGCAAATCCCATCTCTTTATAATAACTATTTCCATCACCCATCCATGGAAGATGGTCGCTAAATAATACCATTATAACAGGATCAGGGTCATTACGCATATGGCCTACCAGTTCCAGTAGCTGAACATCACTATCCATGATAAAATAGAAATAATTATTTACAGCTTTTTTACATTCCTCAGAATAATTTCCTGTAAGATATTCTTTATCGGAATAAGTGTATTCAGCAGGATATGGCCCATGACTTTGAATATTTAAGCTAAAGGAAAAATAAGGCTTGCCGGTTTCCTTATTTTTCAAAAAATCCTGATAAATTTCGGACAATAAAATCGAATCTTCCGGCATATATCTATCGGATAACTTTTCATAGTCATTTTCCAAAAATCGATATCTTTCGAAGCCTAAATACCCATTAATATTTTGCCTGTTATAAAACCATTGATAAAACGGGTGGCTGCCTTCTACTGTATATCCCTGCTCCCGCAAATACCATACATATGAGTTTGTATTTCCACGGAAATTCTTTAATCGATAATTACCAGTTAAAAAACAGCGTTCGGTGTCACTGGTTCCCCCTGCAAATACATTTACAAGTAAGTTTCCGGTATAACTTTCAGCTTCTAATCCATGATACAACTCGTATCCGCTGCAGTCAAGCCCGTTAATACCATACTGCGAAAAATCAATATAGGCTTCTCTCATTATTGATATAATATTTACTTTATTCTCTTCCGGAATATCCCAATTTTCATATGTAAGCTGCTGAAGTGCTTTCTGTTCGCTGTAACCTTTCGGCGGATCATCAAATGCACTGCTTATGCTGTGTAAAAAGGGATAATAAAAGCCTCGGGAAATATAATGTTGAGTAGCGCTCCATTTGTTCAACACCGAATAGTTTTCTATTGCCCCATATATTTTTCCGTTGGAATACAATATAAATATGAATGGCATTCCGACCAACAACATCGCGGAAACTATCAGGCGCTTTTTGGGGGAAAATTTTATTTTTCTAAAAAAATAAAAAAAGAAAACAGTACCTGATAACAAAATCGCAATTGTAATAACGATTTTTTCATTTAAAAATAATTTGTATTGTTCACTAACCGTCATTGTTGCCGCTTCGCGAATAATAAGCAGATCTTCAAAATACATGGGATCATCCCGAAAATATAGTTTATAATAATTGGCTAAAGAAAGAGCAAGCGTAAGCCCTCCGCTTATGAAATAAGCAATCCACATCCGGTTAAATATACAATAAAAAATTGCAAATAGCAGTATTACTGGAAAAACATTTAAGGCAAGTATTGCAAAGTTTCCGGCATAACCTTTAAATACACTTGCCGGATATTGGCCGTACGCCAAATTTAATTCAGCAAGCGGAAGTGCAATAACAAAACAGACAGACAGTATTATTATAGTTGCTTTGACAATTGTTTTGCATTTCTGCTTCATTCATTTCTCCTCTGTGTAAACCTGTTGATAAAGTTATGTATCTATACTCGCGAACGCATTCTTTTGCCGCTTTTTGCCCTGGTTTTGCAGAAGCGGACGCTCACTCGTTATACATTACATTATGTCCGCAAATGTTATTGAGCCTGGTTATAAATTACTTCATTTAAAATATGAATAAATTTTTGTCCTATACTTCTGCAGGAATAGTTATCATTAACATAATTCATAGCATTGTTCAAAAGTGTTTGCTTGTCTGACATATCAATAAAGTTTTTTATCTCATCAATATGATCCTCCAAATTATCAAGACAAAGCCCCCTGCCGTCCTGAACCAGTTCACTTAATGCACCAACACAATTCACGATTACCGGGCACCTGCAAATCATTGCTTCAATTATAGTCATGCCAAAGGATTCATTTTGGGAAGTAGATATATAACATCCGCCTGAATTCGCCGCCATACTGTAAATTTCTCTGATATTCTGATAATCCACCTGTGGTATCCAACGCAGGCATTTTTCTAAATTTAACTCATATATTGTTTTCTCAAATTTATCTATTTCTAACGGATCTGACTTTAATCCGCCAACCACCCAAAAATAATAGTCTGAGTTTTTAACATATAGCTTACTTGCTATTTTTAGAAACAGTTTCCAGTTTTTATGCGGGTCAATACGGCCAACCCAGAGAACTATTTTCTTTTTTTGCTGCCATTTGCTATCTTTTATATAAAATATGTTGTCGTTTATTGCATTTCCTAATACATATATTTTGATGTCAGAAAGTACACTCTGAATTAAGGTTTTTTGATATACAGAAGGAACTATTACAAAGTCAATGTCATGGACAAGGCTGCTTTTTAAGTAAGTTAACCCTTCTGCATAAGTTGTATGGACTTCCAAACCTATTTTTCCGCTATAGTTAGCTTCCCTTAATATTTTTAAAATGTCAATTGAATCAATAGATATGACAATATCATACCCGTTGGAATCTATAATACTTTTAACATTATTCTGATTTGATTCTACAAAAACAGATCCATTAAATCCATCAAAAATAGACATTCCTCCATAATCTGCAAAAAAATGCAGATCGACCTCATAATCAGGATTTATCATCCTTAATCTGTTTGCCAGAGCGGTTTCAACACCGCCTTTTGTACTAAATAAATATGAAATTAAAACTTTCATTTTTATCCCCCTGTACCATTTAGTGGATATCAGTTAAAGTATAAAAACATTCCGGAATGCAAACTAAATTTTATTGATTGCGCTTATAAGTTCTGAACATTTTTGTTCCCAGGTGTTCCGGTCTATAAAGTCACGAATTGTCTCCTTGTCTATTTTAAGGTACATGGAATCAAGTATGGCTTTTTCAAAATCATTTTCACATTTTGTAGTTATAACATATGGATAGTTTTCTATTTCCGGCATGTCCGCAGCTACAACAGGAAGCCCCAACTGAAGGTATTCAAATACTTTAATTGGGTTTACACCTTTCGTCAATTCGCAATTAATAAACGGAATAATTGCAACCTCCCAGTATGCTGCATATCTGGGCAACTCTTGAGGTTCCTTTTTACCATATAATATAATATTAGCAGGTACCTTTAAATTTTCTGGAGCGCCGTATCCTATAATATGAAATGTCCAGTCACAATGCCTGGCAGCTAATGCCTTTATTAAATTCCAGTCAAACCAGGAGTCTGTTAAATGTCCAAAATATCCAATTTGTAAATTTCCTTTTGAAAAATTGTATTCTGGTAACTGCGGCGAAGCTACTATTTTATCAGGGTCAACACCATTACTGATAACATAATATGGCTTATCCAATACCAACTGTTTACTGATTTTATCCTTTAGTGCATATGCTGTAGCAATGTTTAAATCTACGATATTGGAAATACGCACCTCGGCCTTTTTGCAGTACCAGTCTGCCTGGCCACAGTGAGAAAATTCCTCCCAGTCATCAATAACATCATAAACCGTTTTCCATCCAAATGAACTGCCTATTTCAACAATTTGCGCTGCCCATGGATGGGGAAATTCAATCAATATACACTTATTTTTAATGTTTCTAAAAAACGTTTCAAAAAAATGTACCTTGTTTTTGACCAATATATCAATTGGCACTTTTATCATACCATCTTCTGCAGGCTCTATTTCTTCGCTGCTGTCCCAACGCCAGTAGGAGAAGATAACTTTAATCCCCTTTTTACGAGCTTCATGTATCAGGCGGATATTTCGTTGCCCTTCACTATCAACATATTTTACGCCACTGAAAACAAGAAGCAGCTGTTCGGCTTCATTCAAAGCAGCTTCAAATGCTTTTGCCGCATAAAAAAACTGATTATCTTGAAGAGCGCTTTCAGCAAGCACATTTACACTACATGTCTTAAAGTATTTTTGTATAATCCTCCGTTTCCATGACACGGGAACGAACCTTTTTATCCGGCTGTATGCGCCTGTATTTCGTACGTTCCTCAAAAAGGCAGGTCTATCCTGAAAGAATAAACAGATATTTCGGAATAATCTGCCGATAAACCTTATGGGCTTTGTTATCTTCCATGAAAATGAACTATAAACGCCATTTCTTTCAAGCTGCATTTTATAGATCATATCTTTCATATAAGTAATCTGTTTTTCGCAGTATTCTGAGTATTCTGTATTTTTATGAATAGTGTTTTCCAGTTCTTTTCTGAGTAGCTGTTGCTCCTGCTCAGCCTTTTTTAACTCTTGCCTCATATTTTCCAACATTTGGTTTGTTTGAGTTAATTTTAATTCAAGCTTCGCTACGGATTCAGATTTATCCTGAAATGCTGCTTCGACTTCAGCTAATCGTGTCTTATTTTTATTCATTTCATGTTGGATATCCTCTCTGGTTCGAAGCAGTACCCTGTTTTCATTTTGAAGTTCATTTATTTTTAGCCCGCTATTGTTTTCGAATGCATCCACAAAATCTGAAATGACTGACTTACGGTTTACTAAATTATCCCTGGCATATATGAGCAAAATTTGATTATCTGCGTAAGGAGTATTTTCTATTTTAGAGCAATCCATGAAATTAACATATATCAGCTTTAATAAGTTTACCTTTATGGGTATATCGCCAGTATCAAAGATATTACAATGCTCGTCCACATGCATGGATTCTCTAAAAGGAATCAATACTACTAACATGTCGTCGACATATTTCGCAACGTTTTCCGCAGCATCCCAGGGATTCTGAAGATGTTCCAGGACATTCGAAATGTATCCCACATTAACTTTGAACGATGGGATACTTTTTTCTGTAATATCCAGTTTGGAGAAATTGTATTGCGGATATCTGGTTCGCGCCTTCTCAATAGCTTTTTCAGAAAAATCCACTCCGGACACTGCTGTATGAAATTGGTAATGCATAAAATCTACAGTCTGACCCAGAGCGCATCCAAAATCACAAATAGTCATCTTGTTGAATTCAATTAAATCTTTCACCCACTCCGGCATCAATTTACAGGCAATGTGCGCAAAAAAAAGAGTCTGCTCTTCGCCGTTTAGCTTTTCCCAGTTTGAATCAAAACGTTCATTCCAATATTCCATAGAATTGATTTGCTTTGCCATACAACCCCTTTCAGATATACTCAATATGATATCTTTGTCTCGACATCATATATGCCGAATATTTTTTTCTCGGTATACATTTTAAAATAATATGCGCCTTCAACATATTCATAATAGGTAATAGAAGCATTTTTTCTGTTTTCCAAAGCTAAAACCAAATAGTAATCACCGTTAGCCAGATGGGGAGTAAATTCAAAAATTATTTTCTGATTTTTGCCGGACCTCAATTTTATTTTCTCATCATATGTTGTTTTTACTATAATATCCGTTCCCTCAGTATTTTTTATTGAAACTGCAACAGAAAAATGTTTTATATCAATTTCTTTACCCACATCAAAATGGATTTCTATTCCCATTCTATCGTTTGCATCAAAATAATTCCTGTCCTTATGCTCCAAATTATGCATGGATGCGAAAGTAATCATTCCGATATTTGTTCCCCAATGCGCAATACTGTCCGGAAACAAGCTGTTTTTTACTTTCATTTCTTCTTTATGAGGTTCTTCCACTTCAGGCTTGATGTTGGCAGTTGCCAAATTATTTTCATTGTCTGTATCTCTTAATATTTTGTAGTCTGTAAATTCTGTAATGTCATCCAGATACATAAACTCTGTATATTTTGCACTGATATACGTAGGGTCTCCTATATCCACAAGTTTTCCCTTATTAATCCACATTGCAGTGTCACAGAATGTCCGCATCATACCGACATCATGTCCAACATATAATATGGTAACTCCTTTTTCTTTGAATTCTTTAAATTTGTTAAAACATTTTGCTTGGAAACGCATATCCCCAACACTTAAAATTTCATCAACAATTAAAATATCCGGCTCCACATTAACCGCACACGAAAAAGCGAGACGGGCGAACATTCCGCTGGAATATGTTTTTACCGGTTGGTATATATAGTCACCTATTTCTGCAAAGTCAATTATGTCCTGCAGTTTAGTATTCATATCATTCCGGGTAAATCCCATTAATGTACCATAAAAAAAGATATTTTCTATTCCTGTATATTCTACATTGAATCCAGTACCCAGTTCCAAAAGTGAAGAAATTTTCCCGGCGACCAGAATTTCGCCCTGAGATGGCTCATATATCCCGGTTATCATTTTAAGCAACGTAGATTTTCCTGATCCATTTCTTCCCATAATACCTAATATTTCACCAGATTTTACATCAAAGCTTAAATCAGTTATGGCATAAAAATCAGTGTGACGTATTTTTCCGCTTGGGCTTAAGGCCTCCTTAAACTTATCCATCGGTGTATTATACATTTTAAAAGCTTTTGATACATTTTTTACCTGGATTTTGTAGTCCGACTTCATGGCTTCCTCCAAATATCTGATTAAACTGTGTCAGCAAAATGAGGCCTTAATTTCAGAAACATATTGGCTCCAACTAAAAAAATAATAGCTGTTACAAACCAAAAATAAATTCCTAACACAGGCCTTTCCCAAAACCAACGTCTGCTTAGAATAGAGTCTCTGTAACCTTCAATGAGATAATAAAACGGATTAAATTTCAAAATAAACTGAGCTTTCTCGGGAAATATTCCTAAATCCCACGCCACAGGAGTTCCCCACATACCAATCAGTAAAATAATGCTGATAATTTGATTTAGGTCTCTGAAAAAAACCATGGCTGACGATGTAATTAAGGACATGCTGAAAACAAAGAAAATAGTTGCAAATATATAATATACAATTTGAAGCAACTGCAATGTGGGAAAATATCCAAACAAAGAGCAGACTATTAAAACAATAGCCAAAAAAAATAAATGAATATAAAAACTTGATAATATTTTAACAATTGGAAGTATGTTTACATTAAACTTTACTTTTTGAATTAAGTAATTATACTCCAACAAACTGTTGCTTGCATTGGAGAAAGATTCTGAAATAAATAACCATAATATGATACCTGACATAAACCAAAGGACAAAAGGTATCTCTCCCACATCGCCGCTTCTAAAGCCAAATTGAAAGACTGCCCAATAAACAATCAGGGTCAGCAGCGGCTGAAGTATTCCCCAAATCAATCCAAAATAAGTTCCAGAAAACCGCCGCTTCACATCTTTTAATGAAAGTTCAATCAGTAACTGTCTGCTTTCAAATATTTCTAACATAATTTGCTTTATATTCCTGAACATTTTCATGACTTTACTCCAAAATATTACTCCAGTCTATTATATGATTTACGATTCTTTCACAGGCGCCTTTGACACCTGTTTTCACATAATTGTATCCAGCTCACTATTGTACCAGCCTTCAATCTGCATAAAGAACAAATCGCAT
>CAJUJN010000024.1 GCA_910586775.1 uncultured Acetatifactor sp. | reverse complement strand
TCAATACCAGTTCCAACGACATCATCAAGGAAATGATAGCCGGGGCTGACAGGGAGACAAAAGGGCAGATTGAGACGCTTTTGAACGGCGGAACGCTGGAGTTACAGGTTCATGAAGAAGTCACTTATGAGGATATGCGGGACAGAGGTGAGAATCTGTGGAATTTCCTCTATTTTACCGGGTATCTGACGAAACAGAGCGAGTACTTTAAAGAATCCTCTGTTTTCCTGCGGGTTCGGATTCCCAACACGGAAGTGAAAACCATTTACCGGAACACGATACTGGGGTGGTTCCGCAGGCGAATAGAAAAGCAGGATTTCCGGGATTTCTATCGTGCCATGGAAGAGGGAAATGCGGAAAAAATGCAGGAGATTCTGAATGAACATCTGTTTGATACCATCAGCTTCTACGACAGCGCAGAGAATTTCTATCATGGCTTTCTGGCCGGGATTTTAAGCCAGAGCGAGAATTACCTGGTGAAATCCAACCGGGAGTCCGGTAACGGACGCAGCGATATTATGGTAAAAAGCCCCTCCCTCCGCGGGAGATCATTTATCCTGGAACTGAAGGTTTCAAAGGATATCGATGAACTGGAAGCCGACGCGGAAAAGGCGCTGCGGCAGATATACGAAAAAAAGTATATGGATGAACTGCGGACGGAAGGATATAAGAAGATCGACTGCTGCGGGATTTCCTTCTATCGGAAGGACTGCGAAGTCCGTTTTGGAATACCTGGGTGATGAGGAAAGCGGAGCGGAGGGGTCTGTTTAGAATAAATTTTCAATTTTTTATTGACAATTTTTCCGAGACATGCTAGAATACCAAAAATATAAAGGAAGCGTCGGGGAGCATATTAATGATTTACATTTTCGTTGGCAAAATGAACAGGAACCAGCAGCAACAGCTTATTGTCTATCAGGATAATGGGCTTTTTGAACTGTGTTCATGACGTATTGTGATTATCTTATACAATGAACAAAACGGCTGAAAGCTCATTATGGGTTTTCGGTCGTTTTTTTATTTCATAAGAAAACTCGTCCTATGAAATAAAAACCTTCCCAGGGATGCGCTGTGCGATAAAGCGTTATCGCACACAAAAGCAGAGGGGATGCGGCTGACGCGATGCATTTGCGGCGCAGAACTCCGCAAGCGGGATTTTTTACCCGACAGGAAAGGGGCTGTCGGGGAATAACTGTATTCCCGCAATATGTATTGTGATATACCGGAAATCACAGCTATATATTGTGAACGAATGCCATTTCCTGACAGCACCATGGAATCATAACAAAATAGAACAATGAAAGGAATATGATGCGGCTGCTCCCGAAAGCATCATGCAGGTGTAGTTATGTTCGGAAAGCGTCTTATGAAAAACGAAAGGCCCGTATTTCCCAAACGGGCGGTCATCACCGCAGGCATGCCATACGGCAATAAAAACCTGCATTTTGGACATGTAGGAGGGATGTTTGTGCATGCGGACATCTTTGCCAGATTTCTGCGGGACAGAATCGGAAAGGAGAATGTAATATTTCTATCCGGGACGGATTGTTATGGTTCCCCGATTCAGGAGAGTTATCGAAAGCAGAAAGAGGAGGGCTATAATGGTTCGATGGAAGATTATGTCACTTCCAATCATGAGAGCCAGAAAAAGACACTGGCGGATTACGGGATCAGCCTGGACTTTTTCGGGGCATCGGCGCTGGGGGAGGCAGGTGAAATTCACAGGCATATGTCTGAAGAGATATTCTATACGCTGTATCGAAACGGATATATCGAAAAACTGTCTGTTCCTCAGTTCTATGACGAGGAGGTGGGAATCTTTCTGAACGGACGTCAGGTGACGGGAAGATGTCCCATACCCGGATGTACTTCGGACAAAGCTTACGCGGATGAGTGTTCTCTGGGGCATCAGTTTCTGCCGTCGGAACTGCTCCATCCGGTCAGTTGTCTATCAGGCAGAAAACCCGTTCTGAAAGAAGTGGAAAACTGGTATTTTGACCTGGAAAATTGTATTGAAAGTATGAAAGAATACCATGATTTTTTGAAAAGGTGCACCAATACCAGAAAGTACCAGTTGGAGACAGTGGAAGAGTTTTTGAAGAAGCCCATGCTGTATGTGCCGAAAAAATATGTGGAGAACCTGGAGGAGTTGTCAAAATGTCTGCCGGAGCATAAATGTTTTGACGAACAAAAGAAGAATTCCGCAGTGTTTGCGTTTGAGACCTTGGAAGATCGTGATCAGGCCAAAACCGTATTGGAGGAGATGGGGATTCACTACACATCGGGTAAAACGCTGGTTCCTTTCCGGCTTTCCGGAAATGTGGAATGGGGCGTGCCTTTTCCTGACTGTGAGGACCTGAAGGGGCTGACTTTTTGGGTGTGGCCGGAATCCTTATGGGCGCCGGTTTCCTTTACCAGGGCGTATCTCAGACAGAAAGGCAGGGAAGAGGAATGGCGGAAATGGTGGGGGGATGATGAGGCGATGGTATATCAGTTTATCGGGGAGGATAATATTTATTTTTATGCCATTGCGCAGACGGGGCTGTTTACCGGACTTCAGGTTCCCAGGGGGATCAAACCGGATATGGAGAAGGTGTACTTGTCTACAATCATAGCCAACCGCCATTTGCTGTTTATGGACATGAAAGCCAGCAGCAGCTCGGAAAAAAAGCCGCCCATGGCTTCCGAATTGTTGGAATATTATACGAAGGACCAACTGCGCATGCACTTTATGAGCCTGGGGCTTTCTTCAAAAAGCACAGGTTTCAAGCCCCAGGTGTTCCTGAAAGAAGAGGAGCGGGTAGGGGCGGACACGGTGCTGAAAGAGGGAAATTTGATCACAAATGTTTTCAACCGGCTGATCCGCTCCTGTTTTTATGCGGTTCAGAATAATGAGGCAGGCAGGATACCCGGGGGCGAAGCAGACGAAAAACTCAGGGACATGGCCGAAGAAGCCGTACTGGAATATGAACGCCATATGTATAACCATGACTTTCACAGGATTTCCTATCTCCTGGATGACTTTATCAGGGAAGTCAACAAGCATTGGGTGAACAATGTGAAGATTGCCGATTCCCGGGGAGATGCCGCGCTGAGAAGGCAGATTGTAACAGACTGCTTCTATGCCTGCAAAGTTATGGCAGTACTGGTGCATCCGATTGCGCCTGAGGGATGTGAAAAGTTCAGGGAGTATCTGAACATAGGAGAGGAATTATGGAACTGGGAGCACATTCTGGAACCCATTTCCTTTTACGTGGACGATTTGTCCCGGCATGAACTGAAAGTTCTGGAACCAAGGGTGGATTTTTTCAAAAAGCATGAATGCCAGATCGGGCAGTGAGGCTGGTGGGTTCAGAATATCGTGGCGAGACAGCCGTGCTGCGCATCTGTTGCTGTGAACATCGAAGCCGTGAACGGTAACGAGCGCGGAAAACAAAAGAATAAGTCAGAAAGAATTGTGAATTAGAGGAGGATAAGGTATAATGGAGCTTATCGGAAGCAACAGAGGGATCTGCCATATATGAGAGAGGTGTGCCGATGAAGAAAGCTTTGCCCATAGGCGTAGATAATTTTGCAAAAATAATAAGGGACGGCTATTACTATATCGATAAAACCATGCTGATCAAAGAATTGCTGGATTTAAAGGGGGAGGTGAACCTCATCACCCGCCCCCGGCGGTTCGGCAAGACGCTGAACCTGAGCATGCTCAGGTACTTCTTTGAGGACACAGGGGACGAGGAGCGGAATGGGCAGAACAGGGCATTATTTCAGGGACTGAAAATCATGGAGACCGACGGCGGGTATACGGAGCAAATGGGAAGGTATCCGGTGATTAATCTGACGCTGAAATCGGCAAAACAGCCCACCTTTGCATCCGCGCACAGGAAACTGAAAAGGGAAATTTCAGAGGAGTTTATGCGGCACCGGTATGTGCTGGAAAGCGATAAACTAGGGAGGTAAGGAGATATGGGAGAATTGTTAAGAGAATTAAAGGCTGCCTATGGCGAAGATGCAGAGTTCAGAGAGGGCCAGGAGGAAGCAATCCAGGGAGTGCTGGATGGAAAACGTATGCTGGTAGTTCAGAAAACGGGATGGGGGAAGAGCCTGGTCTATTTTCTTGCAACCAAAATGATTCGAGCGCGCGAAGAGGGAATTACCCTGATCATCAGCCCGCTGCTGGCGTTAATGAATAACCAGATCGCCGCGGCGGATAAGTTGGGACTTCATGTGGCGACTATCAATTCTGAAAATACGGATGATTGGGATGCCGTGGTGGAGGAGCTGAAAAACAACCGCGTAGATGCCCTGATCATTTCGCCGGAAAGGCTGGCGAATGATGAATTCAAAGAGCTGCTCAATGAAGGCATTCTGCAGATTCGGCTGTTCGTGGTTGACGAGGCTCACTGCATTTCGGATTGGGGACATGATTTCAGGCCGGATTACAGGCGCATTGTTGACGTCATTCGGATTCTTCCGCCCTATATCCCGGTTTTGGCCACAACGGCGACGGCAAATGACAGGGTAGTGCAGGATATCAGGAGCCAGCTGGGAGAGGATGTGGCAGTCAGCCGGGGAAGCCTGATGCGGGAATCATTGGAAATTCAGGTAATCAAACTGCGGACAAGGGAAGAGCGTCTGGCCTGGATTGCGGACCATATAGAGGAATTGAAGGGAACAGGCATCATTTACTGCCTGACGGTCAATGACTGCCAGTTGGTATATAAGTGGCTTCAGGAAAACCAGATTGCCAGCAAATGTTATTACGCGGATATCGAAAGGGACGGAACGGAGAAAAAGGCGGAGATAGTCAGTGCGTTTCTGGACAATCAGATCAAGGTATTGGTGGCTACGGTGGCTTTTGGCATGGGGTTTGACAAGCCGGACATCGGCTTCGTGATCCATTTTCAGAAGCCGGGGAATCTGGTGGCTTATTACCAGCAGATTGGAAGAGCCGGACGGGGAATTGACAGGGCATTGGCTGTCCTGATGCAGGGAGATGAGGATGACAGGATCAACAACTATTTCATTGAGTCTGCTTTTCCGACAGAAAACCTGATGACAGAGATTATGGAGGAAATCCGGAAGAACCCGGATCCCGGTTTGAAGCAGGCCGATTTGGAGAGACTGATCAATATGAAATCTTCCAAAATAAAAGCCTGCCTTAAATATCTGACAGTTGAGAAAGCGATTTATAAAGAAGGGACTTACTATCGTCCTACAGCCCGGCTCTGGAAACCGGATATGGAGAAAAGTGGAAAAATTACGGAGATTAGAAGAAACGAACTGCGCCAGATGAATGAGTTCACTGACACTGCAAAGTGCTACATGAAATATATCGCGGACATTCTGGACGATCCCCAGGCCTGTAGCTGCGGCAGATGTTCGAACTGTCTGGGCAGACCGCTGGTTTCGGCAGATATCCGACAGGGAACCCTGGAAACGGCACAGAGATTCGTCCGGCAGGACTTTGGCGTGATTCAGCCCCGCAAACAATGGCCCACAAGTGTCTTTATCGATGAACGCAACAAAATTCAACCGGAATTCCTGTGCGAGCCGGGAAGGGTATTGAGCAGCTATGGAAGTTCAGGATGGGGAGAATGGATCATCAGGGGGAAGTACAAGGACGGTCATTTTGACGATCGGCTGGTGGAAGCGGCGGCAGAACTGCTGGGAGACTTTGCGGAAGAGAACGACATAAAATGGGTTACGGCGGTTCCTTCCCTGCGGCGGCCGGATCTGGTGCCGGGATTTGCGCGGAGGTTGGCGGAGCGCATGCATCTGCGGTATGCGGAAGCCATTGAGAAGGTACAGGATTCGGTATGCCAGAAGGAACTGAACACCAGTTTCCGTCAGCATCAGAATGCGGAAGCTTCTTTTAAAGTGAATCAGGTTCTCGAAGAAAATGTCTTATTGGTAGACGACATGGTGGATTCCGGATGGACATTTACAGTGTGCGGATATAAGCTTAGGAGGCATGGAAGCGGGAAGGTATTTCCTTTTGCATTGGCGAACAGTGCGGGCAGAACAGGAGATGAGTAGATGAAATTTTCGGACAATTCCATGAGCGCTGTTTTGTTGTGTTCATATATTGGAATCAACAATGATGACGCCTATAAGCCTTTGACATTGAAAGAATGGAACGAGCTGCTGGACAGCGTGATAGAGCATGGACAGCAGCCCAGTGTGGTCATGGATCCCAGCCAGAGTTTTCTGCGGGAGACAGACTGCAGTCAGGCGTATATAGAGCGGATAAAACGTCTGATGTCCCGGGCCGGAACGGTGGCCTTTCAATTGGACGAGCTGGAGGGAAAAGGGATTGACATTGTCACCCAGTTTGATGCGGATTATCCGGTATTGATGAAGCGCAGGCTGAAGAAGAAAACGCCCCCTGTCCTCTTTTATTCCGGCGATATCGGACTGGCGAAAAAGATAGGCATCGGTGTGGCCGGCTCCAGGAACGTGGACGCGGAGGGGGTTGAGTTTGCCCGGAAGCTGGTGGAAAAAGCAGCGGCAGAGCGGTTGGTGGTATATTCGGGAGGAGCGAAGGGTGTGGATTCCATTGCGGAGAAGGCTGCGGTGGAATCCGGCAGCGCGGCGATTTCCTTTGTGGCAGATTCTCTGCTTTCCAAGATCAGGAAAAAAGAGATATTGGACGCTGTCGTCAACAGAAAATGTCTTCTGCTGTCTGATGTAAGGCCGGATGTGGGGTTTTCGGCGGCCAGGGCCATGAACCGGAATAAGTATATTTATGCTTCCTCATATGGGACATTTGTAGTTGCGTCCGACTATAATAAAGGCGGCACATGGGCCGGCGCCGCAGAGGCTATGAAAAATGAATGGACCAAAGTCCTGGTGTGGAACCACGGGGGGTATGAAGGGAATAGGAGGCTGATTGAAAAGGGGGCTGTTCCCTATGAATTGTCGGAAGCGCCTGTTTTTGAATTATTGACCAGGAAGGAAGAGAAATTTCAGCAGGTGGATCTGTTTTCTTTTGCAAAAGAGATGGCGGAAACAAAAGCAGAAGAGGCCGGCCAGGCGGCGTCGGAAACCGGAAAGGAAGATAGCGGTCAGACAAAACCGGAAACCGGAGAAGAAAGAGGTCAGACAAAACCGGAAATCAGACAAGAAAGGGGGCAGACAAAACCGGAAACCGGCCGGACAATGCCAGAAAGCTTCCCGGATACGGGGACGGATCTATACTATATCATTGCGCCGTATGTGATGGAGCATATTGGGGAAGGGATGACGAAGGAAGAGGCGGCGGAAGCGTTTCATGTGGCAAAAGGGCAGATGGATGCCTGGTTGAAACGGTTATGCCGGGACTCCCGCCTGAAGTGCGTGAAAGGGCTTTACGTGAAGAGATCGTGAGGTATTCCTTTGAAGGATTATACCGAAGAGCGCGCCGTCGTTTAAGCAAGTCGGGAATCAGCGATTCGATGCGGGCATCGTTTGCGGCGTCACCCCTGCAGCAGCGGAATTGACAGCGGCGATGGACTCAAAAGCTACCAGAGCCTTTGTGCTGTTACAGGCTGTACCGTAAAGGACTGCCATGATCGTTTTTACCGGGGGTGTAGCCACAAAATACCTCAACAGGTACAATGTGCTGTTCTCAGCATCCTGCCACAAGTACATAGTTAAAAATCCGCACCAGACTTTCTGATTTAGTCATACCTATAGAAAATTCTTCATACAATGGAAAAAAGGTATCTTAAAGGGGTATTCCTTTGAAGGATTATATCGAAGAACGCGCCATCGGCATTGCCAACTATATCATCGAAAACAATGCCACGGTGCGGCAGACGGCGAAGGCCTACGGGGTAAGCAAGAGCACGGTACATATGGTAGTAACAAAATAGAACGGTCTATATGGAGAATTAAATAGATAATCTATCCCAGGGGCATTTAGAAGAGTTGTGGGAGAGCTTCTAAATGCTCCTTTTGAAATATCTGATTGTGGAATAGCGCTGGTGGGGGTATAATGAATATAGGAATTGAAGATTGGGATAGGAAGTTTTGGAGGTGAATGGGGATGCTATCGGATGAGATGAGAGAGGAATTGGTACAAGGGTTGACGGATATTTTTAGAAATAACATTTCTATGATTATTTTATATGGTTCAGTTGCCAGGGGGAATGCAACTAAGGAAAGCGATATTGATATTGCGATTGTTGTGAGGAGCCAGATGGATGATGCAACAAAGCGGCGTTTCTTAAACTGGGCTGCCGACATGGACATCCGGTATGAAAGAGTTTTTTCAATCGTGGATATCCAGGAAAGCAATATGAAGAAATGGGAGGATGTACTTCCTTTCTACCAAAATGTCAAAAAGGAGGGGATTGTTTTATGGAAAGCAGCCTGAAGGAATTGGCGGGTTATCGTTTGGCGAGAGCCCGGGAAATGCTGTCGGCATCGGAGGGCAACCTGAAGATAGGACAGTATAAAACATCATTAAACAGGTCTTACTATGCGGTCTTTCATGCAATGCGTTCGGCTAATGCCCTGAAGAACTTTGACTCATCCAAACATTCAGGAGTGATAGCATATTTTACAAAAGAATATTTGAAAACAGAAATATTGGACAGAAGTCTGGCTGTTGTTATCAAAGAGAGTTCATTATGCAGAGAAAAGTCTGATTATGACGATTTCTATGTGGCGAGCAGGGCTGAGGCAGAAGAACAGCTTAAGAATGCAAAACACTTTGTTCAGCAAGTGGAAAAATATGTGAGTTCAAGGTGACGGGGCGGTCTTTTGCTTCATTTAGGGATGGAGAGGGGAATTATAATGCGAAAATCAAAATATGTATTTCTAATTTTTGCAGTGCTATATGTTTTAATTTCTGTTTTGAATATTTTGAATATTGTAATTGTAGGCGAAAATATAATGTTTGGACTTACATTTTCAGCATTTTTCATGTCTTTAAGCGATGTATGCAATAATGCTGTAATGTATAGAATTACTCGAAATGAACTGGGGTATATAAGCTATGTTACAAGCAACATATTACAAGAATACATATCCGGTGGAATAAAGGAAACGCCGCTTGTAGATGTGATTAATTTAAAAAAGAATGTTGAACAATTAGTGCCAAATTATAAAGAAAAGATTCATCCAAACAAGTTCTATATGAATAAGATAAATAAAATGTTGAGTATACTGGGAAATGCTTGTTTTATCTTAGCGATTGTTTCTTTTGTAGTGACACCTTATTTTGCAATTAATTTGAATCAGGAGATTTCTGTCGGTTTAACATTACTTGCTTTTTCGATAATGTGTTTTAATATTTTTATTTCGGAAATAGCGGCGGAGTATTTGGATAAGAAGAATAATTTTATGAATAATACTCAAATTATAATACAATCTTTTGTACCAGGCTTTAGTGTGTTTTTGAATAAAAGTCTTTTTCATGAAGACAGCTTTATGGAAATACGAAAATAGGTATGACTGCTAGCATAATGCTCTAAATAATAACAATCATCATACGGTAGTAACAAAATAGAATGTTCTGTATAAGAATTAAAGAAAAACAAGCGGAGTTAAAAGCAGATTATCACGCTGCATGGCGGTATGATAACCTGCTTTTTATCATATCAGTCCTCTGCTACTCACGGTGAGGACTTTTCTGTTTTTCGCGTTTTTAGGGCTTCCTGTTCCATAGAAGCCAATCCCAGACGAATCAATTCTACTGTTGCGGCTGACCGGGTGGGGTATCGGTTTTCATAGCGAAAAGTTTCTATCTTCTGAAACATATCCTCGTCTACAGAAACGGTGTATCTTGCTTTATCAGTAGCCATACGATTATCGCTCCTTTCATTCGTTGATTATACACCAGTGAATCAGAAATGTAAAGGTGTAGTGCACCAAAATAGCTGTTGACAATTTTTCCATATGTCTGTATAATGACGAATAGGTTCAGTGAACCACTGAACCAAAACAAAGGAGGGACGGCATATATGGCGACAGAGTTTAAGCGATTTACGGTTTCGGTTACACCTGAACTGGAAAGAAAACTGGATAAAATGAAAAAAGAACAGTATTATAATCAGTCGCAAAGCAAGATGGTGAGAGATTTGATTACCCGTGGACTGATGGTAAAGCAGAGCGGACAGACAGATAATGCCGACGTGAAATGCTGCGAAAGCTTAGATTAAGCGGGATATGCAGACAGAAAAAAGGAAAAGAGAATGATGCCATAAGGTTTATAGAATATACGGCATAAAATATAATCAACATGGTTCGTCCTCACGGTAAGGACGGGAAAGGAAAAAATCATGAAAAGAAGAAGTATCAGAAAACCAATTGTTGCGCTTGCACTTGCCGCCGCTATGTTTTTCCCGGCAACGGTTTGCGCAACGGAAACCACGCCGGGAGCGGAAGTGCAGGACAGCGGGAGCGTCATTCTGAACGGCGGCACGGGCGGCGAAGCCGGGAACGCAGAAGCGCAGGAAGTCTATCAGGAACTCCTTGACAGCATTTCCTTTATCGCCGCTGACCCTACATGGAGCAACATCATGAATATTAAGGGCGTGACCCAGCTTGTCTATGATGCAACAATCCCGGAGAGGGACGGGAAGATACCCTTTGAAGAACTCTCCGACTTTGACAGGCTAATTTACGAACTCACCTATTGTTGCTTTGCGCCGTTGAAATCTTCCAATGGAAAGTCATGGGAAACCGCAAAGACAAGTCAGGAGAACCTTGCCTATCATACCTATGGAAGTTTCCTTGCTTTCATGCCGGACACGGGGAATAACCGAGAAGCCGTCAACGCCGCCTTTCAAAAATTGTGGGATTGGCAGTATGCGTACATTCTGGAACATGACGAGCCTTATGACTTTATTGACCAGTGCACCTATTCCGACATGTTCCCCGGCAGTGAAGATAATGGTTCCGAAACCGAAAGCCTGACACCCCAGAACAGGGAAGAGATAGAGGAAATCTTGAACGAATTGGATGAAAGCGATAAAAAGGAAATCCAACAGGCGGTAGAGCAGGAGAAGAAAGCGGAGAACAGCGGCAGGACAGAATCATCCTCTATGGGAGTCACGGTTCCCGTCCTGATAGTGCTTGTGGTAGCTGCGGTGACAGCCGCCTTTTTCCTTGTAAGAAAGAAGAGTGGCGGAAAAAATAAATCTTCGTGAAAAGCCATATCCGTGTACACGCTCTATGTTCAGCAGGACTATAAAACCATGCCCGAACTCCCAAAAGCCCATCCATGGGCGTGTACACGTTTTTTAGAGGGGAGCAGAGCCGTTCTGGCAGTTCCGAAAAACAGAATCAGAAGTTTGTGAATCGCTTCTGTGTTTTTCGATAACTGCCATAGTCCTTTCCCTGTCAGAAGTCAGCCCATTTCCGAAAAAGGTTCATAAGCTGTTCATAATGCAGTACAAGCAGGTCAAAGTCCTCTCGGTCTGCGTTCCTCGCTTCATTTACTCTCCGGGCAATCTGATTGATGTTCACCCCTATGTGGTTTAGTTCGTTCAGCAAATCTTGGAATTGGGAATCGGAAAGTTTTGACGGTGCCCTTACACTTCCAAATACGATTAGGTTTCTTAAATATTCGGAACGTGTCATCCCATAGCTTTCTGCTTTTTCTCTCAACAAGTCTACTTCTCTTTCGCCTAAATATATCTGAAATTTATTCTGCCTGTCTCTGGTTAGTTCCTTGCTATTTTTCACTCGCTTTTCACTCCCTCCTTACACAAAAAGGAAAATAATCACGAAAAGTATTTTGTAAAAATCCAGCATAATGCTCCGTGATTTTTCTGTTTCATTTTCTCTGCGCCGTATATGCGAAGTAACGCCGTGCAATCAGTATGAGAATATAATAAATTACCGTCTTCACCGTGAGTAAACTTGTCAAATTTACGCTTCAGGAATGTGTGCGCTGCCGCACATTCGCTTTCCGTTCATTAAGCGGAAAAGCCAGGGGTATTAGGGGTACTCCCCTAACAGGCAGGATAAATACTTCCGTCCCTCTTTTTAGGAGGTGGGAGTACTTTTCCTATGCTTGCTATATAGCCGCCAACGCCGAAAAGGTTGGGGGCAGATTTGCGGAATTTGCGCACTGTCCTGCCGCGCTATTTTTTCTTTTACCGCTTGTCTTTTTAGAGAAAGCGATAAAAAAGAAAATGGAAAATCCGCAGAACGATAAGTTTAGCAACGATAACGACGATAACGACGGTATATAAGAGAGCGGCGGTAAATTGCTCTGTGTCTTTTGCAATGTTTGTCCCTGTCTCAAATATCGTCGCTACCGTCGCAATCGACGCATTTATGAGTCAGATACCTTTTTTAAAATGATTCTCCGTTCGTGGCAATGTTTTTTTGTATAGGAAATGCCATATCTATTGAATAGATTGGTGTTGGCAATATTTAATCTCCTCACGAGAGAATTTGGAGCCAAATCCAGATAATCTAATTCGGGCAACTGTGCTAACAGTTCCGTGGCTGTTCCCTGCCACTCTAAATTCTGGGCAGAAAGCATACGGTTGACAGCTTCCATGATTGCGTTCTGTATCGGGTCTATTGGCTCCCGCCATAGTTCGGTTTCTGTCTCTATAAGATTCCATGCATGACGTTCCGGGTCAAAGGCCATCTTATATCTCATGTCTTGTTGGTCTCGCCCGGTGGCGTCCATTGTGGCTTCCAATCCAGTCCGCTTCTTTCGTTGCAGAACAAAAGCTCCGTCAGCCGCTCCCAATAATCCTGACGTGCCCGAAATCATGTCAAAACTGTCATCGGATTCCATCTTTCGGGTATGATGAACAAGAAGCATGCAAATGTGATGTTCATCGGTAAAGGATTTCAACTGCGTTACATTGTCGTAGTCAGCCTTATAACTGTTGCCGTCTGAATTGTGCGGTCGGATTTTCTGCAATGTGTCAATAATTATCAATTTTGTATCTGGATATTTCTTCAGAAAATAATTCAACTGTGGTATCAGTTCGCTGCTTAAATCGTCCGCTTTGATGGCGAAGTGCAGTTTTTCGGCACTCTCTACTCCGAACATGCAATAGAGCCGCTCCTGCAATCTGGCGTGGGTATCCTCCAGTGCCAGATATAAAACGGTTGACTGATGGACTTTGTTCCCCCACAAGGGCAGTCCCATAGCTACATGGTAGCTTAATTGCGCCATGAAAAATGATTTTCCCACCTTGGGCGCGCCTACAAACAGATAGGTGCCGCCATAAAGGAAATTTTCTACTATAGGAATTTGAGGTTCATAGGTGGTGTCATATATTTCCGGCATTGAGTGTGTATCCAATTCTTTGCAATTCGATTTATCCATAGTTTCCTCCGTTTTTCTTGCAACCGAAGTGCCACCATGATAGAATGATGTCAGGACAAAGCACCATTCACGAATGGCAGGAAGCCCTTGTATCTGGCAAATACAGGGGCTTTTCCGATTGCGGTGGTATTTCTTCTGTATCTTATCTTGTGTATCGTACCGTTGCGCCGTCCAGAATAAAACCGGGCTGTGTCCCTACCAGATACCATCTGTTCTGTTCATGAGAGAACTCCATTCTACAGCGTATCCACTGATTGCCATTTTGCAGCACATCAAGGCATTCCCCGCAATGCAGTCCATGAGAGAAATCCTCTGTACCATATTGAATCTGATACCGTTCACTGGTCTGGTCATATACCAAAATGCCCTCCCTCATGTTGTCCATCTTCTGGCCCTCCTTTCCGGCAGATTTTTCTGCCAACTCTCTAAATGCCTTGTCCACTTTCTTCCCATCAGCTTCTATGAAAACTTTCAGTATGTAATCGGCGGCGACTTCTGCTGAATTTGGATTGTGAAAGCGGTAATTCAGTTTCCTTTCTTTCAAGCAGACACCACCTCCCTCCCTGAATCAGTTGTTCAAAAGTATGCTTGAAATAAGAGAAAAAGAACAAGAACAGCTAAGTCATGATTCCGGTTCATCATGCTCCGCTTTTTCCAACCACTTGAACAATGCGTCCCTGCCAATTCTGACAGTGCCGCCGCTCGTGACCTGTCTGGCCGGAAATCCTCTTTGGTGGATAAGCTGGAAGCAGGAGGTTCTCGAAAGCCGGAGTATCCTCTGCAAATCGTTCATATCCAGTACCAAAGGCAGGCTGTTCCAATCATCAGGAAGCTTCATGCGCACTCCCTCCTTTCTTGTTTTGCCAATCTGATATAGGGCGATATAAAATTTGCTACTACTGAATTTTATGCAATAAATTATTGAAAAGTCAATGGATTTTGCATATAATGTAGTAAATAAGTTAGATGAATTATAAGATTTACTACACATAGGAAAGGCTGACATGAATCAGATGTTTACAAGAGAGTTCCAGACCATGCCGGACTTATGCTTTTCGCTGACAGTGGAGCGGAATAAGGAGACGGCTGTTATCGGGTCAAAAGAAGAGGTGTGGAAATATTATTGCAAAAAAACGGAATGCTTGTCGGGGGAGAACGAATTCCCTATGATAATCGAAAGACCGCCGGGGTCTTTTCTGCTGGATTTTGGCTTGAAATGCTCCGAGGATGGGTGTGATGATTTTGTGTGGGGGCAAGTGATACATGACCTTGATGTGTTGTTGCACCGCTGTGTCAGAGAGGAGCCCCCTGACTATAATGACATAGAAATGGAGCAGGAAGCCGCTGAAAATCTGGACATGATGTTTTGTGGCGGAAGCGCCGCCCATAAGTATGCTGCGGTATTTATCTGGAATGAATATTTAAAAGCATATAAGTATTTGAATGAGAGCAAAAAGGCTATTTTACACGGAAAAGCGAAAATCTGGAACGTTATGGAAATCATGGAAAACAGGAGAATCACGAAGAAATATCTTAAATGTGCCTCGGACGAGCAGTTTGATATGCTGGATGATTTGTACTTTGCACACAATTTTCGGGGCATGGCAGAGCGGTTGGCAAAGCCGCTTATGGACGGCAACGCAATCCTGTCACTGGATTCGTATCCGCTGATTAAGAATCCAACGCATTTTGATGACGCTGAATTTATGACTTACAGACCGTTTAAAAGGCGTGAAAAGGGGTATGTGCAAGTCATATATTCTTTTACGCCGCTGATGAAATATTATTTTGACAAGCTGGACGAATGGAAGCTAAAATTCCAGCCGGAATGTATTGTCTGTCATAAGCCGTTTTTGCCAAAGAGTCTTAGAGAGAAGACTTGCAGTGAAGAATGTAAAAAGAGACGGAATTCAGAAAGTGGAGCAGAGTACCGTGAAAGAGAAAGCGAGAGAGACTACAGTCGTTTGGAGCACAATCTGCGACAGTATATTTACCGATTGCAAAAAAAGACGGGATTGTCCCCGGCAGTAAAGACGAAACTGGATATAACAGTAAAACAGATTTTTCAGGAAATGAAACAGAATAAAGAGATGGTGAAAAGAGGAGAAATGCCAGAAAGAGAATTCATTACATGGATAGAGAAACAGCATATGACGCTTGATGATATTGTTTATCCGAAATCCTGATAAAACACTTGCAATATAGGGCGATACAAAGTATAATAAAGACGTAACAGAGCGATACAGAACAGACGGAAAGGTATTTGCTATGAATATCGCCGCATATTGCAGAGTATCTACAGACAAAGAAGACCAGTTGAACAGTCTGGAAGCGCAGAAAAAATTTTTTGCCGAGTATACAGAGCGGACAGGAGACAATCTTGTGCGTTTGTACGCAGACGAGGGGATTTCCGGCACGAAGATTAAAAACCGCAGGGAGTTCTTGCGCATGATGGCAGACGCAGAGCATGGCCTGTTCGACATGGTGGTGGTAAAGGATATTTCCAGATTTGCCCGCAATACAGTGGATTTGCTCCAGAATATTCGCAAGCTGAAATCTTTGGGGATAGAGACGCAGTTTCTGACAGCCAACATGACAAGCATGGGGAACAGCGAGTTTGTACTGACCATATTCGGCGCACTGGCGCAGGAAGAGAGCCTGAACACCTCCAAACGTGTGAAATTCGGCAAGAAAATCAATGCGGAGAAAGGACGTGTGCCGAACATTGTATATGGCTACGATAAGACCATTGGCGACTACTTCAATCTGACAATTAACGAGCAGGAAGCCGTAATCGTCCGGCAGATTTATAGGTGGTACACCGAAGAGGGCTATGGCGGCAGTAAAATAGCCAATATGCTGAACGAACGTGGGGAGAAGACGAAGCGGAACTGTAGTTGGAGCCAGAATGCTGTATGCCGGATTCTTACGAACGAGTTGTATACAGGCAAGATTGTGAATGGGAAACAGGAAGTGGCGGATTTCCTGACTGGAAAGCGGACGGAGAAAGAGGAAGAAGACTGGATGGTCACTGACCGTGCGGACTTGCGGATTATCGAACCGGAACAGTTTGACCGGGCGCAGGAAATTCTGCATGGGAGACATGACGCATTTAAAATCACAAGAGAACGGCAGAGCAATAAGTACCTGTTTTCCACGCTTATCCGCTGTAAGGAATGCGGCTGGTCTTTCCGGCGCACTGTCCGAACCTATAAAAACACCTATGTTCGTTGGGTCTGCTCCGGCCGCAATGGCAGGGGGGCGGATAGCTGTCCTAATGCAGTTACGGTGGACGAGGACGAACTGATTGAGGTTCTGCAGGAATATTTTGCAGGGCTGTTAAAGGCGAGGAGAAATGTCATTCAGTACGTTGTAAAAGAGTTTCAGCGTGTGTACAAGGCGAAAGACGAAAACTTGGACTATGAGAAGAAACTGAACGCAGAGTTGAACCGCCTACAGAAAACCCGGCAGAAATACATGGATATGTATACGGACGACTTAATCAGCCGGGAGGAACTGAATGAAAAAATCGGCGGAATGCGTAAGGAGATAGAGCGTCTGGAAAATGAATTGAAAATGGTCTCCTACAATCTGACAAAGGGAGAACAGGTGGAAGCGGTACTGCACAAGACCTTTAAGGGGATTGAGGAAATAACCGATGTCCGGCAGATGACCAATGAACAGTTGCGATGCATCATCAAGAAAATAGAAGTTGACAAAGAGGGCAACGTGGACATTTATCTGCGGCTGTTCGGGGATTTGGGTCTGGATGAAAACGTTCTAATTAGTGACAACCATACATAAGGACGTAACCGAACGCCTCATGCAGGTCAACCCTGCCCTGGCATCGGAAGCCAGGAAAGTTCTGGATTTAAACAAGTCCGAGCGTCATATCCGCGGAGGGCTTGCTACGAAAGAGAAATATCTGCATCAGCAAGGGAATCTGGTTTAGGTGCACGGATAGGGACCTCATTGGCCAGAGAAAGAATATGGCAGTAAATGCATGCTGAAGCTCCGGTGGCAGTTACCGGAAAAGAGCGCAAAGGGGACAGGGAGGAAATCGAATAAGGAAAGTGAAGAATCCATCGGCAGACGTAAGGATCTGCAGGTGGATTTTCATTTATATACAGCCCAAAACACATACAGCCCAAAACACCTGCCGGTCCACGACAAGGGAGTATTTCCGCAATGCAGCATATAAGCCCCTTGTCAGAAATGAATACGCTCACAGGCGGGGAAATGAAGAATGCAGAAAAGAACCTTAAAATTGGTGGTAATTTCACTGGCATTGTTGTACAATAAAAAGCAGGGAAAATTCCGGATGGACTGGAGATAATCGGTGACTGAGCGGGGAGGAAGATTCGGTTTATGGTAAGGAGTGTGGGTATGCCGAGGACAGTGAGTATTGGATGCCAGGATTTTGAAAAGCTGAGGATGCGCAATAATTTTTATGTGGATAAGACTGCCTTTATTAAGGAATGGTGGGAAGCTGACGATGAGGTAACACTGATTACCCGGCCCAGACGTTTTGGGAAAACGCTGGCCATGAGTATGGTGGAAAAATTTTTTTCTTCGGAATATGCAGGCAGGGGAGACTTGTTTGAGGGGCTGAACATCTGGAATGAAGAAAAATATCGTAATCTGCAGGGGACATACCCGATGATTATGCTCAGCTTTGCGGATGTGAAAGCCATGTGCTTTGTACAGGCAAAGAGAACAATCTGCCGTATTATCAAGCTGTTATATGACAGATTTGATTTCCTGTTGGAAGGAGATTGTTTGAGCGATAGTGAAAAAGATGACTTTCGCCGGATAGCAGTCGAAATGGAGGATGATACAGCGGCATATTCCTTGAAGATGCTGTCTGCTTATCTGTCCCGGCATTATGGGAAAAAGGTACTCATCCTTTTGGATGAATATGATACTCCCATGCAGGAAGCCTATGTGAATGGGTATTGGGAGGAACTTGCAGATTTTACCAGAAGTCTTTTCAATGCTACTTTCAAGACAAATCCGTATCTGGAACGTGCTGTCATGACAGGAATCACCCGTGTCAGCAGGGAGTCCATGTTTTCTGATTTGAACAATCTGGAGGTGGTAACGGTTACAGCCGATAAATATGAAGACAGCTTCGGATTTTCGGAAGAAGAGACGTTTGCGGCATTGGATGAATTTGGTCTCTCAGATAGAAAAGAGGAAGTGAAACGGTGGTATGACGGCTTTACATTTGGAAAACGTTCGGATATATACAATCCGTGGTCTGTTATCAATTACCTGGACAAACGGAAACTGGCACCCTATTGGGTCAATACCAGTTCTAATTCAATGGCAGGGAAGCTGATTCGTGAGGGAAGCCCGGAGATTAAGATGACTATGGAGAATTTGCTGCAGGGAGGAGATTTCCGGATTGCCCTGGATGAACAGATTGTATTCAGTCAGTTAGACCAGGAAGATGAGGCTGTATGGAGTCTGTTTCTTGCCAGCGGTTATCTGAAAGCAGTGAATACTGATCTTGACACAGAAAACGGAGTGACAGTGTATGATCTGATGCTGACGAACAAGGAGGTACAGGTCATGTTCCGGCAGATGATAAAAGGGTGGTTTGGCAAATGCCGTCCGGTGCATAATGCTTTTTTTCAGGCCATGCTGATTGGTGACCTGGAGAGTATGAATGAGTATATGAACGACGTTGCCAGTAAAATGTTCAGCAGCTTTGATACTGGAAAGAACCCGTCAGGGAGAGAAGAACCAGAGCGTTTTTACCATGGCTTTGTGTTGGGGATGATGGTGGAATTGCAGGATCGTTATGTGATATCTTCCAATAGGGAAAGTGGTTTTGGCAGGTATGATGTGATGTTGGAGCCAAGGGAGGCAGGAGAAGATGCCTTTATCATAGAGTTTAAGTCAGTGCGTGCAGGGAGGGGAGAAACTTTGGAGAGCGCAGTACAGACGGCATTGGAACAGATCAAACAGAAAAATTACAGCGCTGCGCTTGTGGCAAAGGGGATTCCTGATGAGCGGATCCGGAAGTATGGTTTTGCCTTTTGGGGGAAGCAGGTGTTGATTGGATAGTGAGGAAACAGGGAATTTGAAGAGATACGATAGTCCGATTTATATTTGATGGTGATAAATGCGTGGAGATTATTAAGTATAATTTGTTTTGTAAGGCAGAGTAAAAAAGGGTGTAAATCAAGATAAAAGAGGGTTTTCATACACTTGAATTGATACTCTCCAAAGCATATGGGAGACAAAATGCATAATAGAGAAATTGCCGTAGTGGTAAGCAATGCAAATAAAGATGTCACTGTAATGGATACAATAGAAGCAATTCAAAAAGCAGGTTTTAAAAATGTTTTTATACAATGGTATAACAGAGAATGGAATCCGACTCAGGAAGAGCAGCTGCAGCAGATTCGGAAAAGCGGGCTGAATGTTATTTTTGCACATCTTGGTTATCAGAATATAAATGATCTGTGGCTTGCCGACGAAGAAGGCAGTGATGGAGAGGGCGGAGAAAAATTAGTCAAAAGATATAAGAATGACATAAAAATTAGCAAAGAAAACAATATTCCTATGGTAATTATGCATCTGACAGGTAAAAAAGAACCTCGGAAATATAATGAAATCGGTTTGAGAAGATTGCAGGAAATTGCAGATTACGGGAAAGCTTTAAATATGAAAATAGCTTTTGAAAATACCATATGGAAAGGCTATTTAGAGTATGTATTAGAAAATATAACCAATGATAATGTAGGAATATGCTTTGATTCAGGACATTATCATGTTCATTTTGATGATGAGCTGGATTTTGAAAAGTTTCGAGACAGAATATTTGCCATACATCTGCATGACAATGACAAAAGTGATGATTTACATTTATTGCCCTTTGAGGGAACAATTGACTGGAAGAAAATCATAACGGAATTGAAGCTCTGCAATTATGATGGTCCGGTAACGATGGAACTTTGCTATAGAAATAAGTATCTGGAAATGAGCCTTAATGATTTCTATAAAAAGGGGTATGAAACGGGGGTAAAATTAAGAGAGATGTTTGAAGGGCAATCAGAAAACTGAAACCCAAACACAGAAATCTCCAAATAGAACCCCCTTCAAATAGAATGATCTACCATGAATATAATGAAGCGATTAAAAGTACGGGAGGCAGCGGATTATGCACATAGACCGGGAAGATATGCTTGAGCTTACCAGAAGGATGACGGTTTCCAGAAACTGCTTCGGCAGGATAGCGGGAGCCTATATGGACGAGGAGGGCTTCGTAGACGGCACCTTTAACACACATTTTTTGAAATTATCGCCCGCAGACAGGGAGAAAAATCTTAAAATAGCCAAAGCCATACCCTTCTCCGATACCAATGCGGAACTGAAAAATTACCACTTTCAGTCCGAAGACAGAAAAACGGGTAGTATATGGCAGCTTATGATGGCGTTACGGGAATGCGAACTGAAGAACGATGCCCTGCTGCTTTCACTATACGAGTACATAGGGGAACGGTATCAGCCAGGTTTTCCCTATTGCATTTATGTGTTTCAGGGAAATTATGACGTTCCCGTAAAAAGAAGCGACAAAGCGGAACAATGGGAGTCCGAGGAGGTATACAGCTTTCTGGTTTGTGCCGTGTGCCCTGTGAGCGGAGACTATGAAGCCGGAATGCCGAATTGGGGTTTTCTGTTCCCTGCATTCAGCAACAGAAGCACAGATGTGGAGGGAATTAACATTTATTCTTCTGAGGGGAAACATGGGGAGCTGGTAAAGTTATTCGCAGATTTTTTTGTCGATCAGGATACTTAAGGGAATGCCGCCCACATTGACAAATCTGCCTGAGCCGGCGATGCCGGGAATCTGGCTTTGCAAATGCCTGGGAATCTGCGGTTAACTCTTGACAATACCGGATATTATGTTATCCTTATTTTATAAATCATATTAATTTCTGGAATATCCATATACGGGCTTTAAGTCATCTGAATCTAATTCGGTAACGCTATGCTTTGGAACCCCAATATTAATGTAAGGCAGGAGTGTACGGCGCAGGGAGATGACTACGGCGCATTGCGGAATGCGATAGTGATATTCATTAGGATATTCCTGTTACAGGAAGGGGACAAAAGGGGAGCCGCCGGAGGAATTACGGCAGCCGATACGGTACATGGAGCATTCCGCGGCAGAGAGCGCGCGGCCGGCAAGTTTGCCCGGAACACGAAGGAAGAAGAGAGAAGGATATGAATCAGACGAAAAGCGGTACAGAGATGCTGCAGTTCATTTTTACAGAAAAAGATTTTTGCCTGGATGCACAGTTCCGCCAGGAGGAGAGCAGCCCGGAGGGCGGTCAGGAGAGTTGGCGGAGCCGCTTTGAAGCGGACAAGTACCATGCCCTTTATCAGATGGGATTCGAGGAAAAGAGGGAGAATCTGACTGCCGCGGAAGGCTTTCTCCATCTGCTGTCGGACACATTTTTGAAACGTCTGACCAGCCTGCCGGAGCTGGAACTGGCCAGGGAGAAAGTGGAACTGAAAGCTCCCGCCGAGGATGTGGAAGCGTTGCTGAAAGCTGTGCCTTTTGCCATCGGGGCAGAGTATATAAACGCGAAATGGATCAATGCCGTCTTCCGCAGGCTGCTGGAGATTTTCCGCAGGGAGATTTCCATCTATAGCGGGACTGTGGAGATGTATCTGACGGAAAAGAACCAGCATCTCCATGTGCCGGAGCGTATTTTTTTCCATCTGGTGGAGTATACGGATAATGATTTTCCTTTTGCCTTTCTGGCCACTTATGCCACGAAAACCGCTAATGGAAAAGTCCGGCATGTGCCCCTGAAATATGCCCTGACAGAGTACGGCCATGAAAGGGAAAAGCTGCTGAAGCTCCTGGCCTGCCTGAACCGTGCTGCAGAGGTTTCGGCGCTTGTCAGTGGCTTCGTGGAGAGCGGGGAAATGTTCCATCCTCTGCGTCTGACGGCGGAGGAAGCCTATGTTTTCCTGAAAGATGTGGAAGCCATCGAGAGCGTGGGGATTCTGTGCCGGATTCCCAACTGGTGGAAAAAGCGCGCTTCCTCTGTCTCGCTGGAAGCCAGCCTGGGGGATGACAGGCCTTCCATGCTGGGCTTTGATACCCTGATTTCCGTACAGCCCAAACTGGTGGTAGACGGAATGGAACTGACGGAAGAAGACATCCGCAGGCTTCTGGAGCAGACGGAAGGACTGGCGCTTCTGAAGGGAAAGTGGGTGGAGGTTGACCACGAAAAGCTGCGGGAACTGCTGGCCAGAATGGAAGAACTTCCTTCCTCAATGACGCTTTTTGATGCCATGCAGCTGGAACTGGGACAGGGAAATAAACAGATGGATGTGGGAGCCACGATTTCCAACGGAGAATGGCTGTCAGAGTTTCTCATGCATCTGAGAAAACCGGAGACCATCCGCAAGGCTGCGCTGCCGAAAAGCTTCCGTGCCACACTGCGCCCCTATCAGAAAAACGGCTTCACCTGGCTGAACTATATGGACAAACTGGGCTTCGGCGCCTGCCTGGCGGACGATATGGGACTGGGAAAAACGGTTCAGGTGCTGGCTTATCTGGAGAAGCTGCGCACCGGCAATCCGGCGGCGAGAGTTCTTCTGGTGCTTCCCGCGTCCCTCCTGGGCAACTGGAAAAAGGAAGCCGGAAAGTTTGCGCCGGATATGGATTTTCAGATTCTGCACGGAAAGACCGGAGCCATACTGGAACAGGAATTGACGGAAAACCGTGCATTTATGACGATTACCACGTATGGGATGGTGCCCCGCATCGGGAAGCTGCAGGAAATAAAATGGGACTGCATTATCCTGGATGAAGCCCAGGCCATCAAGAATGCCGGAACCAAGCAGACCAGGGAAATTAAGAAATTGTCTTCAAGGATGCGTATCGTAATGACGGGTACACCCATCGAAAACGAGCTGATGAATCTGTGGTCTCTGTTTGATTTCCTGAACAAAGGTTTGCTGGGTTCAGCCAAAGAATTTCATGAGTACTGCAAGGGGCTGGATGCGCATCCGGAAGGCTACATGCGGTTAAAAGCCATGGTGTCCCCCTTTATGCTCCGGCGTGTGAAAACGGATAAGAAGATCATCTCGGATCTGCCGGAGAAGCTGGAGAGCGTGGATTATGTGTCTCTTTCCAAAAAGCAGATTGTCCTCTACAGGAAGGCTGTGGCGGACATGGAGAAACTGATCGCGGAAGTGGAGGGCATTCAGCGCAGCGGAATTATTCTGACCACCATTATGAAGCTGAAGCAGATCTGTAACCATCCGGACCAGTATCTGGGCCAGACCGCTTATGCCATGGAGGAAAGCGGAAAGCTTCTGATGCTGAAGGAAATCTGTGAGACCATATATGAGAAACGGGAAAGAGTAATCGTATTTACGCAATTTAAGGAAATCACGGAGTATCTGGCTGCGTTTCTGGAGCAGGTCTTCGGAAGGCAGGGATATGTCCTTCATGGCGGAACCCCGGTGGCGAAGCGGGGAAAGATCGTGGAGGAATTTCAGGGTGAGAAATATGTGCCCTTTATCGTGGTTTCGGTGAAAGCAGGAGGCACAGGGCTGAACCTGACCAAAGCCAACCATGTGATCCATTTTGACCGCTGGTGGAATCCCGCGGTGGAAAACCAGGCCACGGACAGGGCTTTCCGGATCGGACAGAAGAAAGATGTGGTGGTGCACAAACTGGTATGCCAGGGGACGATTGAAGAGAAGATCGATGCCATGATCACATCAAAGAAGGAACTGGCGGAGAATGTCATAGGCTCCGGCGGGGAAAAATGGATCACGGAACTGAACAATGAGGAACTGATGTCCATGTTGAGGCTGGAGATGCCGAAGTAAGGAAGGGGCTGCAAATAACCGCTGCAGGTTCATAGCAGGTTTTATTGTATTTCCCGGGCATTTATACTGCGCACCGGTTATACTGCAGACTGCCAGGATTTACAGTGATGCCTCCGGGAAAATACCTTGCTGGCGGTCTGCAGTCAGTTATCTTTAGCAGTGTACATGTAAGAAAACGGAGAATGGTGAAAATGGGCAATTACTGGGAAACCGGAAATTATAATCAGCCAAATGCTGCGGAACTGAAGCGGAATGCGGCAGACAGTAGGAAGAAAGAGAAGAAGAAGGGAAATGTGCTGGAACCGGTAGCGGTACAGGGCAGAACCATCGTCCGAAACTGGTGGGGGAAGGCCTGGTGCGACAATCTGGAGCAGTATGCGGATTATGAAAGCCGTCTGGACCGGGGGAAGCGGTATGTGAGAGCCGGAGCGGTGATCGACTTAAAGATCCAAAAGGGAAAAATCCTTGCCAGAGTGCAGGGAACCCGCAAAGTGCCCTACAAGGTGGAAATCCGGATCAGTCCCCTTTCGGAGGAAAAATGCCAGAGCATCATTGAAAGATGCGGCAGGAAAATCGAGAATATGGAAGAATTGCTGAACGGGAATTTTCCCGTGCAGATGCAGGAGCTGTTCCAGGGAAAGGACGGCCTGTTTCCCACGCCCAGGGAAATCAGCTTTAACTGCAGCTGCCCGGACTGGGCATTGCTGTGCAAGCATGTGGCGGCAGCTTTGTACGGAGTGGGAGTTCGCCTGGACGAACAGCCACTGCTGTTTTTTGAATTGAGGGGCATTGATATAGGACACTTTATCGATGTGACATTGGCGAACAAGGTGGAGGCCATGCTTGCCAATGAGGGGAAGCCCAGTGACAGGATTATTGCGGATGAGGATATCAGGGAGCTGTTCGGGGTTCTGTGAAGGTATCCGGATAGGATAACTTGTTGCAAAATAAAAGATATAATGTGTGAGCGGATAGAGAGGAGAACTGTATTGAGATTTCAGGAGTTGAGATTAAGAAACTGGAGAAATTTTGGTAATGTAAATTTTGAGCTTACAAACAGAGTCTTTATCATCGGAGCAAATGCAGCAGGAAAATCTAATTTGTTGGATGTATTTCGTTTTTTGAAGGATGTTACAGCGGATGGCTTGCAGAAAGCTGTCAATGCAAGGGGAGGAATCAAAAAGTTAAGATATTTGAATGCAAGAAGTCAAAATTATATAGAGATTTTTGTGAGGTTGACAGAGGAACAAGGAGGGACTTCTGTCGAGTGGACATATACCTTACAATTTAATTCGGCTGGGGGAAAACATGAAAACAGGGATATCAATATCAAGCTGGAGAAAATAACTTGTGGCAGTGATGTTTTAGAAGATAGAAAATATCAGGATGGGGATTATTTGTCAAATCAATTTACCTATCTGGAACAGCCTGCTATGAATACGAAATACAGAGCGCTTTATGAATGCTTTAGGGATATTTCCTATGTGAATATCATTCCACAATTGATTCGGGAATCCGATTCCTTTATTCCTGCAGCATCAGCAGAAGATTTTTATGGAAGAAATTTATTGGAAAATATTTCAGCGGCACCAAAAAAAAGCAGAGCGACAAAGCTAAACGTTATAAATAAAATCTTAAAGTTGGCTGTTCCGCAATTTTCAAATCTGGAGTACACACAAGATGAAAAGGGGCGTCCTCATCTGCAGGTAAAATATGAACATTTCAGGCCGCAGGGAGCATATCAGAGGGAAGATCAATTTTCAGACGGAACCCTGCGTCTTTTGGGGATTATATGGGCAATTTTAGATGGTACAGGGGTATTGCTTTTGGAAGAGCCGGAATTATATCTGCATTCAGAGATAGTAAAGCAGCTTCCAATGTTTATTGCCAATGCACAGAAAAGTAAGATTGCCAAAAATAGACAGGTAATTATTTCGTCGCACAGCTTTGATCTACTTGATACGGATACCATTGATTTAGACGAGATTATGATATTGGAGCCTGGAAAAGAGGGGACTGTTGTGGAAAAAGCCAGTGAGAGTGAGACGGCAAGGGCTAAGGTCGAAGCGGGATATACACCGGCAGATGCAGTAATTCCCAAAGTTACGCCAAAGGGAATTATGGAGGGGCAGTTATCACTGTTTGATTTTGGGTTAGTTCAGAGATAAGAAAATGAGACGGAGGTAAAATGACTGTATATATAGGGGGAGAAGATTTTGTAACAAAAGAGATTGCAAAACGTCTGATAAAATTCTGTATGGCAGATACAGAGATAGAATTTGAGGATTTAACCTTTCGGGCCCATGGTACTCGTGCTTTGGAAACTTTAAACGTAATGTTGAACTTTGCAAAAAAGTATCCTGTGGTAGCTGTTTTTGATTCGGATGGCAATTGTATTATTGAGTTATTGGAGAAGTATACAGCGGATAAAAGAAATGCTGATTATGCTGCAATCAATTTTGCAGTTGACGAGGCGGAAGCCTGGTTGATGGCAGACAGAGAAGGGTTGGCGAAATATTTCAGGATATCTGTAGATGAAATACCGGATAAGAAAAGTGGTGATTCGGAGATTTCCAATAGCATACCATATAAAACAAGTTTGTATATTTTGACGGAGATTGCACCTTTATCAAAAGCAGCATTAATCAGAGAAGCGTTAGCCTTTGAAAAACCAGGCAAAAAGCCTTCTACCTATAATTCTATATGGGGAAAATATATTGATGAGATTTGGAATATCAGCGCTGCCTGTGAAAACTCGGAAAGCTTGAAAAGAACAATAAAACGGATTAAAAAGATGCTTGCAGCAAAAGGTATTGCTGAAGCGTAATCTGTTCCTTACTGCCGGAAACATTCCTTCCGAATAATGCCCCGGAGCAGGGAAGGCGGTTTCCGGCAGTAAGGAAGTGTCTGTAGATTACAGGAACCACTTCGCGAATTCTGTAATCCAAGAGAAATAACGCTGCGAGTGACAATTCCTAAGGAATTTTGGAATTCATGCCAGCAGCCAGTCAATCAGGTTCAGTGCTTTGATTCCGTCATAGGAAGTGATATAATTTCTGTCCATGGATAATACAAGCTTCTCGTAATTATCCGGTATCATGCGCAGAGGTTTCAGCTCGCGTTCGCGGGTTTCCGGCGATTGCATGCTTTCCGTTACCTGGATGTACAGTTTATCATTGGGCTTTTCGGCCACAAAATCCACTTCCGTTTCACCGACTTTGCCGATATATACCCGATACTCCCGGCGCAGCAATTCCAGAAATACAATATTCTCGATGATATGTCCCCTGTCCGCATCGCGGTAGCCCAGAAGCATATTGCGGAATCCCATGTCAATGATATAATTTTTGCCCAGAGTCTTCAGCAGCTGTTTTCCTTTGATATCGTAACGGCTTACGGAGTAGAAGATGAAAGCGCTGCGGAGCATGGCAATATACTTGTCCACTGTTTTTCCGGCTATATTTCTCCCTTTTCCGCTCTGAATGTCGCCCTCAGCGGACAGAACATTTCCGATGCTGTTGGGCGAAGTGATGCTGCCGATATTGGAACAGAGGAACAGCATGATCTTCTGCAGCATGTTCTGGTCAGCCTGATGATTACGCTGTAAAATATCGCGCAGGACAACAGTGGAATAAATGCCTTCCAGCGCCTGGATGCTCCTGGCTTCATTGAACCTGTATTCCCGGAGGATAGGCATGCCGCCGAACTGCAGGTATTTCTGGAATTTTTCCTCCATTGTAATGGCGGATTCAAATTCATAGAAGGTCAGAAATTCCCGGAAGGACAGCGGCAGCATGCGGATTTCCACATAGCGGCCGGAAAGCAAAGTGGAGAATTCGGTTGACAGCAGATAGGCATTGGAGCCTGTGATATAAATATCCACATCAAAATCAAGGCGGAAGGACTCTATGGCCTTTTCCCAATGCTCCACGACCTGCAGCTCATCGAAGATCAGGTAGGTTTTACCGGTCTTTGCGATATGTCCGCTGACATGATCATAGAAGGACAGATAATCTGTCAGATTCCGGTAACGCAGCGATTCCAGGTTCATATGCAGGATATTTTCATCCGGCAGTCCGCTGTCTGTCAGGTATTGATGAAACAGATCCAGCAGCGAGGATTTCCCGCATCTGCGGATGCCGGTTACGATTTTGACTAAATCCACATCTTTATTTTGGATCAGCTGATCCAGATATTCGGGGCGGTCAATCAGTGCAGCCATAATGTATCTCCTGAACATTGTAGTCTTTTTGGGATTTCGGATCCTTTTCTTTGCATACATTATATACCCAAACAGGAGGTTGGGTCAATAGTTTCTGACTTACAAGTCTGAAAGTTTGCAAAATAAGACAGTTTTCGACAAATAAGTCTGAAATTCTTCGCATTTACACTACTTCTTTTTCTGCACATTATGAGAAGTAAGTGCAGTCAATCCTTTCAATTTAAAACAAATTGCCTTTATGTGCAAAAAATATCTTGAAATAATTTGCTTTTTTGTGTAAAATCAAGGGTAAAAGAAAGTGCCTTTATGTGTAGAGCGGAAGCGGTATAAGATTGCCTTTTCGGAATATAATAATAAAAAGACGCGTGTTACAATGACCAGCTGTTTTCAGCCCGGATATTCCGGGAGAGGGAAAGGAGTCTTTATGAAACGAAAAATATATGGCCGTTTGCTGGAATGGAAAGAAAAAGACCAGGGGAGCTGTGCATTGCTGTTGGACGGAGCCAGGCGTGTGGGCAAAAGTTATATTGCCAGGCAGTTTGGTGAGAAGGAATACAGAAGTTATCTTATGATTGATTTTGCACATATGCAGCGTGAAGTCAGGGAAATATTCGAAAATGACAGGAACGATTTAGATTTGTTTTTCAATAAGTTATCAGCGTATTATCGGACAACGCTTTACAGGAGAGAGTCGCTGGTCATTTTTGACGAGGTTCAGAGGTACCCGGAGGCGAGAGAGTTAATAAAGTATCTGGTTGCAGACGGGCGTTATGATTATCTGGAGACAGGCTCGCTGATTTCGCTGAAAAGGAATGTGGAAAACATTGTCATTCCGTCGGAGGAGGAACATGTGGAAATGTTTCCCATGGATTTTGAAGAATTTTTATGGGCAATGGGAGACGAGACGACAGTACCGTATTTGAAGCAGTGTTTTGAGGAACTTCGTCCGTTGGGCCAGGCTTTACACAGGAGGGTGATGAATGATTTCCGGCAGTATATTCTGGTGGGAGGGATGCCGCAGGCGGTTACGGCTTATCTGGAGACGAAGAATTTCGAGGACACTGACAGAGTGAAGAAGCGTATTCTGACATTGTACAGGCAGGATATCACGAAGTTTGCAGGAGGTTATGAGGCGAGAGTCCTTTCTGTTTTTGATGGACTGCCATCGCAGCTTTCAAAGACCGAGAAAAAATATAAACTCTCAAGTATAGAGAAGGAGGCCAGGTTCCGTGATTATGAGAATGCTTTTATGTGGTTGACGGAAGCCATGGTGGTCAACAATTGTTACAACGCGACGGAGCCAACTGTAGGATTGGCTATGAGCGAGGAACATACAACGCGGAAATGTTATATGGCGGATACCGGCCTGCTGGTGACACATACCTTTATGGATGACCGGTTTACGGATAATGAACTGTACAGAGACATTCTGCTGGACAGGATGCATGTTAATGAAGGCATGCTGATGGAAAACATAGTGTCACAGGAATTGCGGGCAGGCGGACACAGGCTTTATTTTTATTCCAGGTCTGATACGGATAACAGGGAGAACCATATGGAAATTGATTTTCTGATCAGAAAGAAGAGGAAGATATGTCCTGTGGAGGTAAAATCGGGCGTGTATAGAAAGCATTCCTCTTTGGACAAATTCAGAAGGAAATTCAGCGGAAAAATCGGGCAGGCATATATCCTGTATACAAAAGACATTCTGGTCAGGGAAGAGGTGATTCATCTGCCGCTTTATATGGCTATGTTTCTGTAGTCATGTATCCTGTAATGTTTTTGTACTGTTTTACGGTTTCGCCATTGCAGGAGATGGTGGCAAAGGGGAGCCTGTCTGAGCCTCTCCGCCGCCTTATCCAGTACTTTCGCCAGTTTTTCCCCGGGAACCGGCTTGGTCAACAGACATTGTTCTGGAGGATGAACCGTTTGGGAAAGATAGCATACAGCAAAAAATCTGACAGACGAGGAGGTATTATCATGTGGTTCGTATTTGCGTTATTGTCGGCGGTATTTGCCGCACTCACATCCATTCTGGCGAAGATTGGCATTGAAGGGGTGAATTCCAACCTGGCCACAGCTATCAGGACGGTGGTGGTAGTGTTTATGTCCTGGGGGATGGTTTTTCTGACCCATGCCCAGGGAGGATTGCATGAAATCAGCAGGAAGAGCTGGGTATTCCTGATTCTGTCCGGGCTGGCGACGGGGGCGTCCTGGCTCTGTTATTATCGGGCGCTGCAGATAGGGGAGGCGTCCAGGGTGGTGCCTGTGGATAAGTTGAGCGTTGTAATTACGCTGATTCTGGCTTTTGTGTTTCTGCATGAGGAATTTACGGTGAAATCGCTGGTGGGATCGGTGCTGATCGGGGCGGGGACTTTGGTTATGGTGCTGTAGGGGCGGAGCGGAAGAGAGCCGTTCTGCTGAAAAGTGCGGGGGAAAACTGCACAGATAAGCTGGCTCCTCATATAATATGGTAGATAAATTGCCATGAGGAAGGTACATCTATGGAACAAAAAAGCAGACATCCCATAACGACTGGCTGCAGTATGTCCGGCATAAAACCCGCCATGCTTGACCTGCCCTATCCCCCCATACAGGTTCAGTGCAGGAACCAGGATTATGCTGCCATGCTTGCATTCGATTACTGCGGCCCGGTATCCGAACTGTCAGCCATTACCCAATATATCAACAATGAGAATCGCCTGTGCCTGTCAGACTGCACTCTGGCAAGGACACTCCTGGCAATCGCCATGGCGGAAATGATGCATCTACAGAAATTGGGAGAGTTGATTCAGCTTCTGGGCGGAGAAGTCAGCTTTGCTGTGACGCAGCCGGGCGGAAAGAGGGAAGTATGGACACCGGAATATCTGACGCTTTCCCGGGATACCAGGCGGATGCTCTGTGCGGATGTGGAAGCCGAGCAGGACGCCATCGCCCAGTACAGGGCGCATATCCGTAAAATAAATGACGAATGTGTGAATGCGGTGCTGAGACGGATTATCCGGGACGAGGAGTATCATATTATGCTGCTGCAGGGATTGATGGAAGAATTACATTAGAAACCATTTCAGTTACAGGATTCGTGAAGCGGTTTCCGTAATTTGACGATTCCATAGTAACGATAAAATATGTGGGGGCAGACGGAAAAGACATTATGGAAGCTTCGCTCTTTTCCGTTCTGCCCGCGCAATCTGCTTTTCCCAGGTTTTGGCAGTCTGTTCCCTTAAATAATCCCGAAGCGGATTCAGATCCTGTCCGGAATCCCACGCTTCCAGAGCGGCATAATAACCCCGGCGGTCTTCCTCATGAATAATAACAGGCGGATGGTTGTGGGTAACCAGGAAATAATTCATGGCAAGGCGTCCTGTCCTCCCGTTTCCATCGGCAAAGGGATGGATATTCTCAAATTTCGCATGAAAATAAGCTGCGGCAGTCAGGGCATTTTCATTTGACACATTCTGAAGCTCGGCGAGTAATTCGGAGATTTCTTCCTGTACATCCTCCGGCGCGGCACCGATTTCTTCCTTACCGGTTACATAGTCATGATGCTTAAATTCTCCGGGAAGTTCACCCAATTGCCATCTGCGCGTGTCATAAGTATTTTGTGTCAGACATTTCTGCAAATCTTTCAGAAACCTTTCATCAAAAGGACGTTTCTGCTGAAAGGCATTCAGGAAAAGTTCATTGGCATCCCGCCCGTTGCGGATTTCGAATAAGGTACGCAAATCGCCGGTGTAAGATGTTACGCCATCATGCTCAAAAATTTCCCTGGTGTCATGCCAGGTGACATTTTCATTTTCGATTCTGGCGGAGTGGTACGCAAAGGCAATGCTGTGGCCGTTTAGTGCTTCAGCCAGTTCGGCGTCTGTTGTAATGTTTTTCTGCTGCCAGAGTGTGAGGGCTTTTTCATAACGAGTCATGTCAAATTCTCCCTTAATCTTTCAATGCTAATTGACATTATACCATATTTTCAATCAGATGCGTTGGATTTTTTTCCCCCTTCATACTCTGCATTTGCATGAATTGGAATACCAATATAGCATGTGCTGCATATTTGCTTTTGATACTCAACTATTATTAGAATTCAATAGAATCCAAGTCGATTGCGTATCACCTGAATTTGATATATACTTGCACTATCAGCTGATGCAACAGGAGTAAATCTAATAATAGTTGAGCAAGGGAAAACGAATAGAAAGCAGTTTTTCCCTTGGGACAGGAGGACAAAATGGATATCGGAAAAAAGATAAAAAGTCTACGCCTGGAAAAAGAAGCAAAACAGGAAGAACTGGCTGAATACCTTGGCGTATCCTTCCAGGCAGTATCAAAATGGGAGACAGGCGCAAGCGTACCTGACATTGCGTTGCTGCCAAACATCGCAGTCTTCTTCGGCGTCACCATCGACGAACTGTTCCAGCTTTCCGACGAAGCGGAATTCGAGCGTATCGAGAACATGTTCTGGCATGAGCGCAGGATTCCCCAGGAAACCTTCGATCACTGCGTCAGGTTCCTGGAGGGTGTGCTGCAGAGCGAGCCGAAAAATGTCAGAGCCTGCATCTGCCTGGCCAGTCTGTACAATCACCGGGCTGCCAGCGACCATGAGACGGCCAGTGAATACGCCAGGAAAGCAATGGAGCTGAACCCGGAGGAAAAGGGCGGCTGGGTGGCATATCAGGAGGCCAACAATGCCGTCTGCGGGGATGAATGGTACGACAACCATTTTGAGGTCATCGAATATTACAAGAATTTCCTGAAAAAGAATCCCGGCAATTACTGGGGACTATACGGAATTATCGAAAATATGCTTGATGATGACCGGTTTGACGAAGCAATTCCCTATATTGAGCAGATTCGCGCCGCCAAAACCGGGCAGTATGATGTCTATATGGGCGATGTCATGTTCGGCAAGGGAAACCCGGAGAAAGCGCTGGAGTACTGGAACGCGGCAGTGGAGCATTACCCGGAGAGATGGCAGTCCTACTGCGACAGGGCGGACGGGTTTAAAAAGCTGGGCAGATATGAAGAGGCGCTGGCGGATTATGAGAAATGCTTTACCATGCAGGAGCCGCCCAGAATCTCGGACGGTCTGTATTCCATGGCTCAGGTACATGAGCTTCTCGGTGACTATGATGCCGCTGTTGAGGACAGGAAGCGCATCATCAAGTGTCTGCGGGAGGAATATAATACCTTTTCCGGCGAGAGCATTGACGGGCAGAAGCGGGAAATCGAACGTCTGAAGCGCAGGAGAGCGGAGGTTAATTCGGATTGAAAAATCATATATGCAGACGGGTCAGATACTGATGGTATAACGGAAGGCTGTAAAACAGTATAAACAGAATTGCAATTTCGTAAATGTGTGGCTGCCGCATAAAGTATTTACGACACAGAATATGGTATCTCAATATATGCTCACACGCAAAAACATCCGCAGTGTCCTGATGCGACAGCCTCAACTTATATCAGGGTTCGTATTATGATACACATTTTATTATCCAGGCAGCACCACTATGTGATCCGCACATGCCGTCAGCTGTTCGTCATGGGAGATAAACACAATGGTTTTACTGCTCTCGCGAAGGAATTCGCAGAGCCAGTCCAGGGTAGCCTGGTCCAGATTGTTTCCCGGCTCGTCCAGAAACAGGAAATCCGTGCCGCGGACGCAGGCTCTGGCAATGGATACTTTCTGTTTTTCACCGCCGGACAGTCCGCTGCCGTCCGCAGCCACCCGACGCTGAGCCAGGGAAGCGATGCCCATTCTGTCCAACAAAGCGTTCAGCGCGGCATCGGTCATATCAGGATTGCCGATGCGGATGTTTTCCAGTACGGTTCCCTCAAAAAGATAAGGCTCCTGAGGGGCATAGGCGATGTGGCTGCGGTACTGTGCCGGGTTTAGCGCTGACAATTCCATGCCATCAATCCGCAGGCTTCCGTCATAGCCGGTGAGCAGGCCCAGCATGGTTTTCATCAGTGTGGACTTGCCGCTTCCGTTGGAACCGCAGAGAGCCGTTTTCTCTCCCCGGCGGACGGAAAAAGAAATCCGGGACAGCGCTCGTTTCTCTTCGTAGGCGTAGGACAGGTTCTCACAACAGATGTTCGTAATTTCGTCAATCTTTTCACCGGTATTTTCCTCGGCATCTTCATAGAACATAACCAGCCGCTCTGCCGTATTTTTCAGGATGGGCGTATACCGGATCAGGAAGCCCATGTTTTCCAGCAGCGTGTGGAAGACGGCCGAATAACCGTACATGGCGGCCACGGTTCCCGGCGTGATCAGCCCATTCGCTGTCAGAAGGGAGCCGGACAGCAGAATGGCCAGGGTACAGAAGGTTCCGGTGAAGGAAGAGACTGCTTCCGCCGCAGAAGACAGGCGGATGCGCTTTGATTCCGTCCGGTCAAAATATGCCTTGTAAAGTTCTGACGCTTTTGTCACGAAGGCTTCGCTCAGGCCGTAAAGTGTCAGCATGCAGGGGCGTTGGGTGATTTCCGTCTCCAGGGAACGCCGCATGGAGGTATAGTCCCGGTTTGCTTTGTCATATTTACCTTCCAGTTTTCTCACCGCCAGCGGGACCAGCAGTTTCAGCGTGGAAAGCGCGAATACGATCAGGGTGTATACCGGGCTTAATTTCAGCGCGTTATAGAGCAAAAAAACAAATGTCACCGGGATCATGAATCCTTTGTCAAAATAGTTCACAAGGTAGCAGCGCAGTTCAGTGGGATCCCAGTCCAGACGGTTCTGTATGTCCCCCGGTTCGTACCGGAGGATGGAATCGTACTTTTTGTCCAGAAAACGGCCGATGATCATGCGGTCATGTACAAGGGCGTACTTCAGCATAAACATGTTGGCCAGCAGTGCCACAGCCGGCAGGAATGCGATCATTGCAAACAGTGCCAGCCCCAGGGAGACTGCGCTTCTGATACTCAGGGAAAAATCCAGGCGGAAAACGGAATCCGCGAACTGTCCCAGGATGGTGGCGGTGAATACAGTCAGTATGCCTTCTGTGCAGGATACGGCTGTGTGGAGCAGGATGGGGAGACGCATGGAATTGAGCGCGTCAGCGTATATTTTGTTCTTTATTTTCATAGAGACTCCTTTTTTGAGTGTAATTTGAGTGTAATGTTTGTCTTACTGTTTCAGCAAAAAGCAGGTTTACCGCGTCCTTATCACCGGAAACATTTGTCCGCGATTATCCTTCGCTGTCCGGACGAGTCCTGGAAAGTATAAAAAGCGTCTGCAATGTGGTCAAAAGTGGCATCGTGGGTGATAATGACGGCCCCGCCGCAACGTGCCCGCAGAAGCTGTACCAAAGCTTCCCTGCTCTCCGCATCCAGGGAATTGCACGGCTCATCCAGCAGCATCACGGCAGGATTCACCGCAAAGGCCAGAGCCAGGAAGACTTTCTTGCGCTGACCGCCGGAGAGGGTGTCAATGGGCTGAGCGAGGCTTTCCTCCGGCAGGTAAAAACGCGAGGCAAGGTCAAAAGCGGCTTCCTTATTTAATCCCGGAACAGAAGTAAACAGTTCCTCCGCGGAAATTGGAAAAGCCGCATCCTCCTGGGGCAGGTAGAACAGCTGCCCCGGAAAGCTGTCCCGGGAAAGTGCCTGAGGCGGTATTCCGTCAATAGTTATGACACCACTGTCAGGTTTAACCATACCCAGAATCAGTTTCAGGAGAGTGGATTTTCCCATGCCATTGGCGCCTCGGATGACGGATATTTGCCTGGTGGAAATGGAGATACAGGCGCCGGATAAAATCTGTCTGCCATCAAAACCGCAGGACACATTGTCCAGAAGGATGCTGTTTTTCACGGTACTATTGGGATTAGAAAAAGCGGGAGTGCCGTTGGAAGCCTTCATGTCTCCCGCGCGGCTGTTTTTGCCTGATGAATGCAAGCCTTGAGAAGCTTCCCGTTTGATATCCTGCGTTCTTTCCAGGGCAGAGGAAGTCTCGTACAATACCTGCGTTCTTTTCTGGGCAGAGGAAACCTCGTACAATACCTGCGTTCTTTCCAGGGCAGAGGAAGCCTCGTACAATACCTGCGTTCTTTCCAGGGCAGAGGAAACCTCGTACAATACCTGCCTTTTCTCCGGTGCGGAGGATGTATCATACAATAACGCCAGCCGCCTGTCTGCGGTCCGTGCCACGGCAAAGGAGGGAATGGTCTCAAATATGGATTTTGCGGCGGAATACAGTCCGTTGGAGAGCGCTATGGCCTCCACCCCTGCATCCAGCCCTGTGTAACCCTGCAGGATGAACAGCCCCATAAGGCCGTAGGTCCCGTAAGTCAGGATATTCCCGATCAGCTGGTCAAGCGCAGTCTCCGCGCTTGCCGCAGCCTCCGAACGGTTTCCGATCTTCAGGTAAGATTTGTGCAGCCTGGCCAGCCGTTCAAGACACCATTGCTTCAGGCCGAACATTCTGATGGTATCAAAGCCGTTATAATAGGACAGAGTACAGTTGGAAATTTCCGCCTCAATGTCCCGGGTATCGCCGTAGCTTTGCTGAAAGGCGGTCTTTGTGAGAAGCGGCGGGATTACCTGCAGGCCGGAAATGACAAACAGCGCCAGGGCTGCCGGAAAGTTCCGGACCAGAAGAAACGCAAGGTATGCGGCAAAGGCGGCAATCCCGGTGAAAAAGCCAGGGTATAGATTCAGGCTTTTGCCCGTCACCGTGTCAAAGTCGTCATTCAGCATTTCCACGGCCTGACCATGCTCCATATTGTAAAGAACGGAAAGGGGGCAGGAGAGAAAGCGGCGGTACAGCAGCAGCTTGCATCGGTGCAGCGCCTGGGAGACAGCCTTCCGGTAATGCTCGTTTGCCGCGAAGTCAAAAGCCTTTGTCAGCGCCAGCAGCAGGAGCAGAACTGCGCCGGTTTTCAGCACGTTTCCGCTGTCACCTGCCACTGCGCCTGTCACGGTACGCGACAGCAGCCTGGCGTTCCAGAGACCTACAGGGATGGGGATCAGTTTCAGAATCCAGGCGGTGATGCACACCCGGTGCAGGGCAGGGGCAAATTCCCTGGAAGCGCCGGGTATATTTTTCCTGTTTTTCCCGGATTTCATGGATGTTGTAAAGGTTATTACAGAATTTATGAAATGGTTCTTTTTCTTATTTACAGAGTTCATGAGAGTATCCTTTCCGGAATGAAGGCATTCATTCCTTTTGAGTTGTGCATGTGCCGGGCAGAATGAATCCATGCATGATTACGCATTTCTGTCCGCTGTACATCCTGCAGCTTCTGAAAGCTGCTGCAGGGGCATATGCTGTTTCAGGTTTTAATCTACGGTATGTGCACAAAAAAGCCACGGACGAAAACATCCGTGGCGAAAAAGCGATTTTTCACTGAAAGGGTATCAAAAACAAAGGTATATCGGCTTCCCGCTGTACCTAACTTTAGTGCATATCCTTTACAGTGACGAAATACAGGAACTGTCAGGGTTCCCGGGAATTCATTTCTGATCCTTAGGAATTCATTATCTTGGGAATACAATTCCTAAGGGATATAATTCCTAAGGAATATAAAATTCCTTACGCTCCGCACGAAGTTCGTCCGCTTTACCGCACGGAGACCACCAATCGACGAAAACCTGATACCAACATCGGGATACCATCCTCTCTTGCTAATCTACTGACAGGATAGCGTATTTTTCCCGGTGTGTCAAGGATTTTTGTTTTTTCAGGATTTGCGAATCTACGTGTACAACGAGTATAGGGTTTACGAAAACAAAGAAAATCTTAGATTTTTGCGGTGTAATTCATGTAAAAGGTGTAAATCGTGCAAAAAGCAACACAAAAAAGAGAATGGTTATTGTAACGGCTGTGAGCCGGGAAAGGATAGGCACAGTATGAGATTGAACGGTAAAAGGATTGTGGAAGTCATGGAGGAAAAACTAACAGAAGAAACGGTATGCAGCAGAACGGGGCTTTACCGGAAGTCTTTCCAGTGGATTGTAAAAGAGGGCTTTGCATCCGAGGGCGTAGCGGAACGGATAGCATGGACTGCTTTAAGACGGATTTCGGCGAGCGGATTCCCACGGATGTGGTTTATTGCAACGGCGCTGACCCCGAAAAGATGCATAATTTCTATACGTACCTATACAATAAGGCAGTGTATGAGATTCTGGAGAAGAAAAGAGGAAAAGGGGAGGCAGTCCTGTTTGCCCGCTCAGCCACCGCAGGAGGACAGAAATTCCCCGTTCACTGGGGCGGGGACTGCTGGTCCGACTATGAGTCCATGGAGCAGAGTCTCCGGGGAGGACTGTCCCTGACCAGTTCCGGTTTCGGTTTCTGAAAAAGGGGGAATAGCCAGAGTCTCTGTAAAATAACGGGCGGACCGCTGCGGCCGGGGTAAAGAGCAGATGGACCGGCCGCTGCCGCGATTCTACGAGATTTCATGCGGAGGGTATCACTTGGAGCCTGCGGGAAAGGGTGTAAAAGATAGTAAAATGTATACTCGTGAACGCATTTCATTGCCGCCTTCAGCTCTGGATTGCCGATGCGTTCACTCGTTATACTGTGCGGGCGGCAATTATTTGTGTTTGTGGGCATAAAATGCTGTTGTAATATCCGGCGGAGTCTGTTAAAGTAAACATACGGTTGTCAAATTTTTTTGGAATTGATTCGACTATCCGACTATAGCGGTGTGCCGGGGTTACGATTCACGCATCGGTACCGCGAGGTGTTTTCACGCGCTCTTCGTGTGACAAACCCGGGACAGCCGTGCTGTGCATCTGTTACTGCGAGCGGAGTGAACAGCAGCGTGTCAGGAAGGGAGAGAGGAATGGAAAATAAAGTTTTTGACGTTAAGCGGTACGCCAGGACAGCGAGAGCAGTGGCAGCGGAAGGGATTGTCATGCTGCGCAATGAAGGCAGGGTGCTTCCTCTGGGACAGGGAGAGAAAATTGCCCTCTTCGGCAGAGGGCAGTTCAATTATTATAAGAGCGGAACGGGCTCCGGCGGCATGGTCAATACCAGTTATGTGACAGGCATTCGGGAGGCGCTGGAGGAGAGCAGTTTCATGCTGAATGAGAAGCTGAAGGCCGTCTATGAGGAATGGCTGAAGGAGCATCCTTTCGATGCCGGTGCGGGGTGGGCCGGAGAGCCATGGTTCCAGAAAGAGATGCCTCTGACGGAGGAGCTGGTCCGCAGCGCCGGAGAAGAATCTGACACGGCTGTCATTATAATTGCCAGGACTGCCGGGGAGGATCAGGACAATAAGGCTGAGGCGGGAAGTTTTCTGCTGACTGCGGATGAGGAGGAGATGCTCCGGTTGGTGTGCGGCGCTTTTGAGCGAACGGTGGTGCTTCTGAATGTAGGAAATATCATTGATATGAAGTGGGTGGAGCGTTATCAGCCTGCTGCGGTGCTGTATGTGTGGCAGGGCGGGCAGGAGGGCGGAAACGGCGTGTTGGATGTGATTTCCGGCAAGGTCTCTCCCTCCGGAAAACTGACGGACACCATCGCATATGATATTGCGGATTACCCGTCAAGCAGTAATCACGGCAATGAGAGCCGGAATATTTATCAGGAAGATATCTATGTGGGATATCGGTATTTCGAGACTTTTGCGAAGGATAAGGTGCTCTATCCGTTTGGATTCGGGCTTTCCTATACGGAGTTTGCGGTGGAAGCATCCGTGTGTGAAGAAGCAGCGGGATTCGGCCATGCAGAAGCGTTGGAATTTGGGGAGGCAGCGCCATGCGGCCATCCTGTGGATGGAAAGAAGGGGATTGCGGAGGGCATTATCATTCATGCCAAAGTGACCAATACCGGAGCCTCTGCCGGAAAGGAAGTGGTTCAGGTGTACTGCCAGGCGCCTCAGGGGGCGTTGGGAAAACCGGCGAGAAGTCTGTGCGGTTTTGCAAAGACCAGGGAACTGGCGCCCGGCCAGTCGCAGACACTGCAGATTCCGGTTTCAGGGTATACCTGTGCATCCTATGATGACAGCGGCGCGGCCGGACATAAGTCCTGCTGGGTGTTGGAGGCCGGAACATATGTGTTCCATGTGGGGACAGATGTGAGAAGCGCGTCTCCTGCAGGCAGTCTGGTGTTGGAAGAAACAGTTGTAGTAAAAGAGGCAGAAGAAGCCTGTGCGCCGGTGACGGCTTTCCGGAGGATGAAGCCGGAGGCACGGGCGGAGGGCGGATATCAGGTAAGCTATGAAGCAGTTCCGCTGCGCACGAAGGAGCCCGGAGAACGGCGAAAGGAGAGGTTGCCGCAGATTGCTTTTGGCAGCGGAATGGCGGACGGAGTTTCAGGAGCGGAAAATGGCTGGTGCCTGAGTGATGTGGAAGCCGGAAAGGTCAGCATGGAGGACTTTCTGGAGCAGCTGACAGACGAGGACCTGTGCTGCATCGTCCGGGGCGAGGGTATGTGTTCTCCCAAAGTAACTCCGGGTACGGCGGGCGCTTTCGGAGGCGTCACGGACAGGCTGACAGCCTATGGCATTCCCATTGCCTGCTGTGCGGATGGTCCCAGCGGCATCCGAATGGACTGCGGCAGTATTGCGTTTGCCATGCCCAACGGCGCATGTCTGGCTTCTGCTTTCAACGAGGCGTTGTCAGAGGCGCTGTTTGAGTGGGAAGGGCTGGAACTTCGCAAAAATAAGATTGACACGCTGTTGGGGCCTGGTATCAACCTGCACAGAAATCCCTTAAATGGACGGAATTTCGAATATTTCAGTGAAGACCCGCTGGTGACAGGAAGGATGGCAGCGGCTCAGCTGCGCGCCATGGGGCGTTATCAGGTTACAGGCACCATCAAACATTTTGCCTGCAACAGCCAGGAATACAGGCGCAACGAAGTGGAGGCCGTGGTGTCGGAGCGCGCGCTGCGGGAATTGTACCTGAAGGGCTTTGAGATTGCGGTGAGAGAGGGCGGCGCATACTCCATCATGACATCCTATAACCCCGTCAACGGCTTCTGGTCCGCCAGTAATTATGACATGCTGACCACCATTCTGCGCGGAGAATGGGAGTATGACGGCATCGTAATGACAGACTGGTGGGCAAAAGCCAATGACGAGGGCCAGGCCGGAAAGGTGGAAAATACGGCGGCTATGGTACGAGCCCAGAATGACCTGTTCATGGTGGTTGCCAATGCGGAGGAGAATTCCCAGAAGGATAATTCCATGGAGAGCCTGGAAAAAGGCACTGTCACCAGAGCGGAATACCTGCGCAGCGCGGCGAATATCTGCCGTTTCCTTTTACGCACACCGGCTTATCAGCGCATGCAGGGCAGGGAGAGCGAACTGGACAGACAACTGGCGGCGGCAGCGGCCCAGGAGATGGAATCCTTCGGCGAACTGGTGCGGGTTGCGGTTGCGGAAGCGGCCTGCAGTCTGCCTGTGGAGCAGATTGCTACGGGAAAGGGCAGCAGTGTTACATTTGAGCTGAATATCAGAGAACGCGGAATTTACAGGCTGGAGCTGTCATGCAGGGTGGCAGGGCAGGGAAGCCTGGCGCAGATTCCTCTGACATTGTCCCAGGACAGGCAGATCGTGAAGACCATTTCCCTTACGGGTGAGGATACGGAATGGGGAACGGAGGAAATCCGGCTGAAGCCTTCTTTCCATAATACCACTTTCCTGAAATTCTTCTTCGGGCAGGGCGGTATGGAGATAAGGGAAGCACGGCTTGTGCTGGAAGAGTCCATGGAGGCACAGTACAGGGCGGCGAAGGAGACTGCGGAGGAAACCGATTAAAAAAGAGACTTAAACTGAAACAGGAAATAAATCAGGCGGGCTGCCGCAGGGAGGAAACGTGGTATGTTTTTCTTCCTGCGGCTGCTTTCTTTTATGGATTTTTGGATGACTAACACCTTTTCTTTTGATAGGCATAAAAAAGCATTCTGTGTTTTCAGGTTATTGAGACAATGTATAAAGAACTGTAAAGTTATTGTTCACGGTTTCGCCGCTTACAGTAACATGATGCAGATAAAATTAGCAAAGTGTGTTCATTTTGGTGCCCACATTGAAAGAAAAAGCCAGTTTTGGGGAATGTATGAGTATAAATCCCCAACTGGCTCTTAACCAATACTGTATTCAACTGTTCATTTCTTCATGAAACAGCCCTGGGCGAGGGAGCCGCTGCCGCCAAAGGTCTCTGTCCCACAAGTCCATCAGGTATTCTGCGCCTGTCTCTGGTCCAGGAAGACGGAGAAATTGTCATTTCGGCAGATTTTCACGATAATCTGTGCGGCCAGCTCCTGAGCGTCTGCGGCAGGGTTCTTGCGCAGGGCACATTCCATGATTTCTATCATCTTCGGAAGATAAAGGATGGAATTGCCCTTGGACAGGACGATCTTCACCGTCTCTGTGAGCAGACCGTAGGATATCTTCTCGGGCACGATATCCTCGATTAAAGCGGGATATTCGACTTTCAGATTGTCCACGATATTTTTTAACAGGTCAGGATACAGGATTTCATGATATTTGTTCCGTTCAGGAAAGATACATCACCCGTGTGGCGGTAGCTGAGGGCAAATCCGTATACTGCCCAGGACTGGCCGCGACTCCAGGAGGAATCTTTTTCAAAGCCCTGTCCGCCGGGATTGTCCAGAAATTCTCCTGTCTGGGAATCGAAAATCACGATGTGGTTGCAGCTGCCGTCTTCCCGCACGATGTACTGTTGCGCTGTCTTCGCATGGCTGACGGCAATATGGGTAAACCTGGGGTCCTTCGTCTCCTGGGCTGCCCAGTAGAGAAGAGGGATGTTCATCAGGCAGTCGATAATCATCCAGCCGCTGACATCCGCATCGGCGATAAATCCGGCTTCGTTCCATGCCCGGATGAATTTGCCGGCAGGATTAAAGCGCCCGGCCAGCAGATTGGTGGCATGGAGACTGCGGCGGCGTGAATCCATGTTTCCGGTTTTCCGATAATTTGCTACCGAAGACAACAGAAACATGAAACCTACGTCGTGATGCAGTCCCTCGAAGCCCTGGAGGGTTTCGTCCAGCCTTTCTTCTACACCTTCGGCGGCTGTTCTGTATGCTTCTTCGCCGGTGGCTTCGTACATTTGCCAGAGCATGCCCGGCCAGAAGCCGTTGGTCCAGAAATAGATGCCGCCGGGGACATCCAGGTCATGATAGCGTCCTTCTCTGGGACTGTAGGGAATCATGGTTCCCACTCTGGCGCATTCCGCACAATGGCGGCTCCGGCGATCCGGTTACTCAGCTCGTCAGACAGAAACTTAAGGCCTGAACAGGTATCTTTGAATTCATCAAGATATTGCAGGGCTGTTTCACAATTTCCGCAGCGGATAGCTTCGATAAAGCGGTCTTCCAGATTGTATCGCCTGTTGACGATGCGGCTGTCTTCGGTATCTCTCATATAGTCTGTCAATTTACAGCGGCTCCTTACCTGTTTTGTCCGGGCTCCGATTCCGGGCAGGGATTATGTGCTTCTTTTATGAATTGTAACAGATTTTCCTTTTGCGCGCAATATTATTACCTGTTAACAACGCTGGAACGTTATCAAAAAGTTATCAAATTTATAGTAAATTCCATAATTACCCTTACTTTGGCTGCAAGCTATATCAGCAATTACAATCAACATATTATGCCAAAGTAAAGATAATAAAGTCGTTTACTATAGATGAAACGGCAAAAACGGCTTAGCAGTTAAGTGAAAACCTGGCTGAGAACAAAATTATCATGACGCACATCTGTAAAACTTTGTATGTGATTGTTATGAAAAATACAATATAGTATAGTGAGATGACAGATTCTATGGTATAATTATTATGTTTCGCAGACGATTGCCAGGGAATGCTCCGGCAGCGGTAGTCATGCATTGATGGCAGGGCTTGCGTCGCTGCGCACAGGGCAGCTGCGGAACATAAAATATCGCGAGACGGAACTTCCTTCCCTAAAAAGGGGGGCGAAGCGCAGAGACGGAACTGGAAAAAACAGTCTCGGAGCGGAGGCCCCCGGAAGGAAGTAACGGATGCGCAATTTGCATACGTTACTTTCTTCCCTAAAAGGGGGGCCGAAGCGCAGAGACGGAACTGGAAAAAACAGTCTCGGAGCGGAGGCCCCCGGAAGGAAGTAACGGATGCGCAATTTGCATACGTTACTTTCTTCCCTAAAAGGGGGGCCGAAGCGCAGAGACGGAACTGGAATAGGAGGAAAATCATGATCAACCCGCAAAATCAAAGACTGGTAAAAATTGTAGAGACACTGGAGCAGATGAACCTGTTCACGGCGGACGAAATCACGTTGATGGAGGATTTCCTGAATGGAGTATTAGAGGAGTCAGCGTTGGAGAAGCTGGCTTTCCGGGATCTTTCTGCCGTACAGAGTGATGTTTCATCCAGAATGAGTTCCCAGATAGTGGATCTGCTGAACAAAGGGAGGAACGAAGAGGCATACAGGCTGGGCAAGATCCTGTTTGCCGTGGGACAGTCAACCTGCTATGAGGTGCTGCCCATCAGGAGTTACTATTCCTTTGAGGCAAAATTGATCCCGTTGGAAGAACCCGAGAAAAAGGCGGCGGTCTATGCCGCAAAGATTGCAATGAACGAATACCAGATCAGCCGGCAGGCCATTACAAACCTGACGAAGGCAGCGGATGAAAATCCGGAGAATATCAGGAAGGCAATTGATTACCAGAAGAATAAGTTCGGCAATGGCAAGCTAATTCTTCTGATGACTTATTTCAGGATGAAATACCGCAATGTGAAATTGGTGGAAAAAGGAACCGAGGGCAAATCCGGCGGCATCCTGGCAGGTGTGGGAAAGCTGTTGGGAAGAGAGGGGGCGGAGACGGAGCCGGCTGTGGAAATCAGTCCGGAGGATGCTGCCCTTCTGAAGGAGTACGGAGATGTTCTGGTGAGCAGCCTTCACAATCTGTACAGAAATCAGATGCCCAAGTTGGAATTGGATGAAATTATGAATGCAATAGGACGGGATAAAGTAGACGGGCGGATTCTGAAGATGGCAAGCCCCAACCTTGCGGTGGAGCGCTTCATGCTGCGTCTTCTGGGCGGTTCTGCCTTTGTCAACTATGCCCAGTCATATCAGTTGAAAAATGTAGTGAAAATCTGCCTGGCGGCGGGCGGAGAAACCATGTTGGACATTATGGACAGTCTGGACCTGCGGGGAGCGCTGAGCGAAAAGGGCGGAACGTTTGACGAGGTTTTCGACCTGGACTGCCGCGTACTTATCAAGTGGGCTGCCGTGAAGGGGAAGACGGGAATTCTGAAAAAGCAGTTTGAGAGAAACAAGGACGCATATTTGGATTACATGAACGCGGCGGATTTCGATACGTATAACCGGATGAACGCTGTTCTGAGGGAGCAGGACCCGCAGTTGTACAAGGAGAGAATGGATAAGGAAATCTACAGGCAGCAGTCCAAGGTGGTTCAGGCATTTGTGGAAATTGTGGATGCTCAGTTGGGAAATGCGGTACGAAATTACCTCAATGGCGATGCAGGGCTTGACACTCTTTATGCCTGTGAGGATAAGCTTCAGGCCAGCGGCAACCGTTGGGCCAATAAGCAGCTTAATATTCTGCATAGTTACCAGAATGGTTACGGCTATGATGCACTCAGCAATCGCTGTGAAACATTCTGGATGCTGTATCGGGGAAATAATCACAACTACCTGAAGACAGGCGGAGAGATGAAAGAGGCTACCGTAAAACGGCTGTTTAAAGCTGTGGATTCGGAAGGGCTGGATTTAAAATATCAGCTGAACGGATATTCGGATATCTATGATTCCTTCTACACGGAAAAATGGCAGGAGGCATTCCGTTCGGCTGCGAAGCTGGTTTTCCTGGGTTACCTGGAGACAAGGCGGGATGATATGATTGCTGCGTTTAAAGAGACAGGCAGCAACGGAAGGTGCTTAGGGGTACAGGTTCTGGGGGAGCATCCGGAAGAGAATAAAGCGGAGCTTCTGGGGTATGCCCAGGACAGTTCGAAGGCGGTAAAAGAGGAGTTGCTGAATGTCCTCTATGGGCGGAAAAGCTGGGAGGAAGATATGCTGAAACTTCTTTCTTCCAAGAAAGCTGCGGAGCGGGAGATTGCCATCCGTGTGCTGACACAGTGGGATGGTGAGAAATACAATTCTGCTCTGGCCCAGGCGTTGGAGAAGGAAAAGAACGGCAAGGTAAGAACGCTGTTGGAGACGGCGCTGCATGTCACCAGCGAGGGCAGCACCGGAGGCGGAAAAGCAATCACCTGTGATGATATGGTAAAGGAGCTTCACAAGGGCGGGAAAAAGCGCAGCCTGGCATGGGCATATGAGACACCCTTTTCCGTGGTACATAAAAAGGACGGAACGGAAGCGGGGGAGGACTACCTGCAGGCAATTTTCCTCAGCTACTCCGGGATGAGTCCCTGCGGCGTAAGTCCCAGTGCGGCAACGCTTGCGGAAGCGCTGGATGAAAGGGAATTTGCAGTGTATGCCAATGAACTGTTTGACAAATGGATGGAGGCAGGAGCGGAATCCAAGAAACGCTGGGTGCTCTATGCCGCGTCTATTCATGGCGGTGCGGAAATCGTGAAGAAGCTTCATCATCAGATTCAGGAGTGGCCAAATGCGGCCAGAGGAGCCATTGCTTCGGAGGCGGTACAGGCGCTGGCATTGAGTCCCCAGCCTCAGGCACTTTTGATTGTGGACGGTATTTCGCGTAAATTTAAATTCAAACAGGTGAAGGCAGCGGCGGGGAAAGCACTGGAATTTGCAGCTGCCCAGTTGGGAATCACCACGGAAGAACTGGCGGACAGGATTGTGCCAGATTTGGGCTTCAATGAGAATATGGAGCGGGTGTTCGATTACGGTGAGAGGAAATTTACCGTGACCATCACGACGGCCCTGGAGATAGAAGTCTTCGACGAGAATGGCAAGAAGCTGAAGAACCTCCCTTCCCCGGGAAAACGTGATGACGAGGTGAAGGCAGCAGCGGCCTACGATGACTTCAAGCAGATGAAGAAGCAGATGAAGACCACCGTGAGCAGCCAGAAGATGCGCCTGGAGATGGCGCTGTCCACCGGGCGGCAGTGGAGCGTGGAGGCATGGAAGAATCTGTTTGTAAAGAATCCCATCATGCATCAGTTCGCCACCGGGCTGATCTGGGGTGTCTACGAGGACAGAAAGCTGACGGATACTTTCCGGTATATGGAGGACGGCTCCTTCAATACCGAGGATGAGGACGAATTTGAACTGCCGGAAGGGAACGGGCAGTCCCCGGTCGCTTTTTCGGGGAAGGATGAAACAGGTGCCGGAAGTGTCGGCAAGGATGAAGCAGGCGCTGAAGCTGCCGGGCAGCTCATAGGACTGGTACATCCCATAGAGCTTTCCGGGGATTCCCTGAAAACCTGGAAGGAGCAGCTGGAGGATTACGAGATTATCCAGCCCATCGAGCAGCTTGACAGGCCGGTCTACTACAGAACCAAAGAGGAAGAGGAGTCGAAGAGCCTGGAGCGTTTCGGAGGCTGTATCGTCAACGACCTGTCCCTGGGCGGAAAGCTGCAGACACTGGGCTGGTACAGAGGTTCCGTCCAGGATGCCGGCGGTTTCTACAGCTACTACAGGGAGGATAAGGAACTTGGACTGGGTGTGGAGCTTCACTTCTCCGGCAGCTACGTGGGCGGTGAAAACGAGGATGTGACGGTGTATGAAGCCCGGTTCTACAATGCGGGAGGCACTCTGCTTTCCGAGAACGGCGGTGTGATGACAGGTACTATCAAGCGGGGAAGCTATGTGTACGACGAGGCCAATGACAATAATTCATACTTCCTAAAGGAAGTGCCGGAGCGGTATTTCAGCGAGATTGTGCTGCAGCTTGCCAAGGCCACGGCAGCCAGCAAGGAGAAGAATGCGAATTGGAAGGACCACAGGTAGAAGAGCGGAAGGAATACCGTCCCACGGGCTGCTATGATGTCTGCAAAACCATATTTTTCCTGGCTTTGCCCACCGGCGACAGGAAAGGGGCAGCGGTGCTTTATGGCGAACCGGCTGCCCTGAAGCAGCAATCAGCGAAGTTTCTTTTTTGCCCGACAGGCGTGTTTGATTTCCGGAACGGACATGCCTGTCAGGGCAGAAAGCTGCTCCTCAGATGTGCCGTTTTGAAGCATTAAATTTATACCCACAAACGCAAATAATTGCCGTCTGCACAGTATAACGAGTGAACGCATCGCGGTAATCCAGAGCTGAAAGCGGCAATTAAATGCGTTCACGAGTATAAAATATGCGCAATGTCTTTTGTCTGGCCCTCTGCCAAACCTTTCGCCAGACCCTCTTCTCGCGCTTCCTTACGGAGCATGCGCATATAGTTACGTTCATTGTAATCTGTCAGCAACATTTTCTTCACCTCCGCCCGAAAGGGCAATAAATTTGATCTGCCGGAGCAGATTAATAACAATAAGGGGCTGTATTGCCAATTACTCAGTGCGACAGCCCCAATCCAAATTCAGTTGAAAAGAAAGCGAAACGGGTGACTTTCCGGAAAGTTCTATATCTGCGCAAACACCTCCCCAATCGGAGCCTGAATCAACAAATCCGCATGGGAATCCCTGGGCGTCGGCGCCTTATTGATCACCACCAGCTTTTCCCCGTTAAAATAATCAATCAGTCCGGCTGCCGGATACACAGCCAGAGAGGTCCCTCCAATGATCAGCACCTGAGCATTATGAATAAAATGCACTGCATCATTGATGGTCTTCTGATCCAGACCTTCTTCATAGAGCACCACATCCGGCTTCACAGAGCCGCCGCATTTTTCGCATTCAGGTACATCGGCTGCATCCTTAACATACTGCACATCATAAAACTGCCCGCACTTTTCACAATAATTCCGCAGCACCGAGCCATGCAGCTCCAATACGGTTCTGCTCCCGGCAGCCTGGTGGAGACCGTCGATATTCTGGGTAATGACAGCCCTGAGTTTTCCCTGAGCTTCCAGCTCCGCAAGCTTTAAATGTGCCGCATTTGGCTTCGCGTCCAGAAAGAGCATCTTATTGCGGTAAAAACGGAAAAATTCACCGGGATTGCGGCGGTAAAAAGTATGGCTCAAAATCGTCTCCGGAGGGTAATCATACTGCTGATGATATAGTCCGTCCACACTCCTGAAATCCGGAATCCCGCTTTCCGTGGATACGCCTGCGCCTCCGAAAAATACAATATTGTCGTATGACTGTATGATGTTTCTTAATTCTGTAATGGAATTCTGTTGCTTTCCCATAAATAAATGCTCCCTTGCCTTTCCTGTATTAATTCCGGAATATGTTACATTAGAAATCGTACCCGGAATTACTGTATATGCACGATTCTCTGTTGGAAGTGATTGCCCCGAAAAACAATCAGCAGCGTTTCTTTTGAACCTGGCAGGTTTCTTGAATTTCCGCAACAGACATGCCTGTCAGGGAAGAAAGCTGTTCTACGGATTTGTCGTTTTGAAGCATGACATTTAAAAGCTGCGCCTGTTCCTCTGCCCTGCCCTCTGCCCGTCCCTCTGCCAGACCTTCCGTCCGTGCCTCCTTACGGAACATACGCATATATTTTCGTTCATTGTATTCTGTCAACAGCATTTTTTCACCTCCGCCCGAAAGGGCAATAAAATATCATCCATAATACCATGGTCAATGCAGTATATTACGGCATCATCAATAGACTGATCTGTGGAAAGTCCTTTCTGCTGGCATTTTTTAATACGGCCAACGAAACAGGAATATTCATTCAACCGTTTACAGGCTGCCATTAATTCAGGATTATGGCCATAATTGATATTCAGCATACGAACGGTCAATTTCAGACAGGATTGAGATTTCATGCCTTTTTCGCCCGCAAAGGCATCTGTCAGGCACAGGTATTGTTCGTCTGCTATTTTTTCCTCTCCGTTGTAGAATACAACACATTGCGGTGCCGGGAGAGGGATCAGGGTCTGACCGTAGATATTCGCGTTCATTTTTGCCACCAGCCCCTCGTATTCCGCAGCGATATAAAGTAAGAAGCCCGTTTCATGTAATATCCTCTCTTTCTGAAATAAGCAGGCAGAGGACATACATAAGTGTTGCAGCGTCTTCTGCCAGTGTGTGAAAAAATCCGGCAGAAACTGCCTGAATGTGCGATGTGCACCCTTCACAGATAAACTATTGATAAGACAATCATAATGCATCTGAAGGAAATTGTCAACAGGAAAAATTAAAACGCATAAGCGTTGCTTTGTCCCTGTGATTCTGTTACACGGAACAAACAACCGGCATACAATAGAAGCGGTCCTTCTGTTGCCACGCATGAATGTGCTTACAAGTATAGTCTATAAGGAATAGGTTCAAAATAAAGGAAAACTTAAGAAATGAAACGCCCAACTCCTATTGAGAGGAATCCGGGGCATATGTTATAATAGGAGAACAGGATAATATATGAGTAACATCCGGATGCATATACATCGAAGCACACGGAATTATAGTACAGATAAATTTGAAAATTCAGTTGCACTATACTCAAGGCAGCCGGAATTTATCGGTTCGTTCAGGTCGGAAGTATGGCTGGCGGCCGGAAGGCCACTGTGGTGACAGTGACTTTGTTATACTTACGATGGCAAGTCTATTTGGCGTGCAGTATGAATTAAGAGCCTGCATAGAGGTTCTCACAAACAAAAAATACGAAGACAGAGGTGTCGTTTTGAATATACGAAGAAAAAATCACAGAGAAAAACTGGTTCCCCTGGAGCGGAGCCGCAGAACCATACAACTGGAAAAAAGAGGCCGCAAGCTGAAACGGTATATCATTCCTTCCCGCATTTTTGCAGTCCTGGGTATCGCATGTATCCTGTATTGTGCGGGCATTGCCCTGGCGGGATTTGGCACATATTTTTTTCTGCTGTGGGGAGCAATCGGCGTGTTTTGTCTGATTTTGAGCGTCATGTTTCACAATGAGAAACTGATGACTGCCATTCCGGGATGGATTAAAGGAACCTGTACAGGCATTTTCTGTGCAGGATTGCTTCTGTTTTGCACTGTGGAGGGCCTGATTCTGAGCCAGTATAATGCCCAGGCCGGTCCGGGCGCGGATTATGTGATTGTACTGGGAGCCCAGTGGAAATCCACAGGACCCAGCGAGGTACTGCGCAGGAGACTGATTCGGGCGGCCAACTACCTGGCAGCCAATCCGGACACGAAAGTGATTGTATCCGGCGGCCAGGGTGACAATGAAATCATGTCCGAGGCAGCCGGAATGAAAGAGTATCTGGTAAAAATCGGGATAGAGGAAGAGCGTATCCTGGTGGAGGATAAGTCTGCCAATACTTATGAAAACCTGACATTCAGCGGACAGTTTCTGGATATCGGACAGGACAGCGTAGTGATTGTAACCAACAATTTCCATATGTTCCGTGCCCTGAGCATTGCAAAAAAGCAGGGATATGCCGATGTGGAAGGTCTGGCGGCCAACTCGGTCCTCGGAATGGGGCCAAATAATCTGCTGAGAGAATTTCTGGGCGTACTGAAGGATTTCTGGGTGGGGAATCTGTAAATGGGAAGATATTCCCGGCTGTTCGGGGCGTATTTTATAACTTTTTTACGGTTTTTCGAAGTGTTTCGGTACTGCATAGTTGAGCACGTGAAGTGCGTCTAAGCTGTCATGAGTGGCCGTTGAACGCTTCTTTAGGAACTGTCGGAAAATAACTGCTGCAATTGCTTCAGGCAAAAGCCCGGAAATACAATAAAAATTGCCATAAACTTGCAGCAGTTATTTGTAGACACTTCCTTAGTACGCCTGCGAAAGTGTGAAGAAAGAATTGAAAAGGATTCGGTAGAGCCGGATGATTTTGGAGGAGAAGCGATGTATATCAATGTGGGAGATGTAGTGAGATTGAAAAAACAGCACCCCTGCGGAAGTAAGGAATGGGAAGTGCTGCGTTCAGGGGCGGATTTCCGGCTGAAGTGTAAGGGCTGCGGCCATCAGATTATGATATCCCGACCGCTTCTGGAGAAGAGTGTCAGGGAAATTTTATAATAACAGGCACAGAAAAACGTAAAATAAGCGGAAAACAGTTCAAAAAAGACTTGAAATTACAGGGAGTTTGTGCTAACATATTTATTTGTGATGAATCTAATTCCTTGCTCGCACCGGGTGCGGGCCAGAGACCAAAAGGAGGTAACAAGCATGAACAAGTATGAATTGGCCGTAGTCGTGTCTGCCAGAATTGAAGATGAAGAGAGAGCGGCTGTTGTTGACAGATGCAAAGCTCTTGTTGAGAGATTTGGCGGCGTCATCACAGAGGTGGACGAATGGGGCAAGAAGAGGCTTGCCTATGAAATCCAGAAGATGAAAGAAGCTTTCTACTACTTCATCAGGTTCGATGCAGAGAGCACTGCTCCCATCGAAATCGAGAGCCGTATCCGTATCATGGACAATGTCATCAGATATCTGATTGTCAGACAGGACGAGGCGTAATTAGAAAGCGAGAAGTGAAGTATGAATAAAGTAATTCTTATGGGACGTTTAACAAGGGATCCGGAGGTGCGGTATTCACAGGGAGCAACCCAGACCGCAGTAGCACGTTTTTCCATCGCGGTGGACAGGCGTTTCAAACGTGAGGGAGAGCCGGACGCGGATTTCTTTAACTGTACCGCATTCGGCAAGCAGGCTGAATTTATCGAGAGATATCTGCACAAAGGAACTAAGGTTGTCTTAAGCGGCAGAGTTCAGAATGATAATTACACCAACAAGGAAGGGCAGATGGTATACAGTGTCCGGGTCATGGTGGATGAGATAGAGTTTGCCGAGAGCAAGAACGCATCCGGTGGGAATGTGTATGGCGGGAATGGCGGCGGTTACAGCAATAACGGGGGCGGCTTTGGCAACGGCGGTTATCAGGGAGGTGGCAGTGCGCCTGCACCGTCCGGTGCCGGGGATGGCTTTATGAATATTCCGGACGGCATCGACGAGGAATTGCCGTTCAATTAAGTTTCCGGTTAGTGTAGAGTAAATTTGATTATGTATGACAGGAGGCAGCGATATGGCTTACAATAAAGCAGAGAAATCCGATGGCCCTATCAGGAAGAGGGGCGGGGTCCGCAGGAAGAGGAAAGTTTGTGTATTCTGCGGCAAGGATAATGTAATTGATTACAAGGATACCAACAAGCTGAAGAGATACGTTTCCGAGAGGGGGAAGATTCTTCCCCGCCGTATCACCGGCAACTGTGCAAAGCATCAGAGAGCCTTGACGGTTGCGATCAAGAGAGCGCGCCACGTTGCACTGATGCCTTATGTTCAGGATTAAGTGATGAATTGTGCATGATGAAATGCCCATGGCAATTCCAAGGGAGTGCCCATGGCAATTCCAGGGAAGTGCCCATGGCAATTCCGGGGAAGTACCCATGGCAATTCCAGGGAAGTGCCCATGGCAATTCCGGGGAAATGTCATGCAGTTCGTGGATCAAAAGATAAGGCCAGCTGTCCGGAAAGACAGTTGGCCTTATGTGCAAAAATATTTCTGTGATCTGAGCAAAAAGTTCCGTTTCTACAAAACATTTCCATTTTAGACAAATTAAATTGTGGCATAGTGTAAAAGAGTATGTTATAATGTTTCCATGGGCGGATTCTATCTGCATGCCGGTTTTATTGCAATCTGAAATTAGGAAGAAACAGCGGAGTGAAATCTGGAACTCTGCGAGGTATCCATATGAAAAAGAGAATAAAGTTGAAGGGCCGCATCAAGACTTATATACAGTTTTGTATCTATCTGGGCCTGCTCCTCAGTGTCGTGGATGTGGCCGTATTTGTGATTGATGTGCGGGCGGGTGCATTCCTGGCCGGGTATATTGTATTTTATTTTGCAATTACATTATCCTTGTATTTTTATAATAAACCTGTTATCATAAATGAGCTGATCAGCTTTGCTACCGAATACGGGCAGATTCAGCGCAAGCTTCTGAGAGATCTGGACTTGCCTTATGCATTGTTGGATGACGGCGGTAAAGTGATCTGGACCAATGCTGCTTTTGAGAACGTTGTTCATCAGCCGAAAGGGTATAAAAAGTCCATTACTTCTCTGTTTCCGACCATTACCAGGGACAGGCTGCCGGATAACAGCGGGGTGGATGAGGCACAGTATGAGCTTGAGTACGAGGGAAGCGAGTATGTGGCCAAGTTCAGAAAGATTTCCCTGGAGGAAATGGCTGAGCACAGCGATATGATAGACGCAGAAGGGTATCAGGGATATTTGACGGCGGTCTATCTGTATGACGAGACTGCTCTTCGCATCGCCCTGCGCGAGGTGGATGACCAGAGCCTTGCGGTGGGGATGATTTATCTGGATAACTATGACGAGGCATTGGACGGGGTGGAGGAAGTGCGCCGTTCCCTGCTTATCGCTTTGATCGACAGAAAAGTAAACAAATATATTTCCGCCCTTGACGGCATCTGCAAGAAGCTGGAGAAGGACAAGTATCTGATTATCATGCGTAAGCGTATGGTGGCACAGCTTCAGGAATCGCGTTTTGACCTTCTGGAAGAGGTCAAGATGGTCAATATCGGCAACGAGATGGCGGTGACCATCAGTATCGGCGTAGGGCTTGACGGACTGTCCTATGCGCAGAATTATGAATTTTCCCGGAACGCCATAGACCTTGCATTAGGGCGGGGCGGCGACCAGGCCGTGATCAAGACACCGGAGAGTATTACATACTACGGTGGCAAGAGCCAGCAGGTGGAGAAGAATACCCGTGTGAAAGCCCGTGTGAAGGCACAGGCGCTTCGGGAAATCATTACCGGCAAGGATCAGGTGCTAGTGATGGGACATCGTATGCCGGATGCGGACAGCTTTGGCGCTGCAGTGGGAATATACAGAATTGCGCTGACTCTGGGACGGAAGGCGCATATTGTCCTGAATGAGGTGATTCCGTCAATACAGCCTACGGTGGAACTGTTTGGGAGTAATCAGGAATACGGAGATATGATTATCGGCAATCAGCAGGCCATAGAGGCAGCCGGAAGCAATACCGTGCTGATAGTGGTAGATGTCAACAAACCGTCCATAACGGAGTGCCCCGAACTGTTGAAATACTGTAAATCAGTGGTGGTTCTGGATCATCACAGGCAGGGTACGGAGACGATTGAAAACGCAATTCTTTCCTATGTGGAGCCATATGCCTCTTCGACCTGTGAGATGGTGTCGGAGATCCTGCAGTATATTTATGACAATATCAGGATTCGGCCTGAGGAAGCTGACTGTATGTATTCGGGTATTATGATTGACACGAATAATTTTATGATAAAGACGGGAGTGCGTACTTTTGAGGCTGCCGCATTCCTGCGCCGCAACGGTGCGGACGTGACCAGGGTACGGAAGCTGTTCCGTGAGGACGCACAGGGGTACAAGGCGAAGGCGGACGCAGTCAGCCAGGCAGAGATTTATAAACAGTATTTCGCAATTTCCATCTGTACGGCGGATGATTTGCCCAGCCCTACCATTATCGGTGCCCAGGCGGCGAATGAGCTGTTGAATATCAGGGGAATTAAGGCGAGTTTTGTGCTGACGGATTACCAGGGAAAGATTTATATCAGTGCCCGCTCCATAGATGAAGTAAATGTGCAGCTGATTATGGAGCGCATGGGCGGAGGCGGACATCTGAATACCGCTGCGTGCCAGATGGAGGGGACAGGCATTATTGAAGCCATAGGCGTGTTGAAGCGTACCATTGACAGTATGTTGGAGAAGGGTGAAATCTAATGAAAGCCCCATGCAGCCGACTCAGGCATAATTCCGGATAGCCTGTGGAAGCGGGTGTCGGATTGAAGGTTCTGAAGTATACAGGAAAGAAGGGATATGAATGAAAATCATATTATTACAGGATGAGAAAAAACTGGGCAAGAAGGGTGATGTAATCGAGGCCAGTGAAGGATACGCAAGAAATTATATCCTGCCGAAAAAAATCGGTGTGGAAGCCACGGCCAGGAATATGAATGACTTAAAGCTTCACAAGGCGAATGAGGACAAGCTTGCAAAGGAGCAGCTGGAGGCTGCGAAAGCGCTGGCGGCAGAATTGGAGCCTAAGCAGGTTATCGTAAAGATTAAGGCCGGGGAGGGCGGCAGGGCCTTCGGCTCCGTGTCCAGCAAGGAGATTGCCACAGCCTGTATGGAACAGCACAATATAGAAATAGACAAGAAGAAAATTCAACTGGCAGAAAACCTGAAGAGTTTCGGTTCCTATGAGGTAAATGTCAAGCTGCATTCTCAGGTGACGGCAAAGCTGACAGTGAAGGTTGTGGAAAGTTAAAATGTGAGGCAGGAGGCATTTCCTGCTTACAGAAGCGCTGACAGCGATGAATGCTGATTACTTAAAGGTGTGATTTCATGGAAGAAAATGTACTGAAGCGGATATTGCCCCATAGCCTGGAAGCGGAGCAGTCCGTAATCGGCTCCATGCTGATGGACAGAGATGCCATTATGGCGGCTTCCGAACTGTTGGCAGGAGATGACTTTTATAATAAGCAGTACGGCATCCTGTTTGATACAATATGTGAATTAAATGACAGCGGCAGTGCGGTGGACCTGGTTACATTGCAGGAGCGCCTGCGCATGAAGGATGTGCCGCCAGAGGTCAGCAGCCTGGAGTTTATCAGGGAAATCCTGACAGCACCGATTACGTCTGCAAATATTAAACAATATGCCAACATCGTTTCGGAAAAGGCCACATTGCGCAAGCTTATCCGCCTGAACGAAGAGATTGCAAATACCTGCTACAGCGGGAAGGAGACACTGGAATACATACTGGAAGATACGGAAAAACGTGTATTTCAGTTGGTGCAGAGGCGCAGCACGGATGCTTACGTTCCGATTCGCCAGGTGGTTATGAATGCCATGGACAAGATTGAGTTTGCTGCGAAGAATAAAGGCAGCGTTACGGGGATTCCCACGGGATTTCTGGATCTTGACTATCGTACGGCGGGAATGCAGCCGTCTGACCTGATTTTGGTCGCAGCGAGGCCTTCCATGGGCAAGACGGCATTTGAGTTGAATATTGCCCATTATGTGGCGTTCAGGAAGAATCTTACCCTGGCAATCTTCAGTCTGGAAATGAGCAAGGAACAGCTTGTGAACCGTATGTTTTCCATGGAATCCAATGTGGATTCCCAGAAGCTGCGTACGGGGCAGATGAATGATCAGGAATGGGAGAGACTGATAGAAAGCGCCGGCGTCATAGGGAAATCTTCCCTGATTATTGACGACACGCCGGGTATCAGCATTGCGGAACTGCGTTCCAAATGCCGTAAATACAAGCTGGAGCATGATCTGTCCATGATTATTATAGATTATCTTCAGCTGATGACGGGAAACGGTAAATCGTCAGATTCAAGACAGCAGGAGATTTCTGACATTTCACGTTCCCTGAAAGCACTGGCGAGGGAGTTGAGCGTACCTGTGATTGCATTGTCACAGCTTTCCCGGGCTGTGGAGCAGCGACCGGATCATCGTCCCATGCTTTCCGACCTGCGTGAATCCGGGGCTATTGAGCAGGATGCAGATGTGGTTATGTTCATATACCGAGATGATTATTATAATCATGATTCAGAGAAGAAAGGCATTGCCGAGATTATTATAGCAAAACAGAGAAACGGTCCTATCGGTACGGTGGAATTGGCCTGGCTGCCCGAATACCAGCGTTTCGTCAACCTGGAGCACAGGCAGACGGATTAACCGGATGTGCAGAAGAAGATGAATATCGAAAAATACGAAAGAGAATGGGTGCATTTGCTCATTCTTTTTTTGTTTATATGCAGAGTATCCAAAGGCAGATTGCCGGACGGAGGTGCACAGAGGGATGCCTGCAGAAAGGAGAAAAAATGGAAAACTATCTGCTTATTTCGGATGCTGCAAAAGAGGTAAAGGTGGAGAGCCATGTGCTGCGGTATTGGGAGGATGAACTGCACCTCCCCATAAAGCGCAATGAGTTGGGACATCGTTATTATACAGCGGAGGATGTGGAACGTTTTAAACAGATTAAGGGAATGAAAGAAAGGGGTTTACAGTTGAAGGCGATTAAAATGATCTTGAGAGATGGAAAGCTGGATGTATTGCCGTCAGAGGATGCCGGAGTAATGAGGGCAGAACGACATGAGAGCATGGAGCAGACTGCAGGAGAAACAGAGCATCAGGTCAACAGGGATACGGAGAGAACAGAGCGGCAGGATATCATGGGGTGGAGTCAGGCAGAAGGGATGAACACGGCTTCCGGCAGCAGGGGCAGGGAGACAGGACGTATGGCGATTGATATTATATCGAATAAAAATGTGCAACAAGAAGTGGCACAGGAGTCCAGAGAGGACAAGTCCAGGCGATTACAGTGGCTCCTGCAGCAGTTGATTCGGCAGACATTACAGGAGAATAACGGAAAACTGTGCCGGGAAATACGGGAAAGCGTAGTAAAGGAACTTGATTATCAGTTTCGCATGCAGGAAGAGAGAGAAGAGGCCAGAGATAAGATGCTCGCCCAGCGTGACGAGGAACATTTCAAGAAAATGGACGAGCTTCTGCGCAAGAAAACAAAGCGACTTGGAAAAATGAAGCCGGAAAAGCAGCCGAAAGAAGAAAGCGGACCGGAACAGCCTGAAGAAGGACAGAAAGACGTTGCAGAGAAAAAGAAGAGGCGCTTCCTGTAAAGAAGCGCCAGCCCTGTATTATGATTCATGATAAATTTACGGGGAAAATATACGTTCCCTGCTTTGCCGGGGCTTTAGCCCTGAGAGATAGCTCCGGTAGGGCACTGTCCTGCACATGCTCCGCACTCGATGCACTTATCGGGATCGATTTCGAACTTGCCGTCTCCCATGCTGATTGCACCAACAGGGCACTGAGACTCACATGCTCCACATGCTACACAAGAATCGCTGATTACGTATGCCATAATAATATCCTCCTTATAATTAAAAAATAGTTAATTTTCTTTCGGGGCATTTTCTGCCCTTCTCTTTTTGATTCCGTCAAGGATTGCGTTCTTTTTGTCAAGCAATTTGTCTTTATCCATGGGCGGAATCCCCTTCAGTCTGTACTCCATTCCCAGGCTCTCGTATTTCTTTTCACCCATTGTGTGATAGGGAAGTACGTCCAGGGCCTTCAGGTTGGTAAATTGTCCGATGAAATAACCCAGGTCAAACAGATATTTCTCATCATCCGTGATACCGGGAACCACTACATGCCGAATCCACATATCCACATGCTTTTCATTCAGATATGCGGCGAATTTCAGGATGTTTTCATTGGGTTGTAAGGTGAGCTCCCTGTGCTTTTCCGGATCGATATGCTTGATATCCAGCATCACCAGGTCTGTCAGTGACATCAGCTTATCCAATTTTTCCATCAGGGAAGCATTGCCGGGGTTAAAGGCGATTCCCGAACTGTCTATGCAAGTATGAATGTCTTTTTCTTTGGCAAGGGTAAATAACTCGGTAACAAAGTCTACCTGCATTAAAGGCTCGCCGCCGGTAACGGTCAATCCCCCTCCGTTGCCGTAAAAGGCTTTGTTTTTCTCATACTGTTCGATGATGTAGGAAGGTTCCATAAGCGTACCTCCATTCAATTCCCATGTGTCGGGATTATGGCAGTAGGCACAGCGCATGGGACAGCCCTGTACAAATACCACGAACCGTGTACCGGGACCGTCAACGGTTCCAAAGCTTTCTAATGAATGAATTCTTCCCTGCATAAGGTTACCACACTTTCTGCAATGTATGACACTGCATTTCTCTACGGAAATCCCCGGGAAGAAATACTCCCCGGGGTTTCATGTGACTAACTCTTTTGGTTATACTGACTCATGGAAAGTACGGGAGATAACATCTGCCTGCTGCTCGGGAGTCAGCTTGATGAAGTTAACTGCGTATCCGGATACACGGATAGTCAGCTGAGGATAGTTCTCAGGATGCTTCTGTGCATCCAACAGCATATCTCTGTTCAATACATTTACATTCAGATGATGGCCACCCTTTGTAGCATAGCCGTCGAGTAAGTTAACAAGGTTATCAACCTGTGCAGTATTTGTTGCCATAACGATTTTCCTCCTTAATATAATTATATAATTTTGAATGGTTAAAAATGCTGTCTGTTTCAAAGGAATTGTCAGAAGACATTTCCTTAAGACTGGATAATTAATGATAATCGTCCAGTCCCTGCTCAAGAGTAGGGACACTGCAGGCCAACGGTGTTCTGGAACAATCCGTACAGCCCATTGTCTGAACATTTTTTGACTCGTCAACCTCTTCGTCGCAGTCCACATTTACATGTCCTACGCCTTTTGCCATACCGGAGTCCAGCATATTGATAAGGTCATCGATCATTTTGTTCTCGTCCATGGTGCCTCCTTCTTCATGTCCGCGGACAGCAGAAGGATATTACGGAAGATTTCCGGCATTCCTGTGCTGCCCGGGAATAAGCTGCCAGCCTGCTTCTGATTTGACAGAAGCAACAGTTACAGCAATAATACAGTGTCATATTTCAAATCAAGTCCGATGTCAGTGACATCCTGGTGTTCGCGAGTCTTATTTTAGGTCAAGTCCGATGTCAGTGACATCTTGGTGTTCGCGAGTCTTATTTTAAGTCAAGTTCGATGTCACCGGAGAAGACTTTGTCTTCCTTGCCCAGAGCGCCCGGGATGATGGTGAAGGTATTGGAGATACCGTCCTGTGCATCATTGAAAGGCAGCTTGGATACGGAAGCCAGGGATGCGACTGCACCGTGGGTATCACGGCCGTGCATCGGGTTAGCGCCGGGAGCGAAAGGCTGTCCCTTCTTACGTCCGTCCGGAGTATTACCGGTAGCCTTACCATAGGTAACGTTGGATGTAATGGTCAGGATGGATGTGGTAGGGATACCATTCCTGTAGGTATGATGTCTCCTGATGGCAGTCATAAAGGTGTGAACAACCAGCTGGGCAATCTCGTCTACACGGTCATCATCATTACCATACTTCGGGAAGTCTCCGGTGGTCTTAAAGTCGACTATAACACCGTCTTCATCACGAACCACTTCAACCTTAGCGTACTTGATAGCGGAGAGGGAGTCGGCCACGATGGACAGACCAGCCACACCTGTTGCGAAGTAACGCTTTACATCTCTGTCATGCAGAGCCATCTCAGCTCTCTCATAGCAGTATTTGTCATGCATATAGTGGATGATGTTCAGAGTATTTACATATACATCTGCCTGCCACTCCAGCATGTCAACGAATTTGCTCCATACATCATTGTACTCAAGCACATCGCCTTCTACAGGACGATACTTGGGGCCTACCTGTTTCTTGGTTACTTCGTCCACGCCGCCGTTCAGAGCGTAAAGCAGACATTTTGCAACGTTTGCGCGTGCGCCGAAGAACTGCATTTCCTTACCGATTACCATGGAGGATACGCAGCATGCGATACCGTA
>CAJUJN010000023.1 GCA_910586775.1 uncultured Acetatifactor sp. | reverse complement strand
TTTTCACCTAAAATAATCTGGAAAATATTTGCCTGAATGAGATGCCTCCACTTCACCGATCACCCTGACGGACAGCTCCAGCATATCCGTATCCTCCAGATACGGCAAATCCCGCTCAATATCCTCTATGGCCTCGCTCCTGCTTTCCCCTGCAAATATGGAATTTTGAAACCCCAAAAAAGACAATCTGTTATGGCTGTCTTTCTTCCTGAAAACAGAAAAAGCAGCGAATTGTTTTCTCTAACAAAAACAAATTCACTGCTTTACTGCTTGTGTTATTAAGTTGCTGTAATTATGCCAGTACAGGATATCGTAAAGATTTCCCGTTTTCACATCGGAAAACACTTCCCTGCGCTAGTCTTCACAGTCGCCGTCGGCACGGAAATAGTAATAGAAGGAAGAAATCTCATCTCCACAGTCCAGGCGGATTCTCTCAATCACCTGGTCCAGGTTCAGGTCCTGGTAAAAGGCCGGTAACCGCTTTTCCTTATAGGCGCTTTACAAAATTTACGGCAAATTCCAGGTAAAAACGACTGGTGTTTCCTCTCGGCAGCGTCCATGCGCCTTAAGCCTTGCCTCCGCATCACGCGGAAGCCCGCTTTTCTCCAGCATTTCCGCTTCTTTTCAGCTTCCGATACAGCGTGAAATACATGGCGATAAAGCATGCCAGCCCTCCGATACAGTTGGAAATGGGCTCGGCCCAGAACACACCGTCCACCCCCAGCCCAAGCCGCGGCAGGAGCAGAGTCAATGGCGCAACAATCACCGCCTTGCGCAACAGGGAAAAGAAAATCGCCTGCTTTGAATAGCCCAGTGCCGTGAAGGCGGACTGCCCCGAAAACTGAAATGCCATAAAGAAAAAGCCAAAAAAGTACAGCTTCAACGCCTCTGTCCCGGCTTCCATCATGGCGGCGTCCTCCGTAAATACGGAAAGCAGCAGATGCGGGCATTGTATCACCGCAAACCAGGCAATCACCGTATACAGAATGCCCAAAACCGCGGTAAACCGGATTCCCTGGCATACACGCTCATACCGTTTTGCCCCGTAATTATAGCCCAGTACCGGCTGAGAGCCGTTGGTCAGCCCGCTGACCGGCAGAGACAATATCTCCCGCACCGAATTAATCACCGTCATGATTCCCACGTACAGATCTCCTCCGTACTGTTTCAAGGTGGCATTACATACAATCTGCACCAGACAGTTGGTTGCCTGCATGATAAAGCCTGACATTCCCAACGCGGTAATCTCCCCTGTCAGCTTCCGGTCCACCCGCAGGTTCTCCTTCCGGATACGCAGCAGCACCTTTTTCCCCGTCAGGAATCGCAGGACCCAGGCACAGGATGCCATCTGGCTCAACACCGTGGCCAGCGCCGCTCCGCTCACCCCCATATCCAGCCAGAAGATAAAGACCGGGTCCAGAATCAGGTTCAGCACGGCCCCCAGCAGCGTAGTCATCATCCCCATCCTGGGAAATCCCTGGGCATTGATAAATCCGTTCAGGCCGGTGGCCAGCATGGTAAATGCCGTACCGACCAGATAGATTCTCAAATACGCATCTGCATACACATAGGAAGCATCGCTGGCGCCAAACAGATAGAGAACAGGTTTCCGAAGCAGATAGCAGAACAGAAACATCGCCACAGAACATCCAAACAGCAGTGAAAAGGTATTCCCCAATATCTTTTCCGCCCGCTGCTCCTCACCGGCACCTCTGGCTATGGAAAACAACGGCGTCCCTCCGGTACCGAACAGGTAAGTGAATGCCGCAATCAGCGTAGTCAGCGGAAACACCAGCCCAATGCCTGTCAGCGCCATGCTGTCCGCCCCGGGCAGATGACCGATGTATATTCTGTCCACAATGTTATATAACAGTTGTACTAACTGCGCCAACATCAGGGGAATGGACTGGCCTACAATGTTCTGCCATACCTTCCCCTTCGAAAAATCGTTTTTCATATATGCCCCCTGACCGCCATGGCGGTCTTCAGTTATTTTCTTTCGATTACAAGATTCGCGAAGCGGTTCCTGTAATTTACAGATACTTCCTTATGACCTGACTCCCGCATCTGTCCCTCCGCTGTCCTGTCATGGCACCCCATCCTGAGCGCTCTTTTATCCGGTTCTGCTTACGCCTGCTGCCTGTCCGGGCAAAACCGCTCCGGTCACCCAACGCCTGCATTACCGGAACGACTCCCGGCTATACTGCATATCAAAAACAGCTGCCACCACGGCCCGGATAACGGTAACCGGATAACTCACAAATATACAACATCCATAATAGCACCTGTACTCCCAAAACGCAAGACACCCCGGTCGGCTTCCCCGGGTATACTCATACTTTCCAAAAGTCAGAGATGTCACTGCACGGCTCTGCTTTCCCACTGCAAAATCCAACAGAGACTGCGAATAATATTTCTTGATATCCGCGCCCATCAGCCCTATTACCTACTCGTCACAGGACATTTCCATATCCCTTTCCATCAGGAAAAAGACCGCCCATGCGAAAGGATTGAACCAATGAACTGCCGTGAGCAGGAATGCGATGTTTTTTACAAGGTAATCCTTTCGCCGGATTTGAACCATCTCATGGCATAGCAATTCCCGCTCACTAAGGTGCGGAAATGTAAAATGGGATATCTGTTCGAAAATATGGACAAAATAAGCATCCAGGAAAAACGTAGAAAAACTGAATCACAACGTAAGAAAACTAAGGAAGAATGCAAAAGAGCCTTCCATATGCGCCCGAGGGTGATATTACTTATCACCCTCCGCCGTCGTCAAGCTTTGCCGCCAACGTTTTCCTTACATGGAAATAAGCCGGTATCAGAAACGCATCCGCAAACAGCCAGGCAATCGGACTTCCAAGTGCTACGCCCGTAAACCCAAGAAGCGGTACCAGCACAAAGCCTGTAAGCCCTCTTGCCAGCATTTCGAAAACCCCCGCCAGAATAGCAAAAGCAGGAAAACCCATTCCCTGTATCAGGAAACGGATGATATTCACCAGTGCCAGCGGGAAATAAAATGATGTGCTGAAAATCATCAGCAATCTCACATTATCAATAATGGCAGTCTCTGAAGCATCCAGAAACAGTGCCGCCAGCGGTCTGCCCAGGAAAATGCTGATTAAGAGCGCAATTACGGCATACCCTGCCCCCAGTTTGATACAGGATTTCAGCCCCTGACTGATGCGTTCAAGTTTTCCCGCTCCCACATTCTGTCCGCCATAAGTTGCCATTGTAGAGCCCATGGCATCAAAGGGACAGGCAAGAAAACCACTGATCCGCCCGGAAGCCGTCACTGCAGCCACCGCATCGGAGCCAAGCGTATTTGTGGCACTTTGCAGAATCACACTGCCTATCGCTGTAATGGAATACTGTAATCCCATAGGCACACCCATACCGCACAATACCCGCATCATATGTCCGTCCGGTACCCATTCCTCCTTCCTGATTCGCAGAATTTCAAATTTTTTTACCATAAAGAACAGACAGCAGGCTCCCGAAACTCCCTGGGAAATCACCGTAGCCCATGCCGCTCCCTGAACCCCTGTTTGCAGATTTACAATAAAAAATAAATCCAGTCCCACATTCAAAAAGGAAGACATCACCAGGAAAATCACCGGCGTTTTGCTGTCTCCCAGTGCCCTGATGACACCGGAGGTCATATTATACAGAAAAGTGACCGGAATCCCCAGGAATATCACCCAGATATAGGAATATGACCGGTCAATAATATTCTCCGGGGTCTTCATCCAGACCAGTATTCTCCCGGTAAGCATGGTAGTCACTACGGTAAGCACCGCAGCAAACCCCAAAGCCAGCCACACACAGTTTGCCACATATTTCCGAAGCCCTGTGTAGTCTCCCGCTCCGAATTTGTGAGAAACAGGAATGGAAAAGCCGCTGCATACTCCCATGCAAAAACCTATGATCAGAAAATTAATGGAACCGGTAGCCCCCACAGCAGCCAGATTCTCCGTTCCCAAAAAGCGCCCCACTATCACAGTATCCACCAGACTATAGAACTGCTGAAATAAAAATCCAAAAAACAGCGGAATGGAAAATCCCAGAATCAGCTTCATGGGAGACCCCTTTGTCATATCCTTTGTCATGCTATATAACCTCTTCTCAAATAATATTTCCAACTTTTCTCCCATACAGGATAGGCGTTTTCTTTGAAAAGAGCAATGTACATTTTTGACAAATTACATTTTTTCCTGTATTATCTTGCATACTATTGTACTCACTTACAAAAATATCTGACAACTATTAATGTTCCATAAACCCATACTCCATACCCTTCATTCCCAAAGAAAAAAGTGCAAAACCTTCCCGATTGCCGAAATGGTTTCACACCTTTGTTTCCCGATGATATTCAATTTATGTTGTGTACCGCAAAGTCCTCTTACACCTTTCAAAACCTCAGGAAGCAACCTCCTCACGCTTTTCCAGATACTGCTGCAGTACTTCCGCCACCTCATCCGGCTCCAGACCGGACTCCGTGATGATATCGTTTACCACTTCCAGTTCTTTCTTCCGCTTCTCGTGATAAAGCTCCTCCAACTCACGCTTCTCCGACTCCATCCGAGTCGTCAGAGCCTCTATCAGTTCCTCTTTTGCAGCAATCTTTTCCTCAATGGTTTTACGCTGTCCTCTTGCCATAGGGTTCTCCTTTCGCCGGATTGCTCACAATCCTTTTCTACAAGTATATGGACGAGACTGGAAAATTATGCATACAAATTACTTTCAATCCCAAGTATTACAAAAAACTACTCCCTTTCAAATCTTTAAAACCTATAATTCTTACCTGCCATAACAAGGCTTCAACTGCCAAAAACAACAGCCGCACCGGAAAACAGATTTCCATGCATCAGAACCCCTCCGGCCTCAGGACAATAACGCCATGAAGTCCTCCCTGCTCATACCGCCCAGCTGCCCTGCATCCCCCTGGATAACCTGTTCCGAAAGAGCCCTCTTGCTCTCCTGCAGCTCCTGTATCTTCTCCTCAATGGTTCCCTTGGCAATCAGCCTGTACACCACCACCATCTTCGTCTGGCCGATACGGTGTGTACGGTCTGTCGCCTGGTTCTGCACTGCCAGGTTCCACCATGGGTCGTAGTGAATGACCACATCCGCCCCTGTCAGATTCAGCCCCACGCCTCCGGCTTTCAGCGAGATCAGAAACACTTTCGTATCATCCCCATTAAAAGCCTTCACCAGCTGCAGCCGCTTCTCCTTTGGCGTGGCACCGGTGATGGTATAAAAGCTGATCTTCTCTTCCTCCATCCGCTTCGCAATCAGCTCCAGCATGGAAGTAAACTGGGAAAACAGCAATATCTTATGCCCCCCTTCCACAGCGCTTTTCACCAGTTCCACACAGGCATCCAGCTTTGCCGACTCACCTCTGTAATTTTCAAAGCACAGTCCCGGGTCACAGCAGATCTGACGCAGCTTCATCAGTTCGGCGAGAATCTGTATCTTATTCTTCTGGAATTCCTGGGCATCCTGCATACCGATTCTCTGCTTCATATGCACCACCTGGGCATCATAAAGCTGCTGTTGTTCCGGCTCAAATTTCACATACCGATTTTCCTCCAGCTTCTCAGGCAAATCTTTCAGCACATTTTCCTTCATCCTGCGCAGAATAAACGGTGATGTCATCCTCTGAAGCCGCTCCAGTGCTTTTGTATCCTCATTTCTGACGATGGGTGCCTCGAAATCATTCCGGAATACGTCATACCCATACAGATACCCCGGAATCAGGAAATCAAAAATACTCCAGAGCTCACTGAGCCGGTTCTCGATAGGCGTTCCCGTCAGCGCATAGCGGGTGCGGCTCTTTACCACTTTCACCGCCTTTGCCGCCGCAGTTGTATGATTCTTGATGTACTGGGCTTCGTCGATGATCTGATAATAAAAATCCTTATCTTCATAAAACTCAATATCACGTTTCAAAAGGTCATAAGATGTCACAAGCACATCATATTCCCGGTACCGTTCCAGCCTCTGCCTCCGCTCCTCCTGGGTGCCGGTGATAAAACCGCAGGTCAGCTCCGGCGTATAGCTTCTGATCTCCTCACCCCAGTTGTACACCAGAGAAGCAGGTGCCACCACCAGAGATGTCCCTTTTTTCCCCTCCTGCTTTGCCGCCAGCAGCACAGCCAGCACCTGCAGCGTCTTACCCAGGCCCATGTCATCCGCCAGGATTCCCCCCAGGCGATATTCCTCCAGAGTGCGCAGCCAACGGTAGCCGTTCCTCTGGTAGCCCCTCATGATACCCGACAGCGAGACCGGCTCCTCAAAATCCGCATCGTTCACGGTCTTGAAATTCTTCACCATCTCCCGGAAATAACTGTCTCTGCTGCCGTAGATTTCCTCGTTTTTCTCAAGCAGCCTGTCCAGATAGAGGGCGCGGTATAACGGCAGCTTCACCGTTCCCTTTGCCAGCTCCTTTGGAGACATCCGCAGCGTCTCCATCATCTCCGCCAGTGTCTGCAGGGAGCTTTCCTCGTCCAGGCTCAGGAAATCTCCGTTGCGCAGACGGTAATATTTTTTCTTCTGACGATAGCTTTTCAGGATATCCAGAAGCTCCTCCGGCGGGACATCCTGAGTGGAAATATTCAGATTCAGCAGGTTCCTGGAAACGGAGATGCCAACCGACATCCGCACCCTGCGACCGATATTCAGATTGGTAAAGCGCCTGGTACACTGCACCTCCCCCAGCGCCAACAGCACATCCACCCCCTGATCCAGCACGCGGTACATCAGCTCTTCTTCCTGGCCGCAATGCCGCTCTTTTCTTTCCTTATCCCAATAAGGAAACCAACGCTGCACCAGATACATGGTTTCGGCCTCTCTGTTTTTCTCCCGGAACGGCTCCATACTCATGACTTCTTCATCACCGGCCTCCGAAAAATCCGGTACTGCATACTCTTTCTCCCCGTACCTTGCCGCCACCCGGCAGCTCATATTCTGCTCCTCGGCATCCAGATAAAAAACAAACTTCGCCTGGGGCGGCAGATAAGCGGCAATCTCCTCCGCATTTTCTTCCATAATATCCACCACCCCCTCCAGCTGCGGCAGCACGGAATAGTAAAACTGCGCCAGATTATTCCTTCCCACCTGGAAATTCAGGGACCCGTTGGGACAGAACCTGGCAATGGTCCTGATTTTCTTCTGAAATTCCTCGTCCAGTTTACAGAAGTCATCCTCGTCTACATAATATGCCGTCCCTACACCATAGTAGAAATGAGGCATACGGCAGTCCACCGACACCCCGTGGAATCCTCGCCGCTCCCCAAGGTCATTCTTACGTATGGTCATGGCTATCTTCGGATTCTGCTCCTTTACATGAAGCGTCGCCCTCACCTTCGTATCGCTGTCCCTGTCTTCGTATTCGAAGCCGTCCTCACCCATCAGCCTGTAAAACTCGTCCAGCCTCCAGCCGAAAAGCGCAAACTCCGCATTCTTGGAAGCCGCCTTTTTCGTATAGTTGCGCGCCTCTATCATCCTCTGCTCGAAAGCCAGCTCCTCCTTCACGATACGCCCGATAAAGTCAATCCACTTCCGGGAATTCTCCGTGAAATTACTGATATTGTGATTGAAACTGGTACTGGTTCCGTAGGCTGCCGTCCTGGATTCCTGCACATTCTGGTAGAATTCGAACAAATCCTTTATGACAAACAGCTTTTTCTCGCCCACCTTAAAGGAAATGGACAGGTCCCAGTATTTCAAGGTCACTCGCGGAATCAGAGTCAGGCTCTCCGCCCTTCCTATTGTGTCCGATACCACACTGTTGGCCCGCTGCTCGGAAAATGCCTGAATCAGCATCACCGCCCTCTTGTCCGTGGCATCGCCCAGATTTTTCTCCCGCAGCTGCTCCTCCACCAGCATCATAAATGCCGCCAGATAAGCACAGTACTCCTTTCGGTAATATCTGGTATAATAATGCCTACGGCACTCGGCACACTGACATTCCGAGAACAGGACAGACTCCCTGTTGAAAACGATATGCACCGGAAAAGATATCCGCCCCTCGCTGCCTTCCCCCACCGCCTCGGCGATCACCTCGTTTCTGTCCTCCACATATCCGCTCTCCAGGGAATTCAGCCTTACCTTCTTCTCCTGATACAGCTTCTCCCCTTTCTGGCGGATTGCTTTGGTCATACGCATATCCTTCCGCAGGATATCGGTATCAAAATACTGATACTTTGCAAGAGAGGCATAGTCTGCCAGTCTGCGGACAGGTGCTTCCTCCGCAGCCGCCTCTTCCTCCTGGCGGTTCAATACGATATATTCCTGTTCCTGATTGCTTTCCTGCTCTGTAATGTTCTCCGATATCACTTCTGCGGATTCTGCTTTAACGGTTTTCTCTTTTCTTTTCTGCATCTCCTGGTATTTTCCTTTATCTGTTTTTAAATTTTATACTCACGCTCAAAAACATTAGCCGGCATAAATATATAACGACTGAGCGCTTTCGTAATATCATTTTATAGTAAACGCCATAATTACCCTTGCTTTGCCTGAAAGCTATATCAGCAACGACAATCAACATCTTATGCATAATTAATGATATTAAAATCGCTTACCATAATAGTAGACTCAGCCCTGCGATTCGTTTTTTTCTGCCATTCATTATATACCCTTTTTCAATAATGTACAATACTGTCTGGCTCCCGATGTTTCATTTAATCTTTATGGTCTTTATTGCTGCTCAAAATCAACCGTGATCTTCGCCGCAAACTGATAATTGCAGTCCCCACGCTGCATCGTGGTCTCATACAGCAGATCATAGTCCGGTGCCACCGTCACGGTATCGCTGCCATCCGGTGTATTTATGGTAACGGGAGCGAACAGATCCAGCATGTCATTGCTGAGCAGAAAAGTTACTTCTCCTGCGATGGAACATTCCTCCACGGTAATGGAATTTGTCTCTCTGTCGCAGGATACGACAATCTTGCCTTCCGTAAGCTGACTGTCCGCCTGCAGCCAGTAAAAGCTCTCCCCTGTACGCTGTTCCGCGCGCTGGGAAAGATCCCATACCACTCTCTCCGGAAGAGGCTCCCGCACATATTGTTCCATAAATCTGATCGCATTTGCATCTACCTCAACAACGGCGCTGTCCCCGGATTCCAGCCACGCCGCGCTGTCCGCCATCACCTTCTGGTCCGACATCGAATTGTCTCGGAAATTGTGGCCCTGTCCCTGATGGATATAAGTATTATGTATGTATCCGCCGCCCAGTTCTTCCTGATATTCATCCAACAACCGGCCATACCGGGCAGTAACGACATTCCTCTCATAGGCAGTGTCATTCTCGCCTACCTGAAGCTGCAGCGGCATATTATACAGGTTCCACAACGGCAGGCCATTTGGATGTCCCGCAGACATATTGGCTGCCGCAAACCTATCCGCCATTTTGGCTACAATGGCATAAACCCCGTCTCCTCCCGCAGAAAACCCCGTCAGATAGACCCTGTTGGGATCCACATCATAAAAAGCGATCATATTCTCTATGAGCCTGTCGTAGAGCGGGTAGGATTCCGGATTAAAATGGCAGTCCCAGGTGTCCCGTACACCTCTCGGGTTCACATAAATTCCATTTTCAACACTATTCTGATAGTATGACGTCATCTGTACCCACTGGCTGTTGTTCAGATCAGGGGTATCGCTCTGGCCGCCTCCATGGAGCGCGATAAAAAGCGGATAGCCTGATTCGTCGGGCTCTCCCAGGATAAAAGCTCCGTACTTCATGGTAGCTTCACCGAAAGTCATGACGCGCTTATCCACTTCCTCTTTCCTTGCCTCATCGCTCCTTACCTGGTTCAAATATTCCTGCCAGATGTATTTCCGGGCATCCTCGATATCCTCATTGCTTTCCAGGAAATCCGGTTTCGTGTACGGATTTACTGCCGCTTCTTCGCTTCCTGCCTCCTCGGCGCTTTCCACGTCCTCAGTGCTGTCTGTGACGGAAGCATCCACGGAAGCGTCCATAATTTCTTCTCCGGATTCCTCCTCCGGCTTTTCCTGTGAAACGCCTCCCCCGCCGTTGGCATCCATCTCTTTTTTCCCGCAAGCGGCCATCAAAAAGCAAATTGCACACACTGATGCCAGCGCGCCTTTTTTCTTCAAAATATTCATCCCTTATCATCCCCTCCTGTTTTAACGGTTCGTTCTATCGTTTTTATCTATATTGTGTAATACCTTTCCCGTTTTGTCAATCAAAATATAAAATTGTCTGCGGTCAGTTATACAGGCTATCAAGATAATCGAAAAACAAAATGTCAAACATTCTTGCATGCAAGCTTTCCTTGTATTTTGGTTTTACGGATGTTACAATGGAATCATGAAAGAAGGAGGCGGCGTACATGAAACCGATTATTTCTCTTGGAAACCAAAGTTTTGAAAAACTGCGCGAAAATCATTCTTTTTACGTAGATAAGACTGCTCTGATTCAGGAGTGGTGGGAAAACCAGGATGATGTCACTCTGGTGACGCGGCCTCGCCGCTTCGGAAAGACGCTGAACCTGAATATGATGGATTGCTTTTTCTCCAACCAATATGCGGGGCGGGGCGATTTATTTGAGGGGCTGTCTGTCTGGGAGCAGGAAAAGTACCGGCAGTTACAGGGGACTTATCCTGTGATTTCCTTAAGCTTTGCCAGCATAAAAGAATCCAATTATGCCAATGCCCGCAGAAAAATCTGCCAGCTGCTGTCCGATGCCTATACAGCACACAACTTTCTGCTGGCAGGAGACACCCTGTCCCCTTCGGAAAAAGACACCTTCCGCCGCAAGACCATCGACATGGACGATGTGGACGCGACGCTTGCCCTGCACCAGCTTTCCCTCTACCTGTCCCGGTACCATGGGAAAAAGGTAATCATTCTGCTGGACGAATATGACACTCCCCTACAGGAAGCGTATGTGGGCGGGTACTGGGAGCAGATAGTGCAGTTTATCCGCAGCCTGTTCAACGCCACTTTCAAGACGAACCCTTATCTGGAACGGGCTCTTCTGACAGGAATCACGCGGGTAAGCAAGGAGTCCATCTTCTCCGATTTGAACAACCTGACCGTAGTGACGACTACATCGGAGAAATACTGCACCCGGTTCGGCTTTACGGAGAAGGAGGTCTTCGATGCCCTGGAAGCTTTCGGCATGCCTGAGGAGAAGGCACAGGTCAAAGCCTGGTACGACGGCTTCACCTTCGGCAGCCAGCGGGACATCTACAACCCCTGGTCCATCACCGGCTTCCTGGAAGAGCGGCTCTACAAGCCCTACTGGGCAAACACCAGCTCCAACAGCCTGGTCAGCCACCTGATCCGCCAGGGCAGGCCGGACGTGAAGATGACCATGGAGGATCTGCTGGATGGCAGGACCCTGACCACGGAAATAGACGAAGAAGTTGTCTTCGACCAGCTCCAGGGAGACCGTGACGCCATCTGGAGTCTGCTCCTGGCCAGCGGCTACCTGCGGGTGGAGGGGCAGCGTTTCGACCAGGAGACCGGCATCTGGACCTACACCCTGAAGCTGACCAACAGGGAAGTGGCCGTCATGTTCCGCCGCATGATCAAGGGATGGTTCGCCGGCGGCGACGTGCCCTACAACGAGTTCCTGAAAGCGTTGCTCATGGGGGATCTGAAGGCCATGAACCGCTACATGAACCAGGTGGCCCTGGAGACCTTCAGCTCCTTCGACTCCGGCAGGAAGCCTTCCGATAAGACGAACCCGGAGCGCTTCTACCACGGCTTCGTGCTGGGGCTGATGGCAGAATTCATAGGAAGATACCGCATCACCTCCAACCGGGAGAGCGGTTTCGGGCGTTACGATGTGATGTTGGAGCCCTTGAAGGACGGCGACCCGGCTTTCGTGCTGGAGTTCAAGGTGCACGACCCGGAGGATGAGGCCTCTCTGGCGGACACGGTGCAGGCCGCCCTGGAACAGATTGAGGAGAAGGCCTATGATACTGGGCTCACCGCCCGGGGGATTTCCCGTGACCGGATACATCATTACGGATTTGCCTTTGAGGGAAAGAAAGTGCTGATTGGGTGACGGGAAATCCTACTCCACCCAAAGCGTATCCGAATGCAGATCAACGGAAACCTTCGTCCCCACGCCCTCCAGCTTCTTCCGCAGCCTGGTGACGTTCACTGTCAGAGTGTTCTCCTCCACATAGGAGTCCATCTGCCACAGCCTGGTCATCAGCGTGTCCCGGCTGACCACCTTCCCCTTGTTCTCCATCAGCGTCTGCAGAATGCGGAATTCATTCTTCGTCAGTTCTATCCGTTCTCCCTGATATGTCAGGGCGGCGCTGTTCAGGTTCAGCACGGCTCCTCTGTGCTCCAGCACCGGAACCTTCCCGGCCATGTCATACGTCCTGCGCAGCACAGCCTGAATTTTCACCGTCATCACCTGGAGATCCACAGGCTTCGGGATGAAATCGTCCCCGCCCATGTTCATGGCCATGACGATGTTCATATTGTCGGAGGCTGAGGAGATGAAGACCACGGGCACATTGGAAATCCTGCGGATTTCGCTGCACCAGTGATAGCCTTTGAAGAAAGGCAGCATGATGTCCATCAGCACCATATGGGGATCGTATTCCACAAAAACAGGGAGGATATTCTGAAAATCCCTGACGCACAGGCATTCGTTGCCCCAGCTCCTGATCTGCTTCCCCATGGCCTCCGCCATGGCCTGATCGTCCTCTATAATCATGATACGGTACATCTCGCTCCCTCCCGGCTCCCCACATCGGAAACCTCTTTTTTCCTAACCTCCAATACCGCCAACCGCACCGCCATACCGTTTTGGCGCACAGGAAGAGCAAAAACACTTCACAGTGCCGTAATGGGATAGGAATTTTTATGGACCTGGATGCCCCAGGCGGCGGCTTCCACATGACTCTGGAACCCTCCGGGACAGACAGCTGCTTCCAGCCCCTGCTCCCGGCGCCGGCCCCCCAGCCAAAAATCTCCGTATTGCCGCCCCGGGCAGAATGTGCTAAAATATTCTTATGTGCCCCAAAGACCGTTATCCGGCTCTTCACAGCGCACAGATGTCCCAAAAGGCGGTGATTCCATGGCTATACGTATCGCGCTATGCGATGATGAAGAAGAACAGCTCCAGAACCTGTCCGGCCTGCTCTCCAAGTGGGCCGGACACTCCGGGCTTTCCTTAGACATGCGCACATTTCCCTCAGCAGAAGCGTTCCTCTTCGCCTATGAGGAGGACAGCGCTTACGACATCCTCATACTGGACATCGAGATGAAAGATATCTCGGGAATGGATCTGGCCAGGCGCATCCGGAAAGAAGACAAACGCGTAGAAATCCTCTTCATCACCTCCCACTTCGAATTCATCAGCGAAGGCTATGAAGTGGACGCCCTGCATTACCTGACGAAACCCGTGTCGGAGAAAAAGCTGTATGCCGTCCTGACGAAGGCCCTGGACAGACTGTCCACAGAGCCGCCCTCCCTGATCATCAACTGCCAGGGAGAGACCATCAAGCTGTACGAGACGGATATCCTGTACGTGGAATCCTTTCTGCACTATATATCCATCCACACAGTACCACATGCATCCGGGCGTGTCTCCTCCTACGAAAGTCCGGGAGTTTATAGCGTATCCCACGGTTTCCCCGTGCACGAAGGGCCGAAGATTCCACGGGCATCCGACAATTCTCCCATGCGCCAAGTACCAGGAACGCCATGTGTTTCCGGCAATTCCTCTGTGCGCCAAGGCCCGGAAATCACACATGTTTCCGGCAGTCCCCCCATGCGGCAGGGCTCAGGAATCCCCCATAAAACGGTTCCGGCTCCTCCGCGCCCACAGGAGTACAGGATAAAGGAAAGCATCTCGGCCTTTGAAAAAAAACTCAGCGCCGACTTCTTCCGCATCCACCGCTCCTACCTGGTCTCCCTGAAGCACATCACCCGGATTTCCCGCACCAGCGTCACCCTGGATGTGAGCATGGAAGTGGGGCATTCCATAAATCTCCCTCTGGCAAGAGGAAAATACGACGAAATCAACGAAGCTTTCATCCGAAGAAATTAGGGCGCAGACGGCCGCGCCAAAGCAAAGCCACTGCCCCAGTCCCCAAAGGACACCGAAAGCCACCGGAGCGTAACATGAGAAAGAAAACCTACCTAAAGCTCATAGAATACCAGACAGAACAATCCCGGCAGCACCTGGGCGAGGTACAGGGCATCTATCAGGAGATGCGCGGCTACAAGCACGACTTCCACCACCACCTCCAGGCCCTGAAAGGCCAGCTGGAGGCCGGCGAGACCAAACGGGCCCTGGCCTACATCGAACAGCTTGACCGTCAGCTCATGAACGTGGACACCTTGCTTAAGACCGGGAACGTGTCCCTGGACGCCATCCTGTCCGCCAAAATCGCCCAGGCCAAAGGGGCGGGCATCGCCGTCACCGTGAAAGCCAACGTCCCCGACCGCCTTCTGCTCTCCGACCTGGAGCTCAGCATCCTGGTGGGAAACCTCCTGGACAACGCCATCGAAGCCTGCAGCGCCGCAGAAGGCGAACGGTTCCTGCGTCTCTTCATAGGCATGAAAGGCAAGATGCTCTACTTCTCCATGCTGAACTCCGCCGGAGCCAAACTCTCCAAAAAGGGCAGCCTGTTCTCCTCCCGCAAAGAGGGCCTCCACGGCTTCGGCCTGCGCCGGGCAGAAGCCATCCTGAAAGAGCACGGCGGCTGGTGCAAATACAACAGCGAGGACGGGGCTTTCACCTCCGAGTTCCTGGTTCCGGCCATAGAATAGCCCCGCCCTTTGCCGCCCACGCCGCACTCCTATCCCTCCCCAGCGAAACAGGATTCCCTAAATGCGCTCGTTGCAGGACTTATCTCTCCCCAATGAAGCGAGACTCCTCCACAAGCCCAACCGCTTCCCCAATGCTTGATCATGGCTTACAGCGTCCACTATTTCACCGCCAGGCTCCGGAAAAGATACCAGAAAATCCAGGCAGAAAAAGGCCTTGTGGACGCATGGATCCTGGAGATGATGACAGGAATCGCCCTGAAAGGAGAAAGCGGCTGCGGTAAAAGCACCCTCCTGAAGCTCATGGCAGGTTACCTGGTCCCCGCCCGGGGCGAAATCCGATGGAACGGGTATCCGATGGATCTGGTGAACCGTCCATCCATCTATGCCAGAACAGGCTTTCTGATGCAGGAGGCCGGCCTGTTCAATCTGACCATCCGCGAAAATCTCCTGTTCGGGCGGGAGGACGCCACGCAGACGCAGATGAAGGAAGCCTGCGCCAGGGCCAATATTCTGGACTTTATACAGGGACTGCCCCGGGGGTTCGAGACCTTGATCGGAGAAAACGGCATCCGCCTGTCCGGCGGACAAAGACAAAGGCTCATGATCGCCAGACTGTTCCTCCAGAATCCGGAGTTCATCGTCTTTGACGAAGCCACCTCCGCTCTGGATTACCAGAACGAAAGCGAAATCCTGAACCTTCTGCTCCGTGAGGCCGGAGAAAAGCCCCTACTCATGGTGACCCACAGAGGAACCTCCATCGCAAAGTGCGGACGAATCATAGAACTGACAGGAAATGCCTGAAAAGCGCCCCTATTCCACCCTTTTGGGGTGCTGGCCTGTGCCGGAGCACATGCCGACGGCGAATTCCTCCACGCTCCCTGCCCCCGCCGCCAGCAGCAGCCACTGGTTCAGCGCGTCCAACCATCTCATACAATCTCACCAGCCGTAACCATCTCCCACCGTCTGCAATTCATGCCCTGCCAAAAGCAATTCGTGCACAGATTGCTTTTCCGCGCCATTCTGCGATAAAATAATAGAGACAAAACAAACTGCCGGACCCCCTTTTCCCGGACAGCGCCACATCATCCCGCGGATTTGCCCACCACAATCCGCCAGCGAAAATCCGGCAGTGGACGCAGAATCAAATAACAGGAGATGACCCACCATGAAAAAACGCAAAACCCCAAAAAACAGACCCTACCGCTCAGCCCTGGACAATGCCCTCTGGAGCTTCCGGGAAATCCTGAAACAAGCGCCGGTATGCTTCCTGCTGATGGCCCTTGAAGTGCCCCTGAACGTATGCCTTTCCTTCACAGAGGTCTACCTCCCTGCCCTTGTGGTGGCAGAGTTCACGGGAGGGGCCACCCTGTCCCGTATGGCATTCCGTGTAGGCATGGTCATCCTGCTGATGCTGACGGCAAATGTCCTGCGCACCTTTTCCAAAGGGCTGTCCCAAACCTATTATCTGACAAAATATCGTTTCCAGAAAAACATGGAAGTGAATAGAAAATCCATGACCTGCTTTTTCCAGAACTACGAGAGCAAGGATATCCGGGAACTTGGCGACAGGGCCACCCTCGCCACGCAGCAGTGGAATGGTGTGCAGCCTGTCTCCGATGTGCCAAGCCGCAGCATGAAGCTGGTAGAGAACATCCTCTGCTACCTCCTGTTCGGCTCTGTGATTTCCTTCGTCAGCCCCTTGTTGGTGCCGATCCTGACCATCGCCCCCGCCGTCAACTGGTTCTGCGCCAGGGCCTACCGGAACTGGGAGTACGCCCACCGGGACAAGTGGACCGACATAGACCACAGGCTGTGGTATGTCCAGGGCGAGACTGCCGATTTCAGGGCGGGGAAGGATATCCGCATCTATGGCTGTGCCGGGTGGTTCAGACAGATTTACTCCGACCTGTGCGCCCGGCGCGCATTCTGGAACAGGCAGCTCATCTGGCGAAGCTTCCTCTCCCGGATAGCCGACCTGTTCGTCATCCTGCTGCGGGACGGCGCGGCTTATGCCCTGTTGATCAAAATGACGCTGGCCGGCGAGCTGACAGTGGACAGGTTCCTTCTGTATTTCTCGGCCATCTCCATGTTCGCCTCCTTCATCGGCAACATCATGACTGAGTGGAACGGTATCCGGGCCACCAGCCTGGATCTCTGCGATTACCGGAAGTATCTGGATCTGCCGGAGCAGGACGGCACCGGGGAAGCGGATGTGACGAAGCTTCTGGGAACGGCTCCCGAGATTACCTTCGAACATGTGTCCTTCCGCTACGAAGGCGCCCACAGCGATACCCTGCAGGACCTGAACCTCACCCTGAACTCCGGGGAGAAGGTGGCTCTGGTAGGGCTCAACGGCGCGGGCAAGACCACTTTGGTGAAGCTCCTGTGCGGGCTGTACCTGCCCACGGAAGGGGATATCAAAATCAACGGCATCTCTGTCCGGAAATTCCGCCGGAAGGACTACTACCGCCTGTTCGCCCCGGTCTTTCAGGATGTGCAGACCGGCTTTTTCTCCCTGGCGGAGACGGTCTCCGGACAGATTGGAGAGGGCACCGACTTCCGGCGGGCCGGACAGTGCCTGGAGCTGGCGGGCCTGGGCGAGAAGCTGCGCTCCCTGCCACAGGGCATCCACACGAAGCTGGACAAGCAGCTCTATGCAGACGGCATTGCGCTGTCCGGCGGCGAAGCCCAGAAATTGATGCTGGCCAGGGCGCTCTACAAGGACGCACCCGTCCTGGTGCTGGACGAGCCCACGGCAGCCCTGGATCCTGTCGCCGAGAACCAGATTTATCTGCAATACCAGGAAATGACCCAGAAGAAGACCTCGCTGTTCATCTCCCACAGGCTGGCCTCCACACAGTTCTGCGACAGGATACTGTACCTGAAGGACGGTCAGGTCGCGGAGGAGGGAACCCATCAGGAGCTGATTGCACTGGGGGGAGAGTATGCGGGGCTCTATGAAAAGCAGAGCTGCTGGTACAAGTGTGAGAAGAAGTTCTAGGGCGCCAAAGTACGCCATTTGTTTGTGGCGATTTTGTCGGTGGGAGTGTAATATTGGGAGTCTGGTGTGCGCTGGAATGCGCGGAAAGGTGAATTTATGAAATTATCTGAACATATTCGTATTTCTAAAAGGGCTATACGGCATCTCTTTTCTCTGAGCAGGTCTTTTGCCGTCTGTCTCTTTTTGGACGCTGTTCTTCGGAATGCTCTGCCCTATGTGCCGATTTACTTCTCGGCGCGGCTTATTGACGGACTTTATGAGGGGCGGCCTTTGGGGGCTTTGGCGCTTTATGCGGCGCTTACGGTGGGGATTGTTTTTCTGCTCAGCCTTGTCAGCGCTTATCTGACATCCAGACGGGATGTGGCGCAGAATGAGCTGAACCTCAATGATGAGTGGATTTTTTCTGAAAAGGCAATGCAGATGGCTTATTCGTCCATCGAAGACCCGGAAGTGACGATGCTACGCAAACGGATAGCCATAGAATCGCAGACAGGGTACAATCTGTGGTATCTGTTCAGCTGTACGGAACAGATTGTCTCCAGCATGACCAGAATCATCCTGTCCCTTTCCATGACCTTGTCCTTCTTCTTTCTGGAGGGCATCCCCCTTCTCATGAAGCTTGGATTCGTGGCGGGAATCCTGTTCACCGTCCTGTGCGGGGCATTCACTACCAGAAAAAGCGAGGCCATATTCAGCCACTTCATGTCCACCGCTGTCCACATGAATGTCTTCGGCGGAAAATATAATGACTACATCCGACACTACAGCAGCGGCAAGGATATCCGTCTCTACGACATGGCCGAAAGCCTGCTGGCGTTCAATGTGGATATCATGACGGATTTTCACCGGCGCTCTCTGTATCTGTGCTGGAAACAGGCAGCCCTGAAAGCAGCGGATGTGGCCCTGAGCCATGTGCTGAAATTCTGCGTCTATTTGATCCTGCTCTACGCGGCACTTTCGGGCCAGATTACCGTAGGTTCCATAGCCCGGTATGTGTCCTGCGTCATGCTGTTGCTGGGAGCCGCTTCCGAGGCGGTCGCCGGCATCCAGAAGGCTTTCGTGAACCATACGTACCTGAAACGGTATTTTTCCTACCTGGACATCCCCAACCCCATGTACCAGGGCTCCCTGACCGTGGAGAAACGGGATGACAATGAATATTTCGTGGAATTCCGTGACGTATCCTTCCGGTACCCCAACACGGACACCTACGCTCTGCGCCATGTGAACCTGAAATTCAAGGTGGGGGAGAAGCTGGCCATCGTAGGCAAAAACGGCAGCGGCAAGACCACTTTCATCAAGCTCATGTGCCGCCTTTATGACCCTACAGAGGGGGAGATTCTGCTAAACGGGGTCAATATCAAGAAGTACGATTACGATGAGTACCTGTCCATTTTCTCCATCGTATTCCAGGACTTCAAGCTCTTCGCTTTCCGGCTGGGGCAGAATGTGTCCGCGGGCCCTGTATTTGATGGGGAAAGAGCAAGGCAATGCCTGATCAAAGCCGGCTTCGGAGAGCGCCTGGCCGCCATGCCGGAGGGCACGGACAGCTTCCTGTACAAGGAGTTCGACGGCAGCGGCATCGAGATTTCCGGCGGAGAGGGACAGAAAATCGCTTTGGCCAGGGCACTCTACAAGGACGCGCCCTTCCTGGTCCTGGACGAGCCCACCGCCGCCCTTGACCCGGTTTCGGAGTATGAGATCTACAGCAAATTCAACGAAATCGCCGGAGACAAGACCGCCATCTACATCAGCCACAGATTGGCTTCCTGCCGCTTCTGCGACAAGATTGCGGTATTCGACAGCGGGGAACTGGTACAGATGGGCAGCCACGATACACTGGTCGCCCAAAAAGGGGGACGGTACCACGAACTGTGGCATGCCCAGGCCCAGTATTATACAGAGGAAGAAAATTCCCGGACTGCCGCCCAGCCGGGATAAGGCATCGCATGGCTTTTCCCTCTTTACCATGGCCCTGGCCGCCTCTCTGGTTCGCTCCATGGAACCGTAAAGCCATCCCGCCGCCGACACCCTCCTGGCGGAACCGTTTCCGTAGCTGACAGATGGCAGGAACCTCCGCGTCTGTCTCTGCCTTCAACAGGGCCTCCGCCACCGCCACTGTCATCACGAAGCCATCCGTGAACCGTGCCCTGCGCCCGAACAGCTCAAACTCTTTCTTGTCCCCTCTGTCGAACTCATAAGAGCTGCCGATGATATCTCCCAAAATCGCTCCATGCATCTCTTCTGTTCCTCCTTCTCTTCTTCCGTCCGCACTCCAGAACCGTCTGCTTTGTCTCCAGGTTTCCTGTCGGAATCCTCCACCGGGATATCAAATGAAAATCCATCTGCAGATTGCCTTGTCTGCCGATGGATTCTTCACTGTCCTTATTCCACCTCCCGTCATTCCCGGCAGATATACAGCAAATGCAAGTTATACTCGTGAACGCATTTAATTGCCGCTTTCAGCTCCGGATTGCCGCGATGCGTTCACTCGTTATATTCTGCAGACGGCAATTATTTGCGTTTGTGAGTATAAATTATATCATTCCCTTTGATCAAGGCGCAAACAAGACATGAAAAACATTCGACATTACATATTTTCCTTCAGAAGCAGCTGCACCCGGTTCTGGATTATTCCAACCACTTCGTCCAGGCTCTTGTCCCCGGTATAATAGGCTTCCGTCTCCTCCAGGACAATGCTGACCACCATGTTCCGCAGACCCGATTCCGGGGTGAAATCAGCTGTTTCCAGAAACTCCATCAGCTTCTCCGCCATTTCACGGGACGTCCCATGGGTTTCTGTCCCTTCCCCGTCCAGGTAAATAAACAATGGGAAGCCTCGGTTGGTGCTTTTCTCCATCAGCAGGGCTTCCTCCTCCAGGTATCCCGGTCTAAAAAATCTGTCTCCCTGTGAAGCATTCCGGGATACAGGTTCATCCGTATGCTCCCCAACCCAGTTAAGAAGCCTGCGGAATCCCGCGCTGCCAAAATCGCACTCCCCCTTCTCCCAGTCCACAAACTCTTCCAGATACCAGGCGGATGGCCGTGTCCAGCATGGCAAGAACATCCTCCTCGCTCCCGTTTCCTCCCTCGCCCTTTCAAAATCCACTACACCGTCATCCTCCTGAAATACTGCCCTCTCAGCAGTCTGGCTTTCATATGTCCGCCGCATATAATATATCTGCCCACCTTCCACAGCCGGCTTCCGGAATCCTTCCGGCAGGCTATATTCCCCGGAGGCCGAGGACGCAAGCTGCTTTGGTACGTGCAGGATAGCGTGCTGCATTTTCCACTGTGCATATTCCACGCAGCCCAGGTAGCACTCATAGTCCTCCGCCCCTACGCCGAGCCGCTCCAAAATGGCTTCCCGCAGCATCCTTCCGGGCTCACGTTCACCCTGCTCTATGTACCAGGCCGCCCGCCTGCTGCACAGCCCTTCGCAAAGCTGATTCATTGACAGCCCCCACTTGTCACGCAACTCATTGACATATTTTGCGAACTACTTTGCTCCGCTGTCTTCCATCCAGGATTCCATCTCCTTTCCTACACGTGTAAAAAGGCCCCAGCATACACTGGAACCTTTTTACTATTTCTTATGAGGGGGGAGATAGTGAGTTCATCAACTATCTGATATCTATCATACAGTTAAAATGTGTCTAAAATGTGTCTATTTTCTAATTTATCTCTAAAAAGTATAAACTTCATCATAAAATATTATTTTGAAATTATCATCTCCCCCGAAGACTCTTTTTTTCCAACTCGTTCAGGATTCCCTGATATATAAGCGGCCGTACCACTGCCGGCTCCGTGTGGAAAAATCCTCCCGAGGTCACCGCCGTCATATAAATCAGCAGGTGAGAAAACAGGCAATGAACCATATAATCCAAAGGAAGATCACTGCGCAGCTCCCCATTTTCCATCCCCCGGCGCATCACCCTCGCAAACACGTTCATGGGCAGATAAGACAAAAAAGCTTCCATGTGCATCTTTTTCTGAAGCGTCCTGTTGAATTCGGAATTATCCGTCATCATGTGAAGGAATCTGAGGAAACAGTTCTTATGCTGTTCCCTCTTTTCTACCTCTGTCAGCAGAAAGGATAGCTGTTCCCGAAAGCTTCCCTGTTCCTCCAGAACAGTTTCCAACCATCCGAATATCTCTTTCATCTGATACAAAATGGCACAGGCTACGATTTCCTCTTTCGAATCAAAGTATTCATATGCGGTGCCCTTCCCGATTCCTGCCCGCTCAGTGATGGTGGAAACGCGGATGTCGCTGACGTCCATTCCTTCTTCCAACATCTGGATCACGGCTTTATACATCCGGCACACCTTGGGCGGCAGCTGACGGATATCTTCCATACCATTGATCTTTCCCATCACTTCTTCCTCCTGCGGCTGCGTTTACGGGGCTCCTGTCCGGCACCCGGCAGCTCGTCCTGCCCCTGTTCAGCGTCTGACAGCTCCTGGGCTTTCTGCTCTGTCCCAGACAGCTCGGCCTGTTCTACAGACGGCTCCTGCGTTTTCTGATCGGGCTCCGATATTTCCGGCGCTTTCCGCTCAGCATCCCACTGTCCCTCCTGTTTCACGACTGATGTCTCCGACGCCCCCTGTGTCATTTCTAACCGTCTCCGCATTTCCTGTGACATATCCGGCAACCCTTCCCGCTTCCGTCCAATATCTTCCAGCTCGGGCATTTCACGCCCCGTAACAGCCGGTTTTCCATACCTTTTTCCGGAATGTCTCTCACCTTTCTTTTCCCGAATCATCATATCATAGATACACGGTATTACGATTAGTGTCAGCAGCGTACCATAGGTAAGACCGCCGATGGTCACCACCGCCATGGGCTTCGCCATCTCCGCCCCCATATCATTGCTGAACACCATGGTTGACAACGCCAGTATGGTAGTCAGCGCAGTCATCAGCACAGGACGAAGTCTGGTTCTTCCGGCTATGAGAATCGCCTGACGCTTCTCACAACCGCTCTCCCTCAGCTGGTTCATATAGTCAATGATTACGATACCGTTATTTACAATAATACCCGCCAGCATAACGAAACCAATCATGGCGATGACACTCACTTCGCTGCCGCCGATATAAAGCCCCATAAATCCTCCGGTAAATGCCAGTGGAATGGTAAACATGATGATAAAAGGCGACAGCAGCGACTGGAACTGCGCCACCATAATCAGATACATAAACAGCACGGCCAGCACCAGCATCAGCATAATCTGTTCCATGGCATCCATGATGGTCTCATTCTCACCGGAAGACACCAGCCTGTATCCGGCAGGCAGCTCATAACCGGCCAGCTTATCCTCCACGGCAGAGGCCACCTGACCCACATTATAGCCCTCCGCAATGGCTGCAGACACGGATATATACCGGGTCTGGTCCGCGCGGCTGATGGAGCTGAGCGCCTCCGTAGTCTCAAAGTCCGCAATTTCCGACAGCGGCACTTTCACGCTTTCTCCTTCCTCACCGGTACCGTCCAGTTCCAGTTCTTTCACCAGCTCCCTTGTCAGCTCGATATCATTGCCGTTCATGACATAGACATTGTAGTCCTTATCGGCTGACACTAATGTGGTGGCGCTGCTTGCTTCCGCCAGTTTCGTGTAAAGCTGGGCATACACCTGCGCCACAGTCAATCCATAATGTACCGCCTCATCCCGGTTGATAATGATACGCAGTTCCTCATCCGCATCCTCCAGCCCGTCGCTGACCTCAGCGGTACCTTCCACACTCTCCACAATGGCAGCCACTTCCTCCGCAATGCGCCGCAGGGTATCCAGCTCACGTCCACGCACCTGGATGGAAATCCCGCTCCCTCCCATGGCGCTCATATCCATGCTGGAGGTATCGATGGTAATCTCCGCGTTCAGCCCCTCCGTCTTCTCCCGGATGCTCGCCGCAATCTCCTCATTGCTCATAGTTTTGTCTTCTTTTGCCACCACATAGATTGTGGCGGAATTGGTGCTGCCGCCCCCGCCGCCCAGAAGGGACATATTGGAACTGCTGGACATGGCGCCTACATTCTGCACATCCTCTATGGAAAGAATCGCCTCCACCACCTGGTCGGTCAGCTCCCCTGTCTCCTGCAGCGTGGCATCCTCCGCCAGCTCCACATTCACTGTCAGCTGTGTGGAATCCATATCCGCCATAAAGGCGATTCCGTTGGTAAATGCCAGCGCAATACTGCCCGCCAGAAGCACCAGCACAAGAACCATCACCAGGGGTTTTCCCTTCAGAGACAGACCAAGCAGCTTCTCATACCCTCTGGTCAGCGCTCCGAATATACGGCTCTCTTTCTGCTCTTTCGTTCGCACCAGCATCTTGGAGGACATGGCGGGCACAACCGTCAAAGCAATCACCAGGCTGGCAAACAGCGAATAGGCAATGGTCAGTCCCATATCTACAAACAACTGTCTGGTAATGCCTTCCGTAAATACGATAGGCAGGAAGACACATACAGTAGTCAGCGTGGAAGCCAGAATGGCCCCCGCCACCTCACCGGCTCCGGCCATGGCGGCATCCTTAACGGAATACCCCTCTCCCCGCAGGCGGTAGATATTTTCGATAACCACAATGGAATTGTCCACCAACATACCGATGCCCAATGCCAGGCCCGACAGGGAGATAATATTCAGGGTTACACCGCTGAAATACATACACACAATCGCCGTCACAAGGCTGATGGGAATGGAAAATGCCACCACAAGCGTAGGCCGCAAATCCTTCAGGAACACCAACAGAATCAAAATTGCCAGTCCTGCGCCGAACAGAATATTATTGATGATGGAATCCATGACCAGGTCTATGTATATTCCCTGATCCATCAAGGTGATCAGTGACAAATCGGCATTTTCCTCCATCATTTCTCCGAAGCGCTCCGCCAGCAAATCGGAGACCTCACCGGTGGAATAGCCGGTCTGCTTCTGGATGGTCAGCATGATGCCGGCGCTGCCGTCCACATTGGCATAGATTTCATCGGAATTGTCCGTATAGAATACATCTGCCACATCCCCCAGTTTGACTACAGGTACACCGTCCATATGCAGGTCCATCAGGGGAATTTCCTTCAGTTCGTCCACTGTGGAAGGCTTATCCCCCACACGCACCATATAGCTGACGCCTTCCTCCGTCACATAACCTGCAGGCATGGAAAAGTTCTGTGCAGTCAGCAGGTTCCTGATGGTATCCACAGTCAGGATGTTTGTCATATCCGCCTGTTCATAGGCAGATTCCTTTGCGTCGGCAAGCTGTTTCTCGCCCTCTTCCAGCTGCTCCTGAGCAGATTTTAACTGCTCCTCGCCGCTCTTAATCTGCTCCATGGCGGCATCCAGCTGGCTTTCCACCATTTTCATCTGGTAATCTCCCATGGCAATCTGAGAATTGGCCTCCGCAAAGCCCAGAGCAGCCTCCAGCTGTCCCTTCTCCACCTCAACCAGTCCGGCATTCACCATGGAAAGCTGCTCCTCCAGTGTGGCAAGGGTCTGGTTCGCCATGGCTTCATAGGCTTCCAGTCCCAAGCCGTTGGTCAGAGCATTCAGAGCATTCTCCAGATTCTCCCTCTGAGCCACAATTTCATTGGAGCCGCCCTGAGACACCAACGCCAGAACTGCCGCCACAGACACAAAGTTATCACAGTCTGCCCAGTCCGCTGCCTCTAACTGGGCTATCATTTCATCCAGCTGCGCATCTGCGCCCTTCATCTGAGAGATAATCTCGCTTCCCAGATAGGCAGACTTCAACTCTCCTATTTCCTGGCGGATTCTGGCTTCCTCCTCCGGATTCGGATTCTCTCCGTAGATGCTTTCATATAAAGCCTGGTACGCGCGCAGATACCGCTCCGGCGCATTGATAATCACATCCGTCAGGGCATTGATCTGTTCTATTCCCGCACTCAGCTGTCTGGCCGTGGCCAGATTGGTAGTCAGGTTCATCCTGGCGGCTTCCAGGTCTGTCTTGGCTGTCAGTAAATCCTTTTTGGTATTTGCCAGAGCCTGGGCTGTCTCATCCTTCTTCTGATTCAGCTCGTTTTTGCCCTGCTCCAGTTCCGCCTTGCCGTCCGCAAGCTCTTTGCGGCCCTTCTGGATTTCCGCTTTACCATCTTCCAGTTCCGCCCTGCCGTCCTCCAGGGACTTGCGCCCTTCCTCCAACTCTTCCTCGGCGTCCTTCATTTTCTCGTCTATGGCTGCAAACACCTTTTCATTGACCGCATCCACCTTGTCCTGGCGGATAATGACATTCACGCTCTCCTCCAGCAGACCGGTGGCACTGACGCTTGCCACGCCCTCAATGCTCTCCAACTCGGGCAACACCGCATCCTGCACATATGTACTGATCTGCGCGTTATCCATGCCGTCCACGCCAACTGCCGCTATCATAATGGGCAGCATGTCCGGGTTCAGCTTCATAATAATGGGATTCCCGATGGCGTCATCCCAGTAACTCTTGATCTGGTCCAGGCTCTCCCGGATTTCCAGGGATACGGCATTCATATCCGCTGTCTGGGCAAATTCCAGAATTACCATGGAATAGTTTTCATTGGACACGGAACTGATACTCTCAATATTGCTCACCGTGGCCATGGACGCCTCCACCGGCTGCGTCACCGCCGCTTCCACGGTCTCCGGGCTTGCTCCCGGATAAGTAGTCATTACGATTACATAAGGAAGGCTGATGTTCGGCAGCAAATCCGCCGTCATCCTGGTGAAGGACACCACTCCCAGAATAATCGCCAGAACCACGCCCACCAGCACTGTATAGGGCTTTTTCACACTGAATTTCGATATCATGCCTGTTCCTCCTGCCGTCCGACCAGTCGGTCGGTTTTACCTCGTTGATTATATGCCCCGATTCAGCCTGCTGTCAATGTACGGATTCTTTCCTTTTTCTAAAAAAAATATAAAAAGAAACAGGTTCTGAAAACGCACAGCTGCCCGGCACTTCACAACAAGCGCCGGGCAGTTCCCCTGATTTACAACATTTTCCGTATCTTCGCTTTTAACCTCTGCAGCGCATTGTCCGTGGACTTCTCGTCCCGTCCCAGCACCCTGGCAATCTGGCTGTAACTCATCCCGGTGAGATACAGGTCCAACACCTGCTTCTCAAACTCGCTGAGCTCCTCCTCTATCATTTTCTCCAGATAGGCCACCCGCTCCTTGTCCAGGAACATTTGCTCCGGATTCAGCTCACTCCTGTCCGCCAGAAACTCCGCCGGATTCACGCCCTCCTTATCGTCGCCGGAAACTTCCCCGTATAAGGGCACATAGGTGTTCAGCGGAAAGTGCTTCTGCCTTCTGGAAGCCTGCACCGCCGTGTACAGCTGGCGATTGATGCACAACTCCGCAAACGTGCTGAAACTGGCATCCCGTCCCATATCGTAATCCCGAACCGCCTTGAACAGGCCTATCATGCCTTCCTGAATCAGATCCTCACTGTCAGCGCCCAGGATAAACATGGATTTTGCTTTGCTGCGCACCAGATTCTTGTACTTGTCGCAGATATAATCCATGATTGCTTCTTCCCCCCGGCGAAGGCGGTCAATCAGTTCATCGTCATTGTATTGTCTGTAATTCGAATATCTGTCTGCCATATCCTCTGCTCTCTGAATTTTCCGCTGCCGTTCACAGCCTTCCGGCTTAAATATCAGTGATTTCCACAAATGCTGCCGCCTCTTCCCTGTAAGCTGCAAATTCGATTGCCCCATTGCAATATTTTATCAGATGAATACTCCCGGGCTCAAATGCGCCGTAGGGAAGCCGTCCGTCTGTTATGGCAGTCATCATTGCATAAAACAGGGCTCCGTGTGCAACTACAAGAATCGTCTGCCTGCCGCCGGAAGACTGCACGATTTTATCAAATGCTGAATGCGCTCTTTTCACTAAATCCTCTAAGGATTCCATTTCGGGCCAGGCGCCGTCCGGATACTTTTGCTCTCTTTCCGCAGCAGTCATGCCTTCAACTGCGCCGAAGCTGCGCTCCATAAGCATTGGCTCCAGGATAATATCCGTTTTTTCGTATTTCAGTTTTCCGGCAACAATTTCCGCGCTTTCCCGTGCCCTTGACAGAGGGCTTGAGATGATACACTCAATGTCAGGATACAGCCCTGCAAGGATTTCGGCTGCGCGGCTGACCTGCAATCTTCCGTCTGCATTTAAGGGGATGTCCCTGTGTCCCTGTAAACGCCCTTCCCGATTCCATTCGGTCTCACCATGCCGAAGCAGTAAAATATTCATATTTCCTCCCTGACTTTTCGTTTCTCCGCTCCGCCTGGCGAGCCCTTCTATCCAGTACAGAACACTGCCATTTTTACGCTAAGCACTCCATCATCCCAGGCGCTGCCGCACAATTTCATATGCAAGCACCCCTGCCGCGACAGAAGCATTCAGGGAATCGATATTCCCTTTCATGGGAATGGCCGCAGCCATATCGCATTTCTCCTTCACCAGCCTGCCCACGCCCTCTCCCTCACTGCCGATGACCAGACCGATGGGGCCTTTCAGATCAAGCTGGTACATGGGTGTGCCGTTCATATCCGCACAGACGAACCACAGACCTTCTTCCCTTAGTTCCTCAATGGTCTTGGCCAGATTGGTGACCTTGGCTACCGGGGTATAATTCAGGGCTCCGGCAGAGGTTCTCGCCACGGTAGCCGTCAGTCCCACTGCCCGGTTCTTCGGTATGATGACGCCGTGCGCGCCGGCCAGGTTGGCGGTACGGATGATGGCTCCCAGATTGTGGGGGTCCTCAATGTTGTCAAGCAAAATGAGAAACGGCGGCTCCTGCTTCTCTCTGGCAGCCCGGAGCATATCCTCCACGGACGCATACTCGTAAGCCGCTGCTATGGCAATTACACCCTGATGCCTTCCCGTCTCCGATAACTGGTCCAGACGTTCCTTTTCCACATATTTTATCATGGCGGAATGCTTCTGGGCTTCCCGCTTGATAGACAGGACCGGACCGTCATGGCAGCCATCCAGAATGTAGAGCCTGTCTATGGTCTTGCCTGCACGGAATGCTTCCATAACGGCATTCCGTCCCTCTATGACAGCTTCGTTATTCTCTTTGACAGCCTCTTCCGCTCTGTTCCTTCTCTCTTCCAACGCTTTTTCTGCAATGGCTTTTTCCCTTGCATACCTGTCCTCAGTCTTAAAACCGGCCGCTCTCACCTCTGCCTGCAAACCGGCACCTTTCCCGGACTTTCTCCCTGAATGTGCCGCAGCTCTTCCGGAAGTCCTTCCTCTTTCTCCACCTCTGTTTTCTCTATATGCCATATCCTGTCCTTTCTTTCATTACCGGCAATCCCGCCAAAAAAGCCGACTTCGGCCCTTATTCGTGTTCCCTTCACCCTGACTCATACTGGAAGGAATATCACAATCCGTATATGTATACTGCAGACCGCCAGGATTTACAGTGATGCCTCCGGGAAAATACCTTGTTGGCGGTCTGCAGTCGGGTTGTACTGCAAATTTAGCCGGTGCGCAGTATAAATTACATGGCGGCGCGCCCTGCCTTATGCGCAGTAATAATCGTGCAGCTATGTGCATTCACGGTTATTTTGCAGTCCCCTGCAGTTACATACCAGTTTTTCCCAACTCTTTCAATTTCCGCATTCCTGTCCAGAATTCGCGCTTTGCACCACTGAACCACATCGGATGTTTCAATCTGTAAATTCCTTTTTATGCGTTCTGCCCCCATATCTGTCGTATGAAGTCTCTCAATATTTTCAAGTAATCCGTTCATTTTAATATCATCTCACTTCTGAAGTAATTTCCCTGCATATTCCGCGAAATGCTCTATATCTCCATCCCCGCCAACGCAATTCCCTTTTTCACCAGTTCCAGAGCACGCCCCATATTGTCCGTCAGGTACAGATAACCTATCACTGCCTCGAAACCGGTAGCTTTCAGATAGTCTGAGACACGGGCATTTTTGGCGGTGGTATGCGGTTTAGAGTTCTTCCCTCTTTGGAAAATCGCTTTTTCTTCCTCTGTGAGGATTTCAGACAGTGCCTTTACCATTTTCGCCTGTGCCGTTGCGCTGACATATTTTACCGTAATCCGGTGCAGGTCATTGACCGGGCGGTTCCCCTTTGCTACCACTACTGTCCGGATAATCAGGTCATAGACCACATCGCCGATATAGGCCAGGCTCAATGCGGAATAAGAGCGGATATCCTGATGTCTGCCGGGGAATATTGCCGCAATTTCCTTACGCAGGCTGTCTGCGGAATCTGTCTTTTTCTTTTCGCCCACAGAATTTCCTTTGGCCTTTTCATCCTCCCTGCAAAGCACCTTCGTCAGCCCTTCCGCCTGTCGCTCCGCTTCTTTCTTTCCTGCTTTTCCGGCAGAAACCTGTTTTAAGGCTCCCGCCTTTATTCCCCCTTCTTCCATGAACTGTCCATTTTCCACTTCACGCCCTCCCGGGTATCTTCCAAAATGATTCCTTTAGCCAGCAATTCACTGCGGATTTCGTCGGCCCTGGCAAAATTCTTCTCCTTCTTCGCTGCCTTGCGTTCCTCGATTTTTTCCAGGATATATCTTTCCGTCTCCGCGTCTACTTTGTTTTCCGCTTCCATTTCCGAATGGGCGGTGGTCAGGTCAAGAGACAGCACCCTGTCAAAATCCTCCGCCAGGGCATATTTTGTAGCATCTGCCATATCTTCCTTCAACATGTCATAGAGCACCGTGAGCGCCATGGAAGTATTCAGGTCATCGCAGAGCGCCGCCTCGAATTTCTGCTTACAGGCATCGAATTTCTCCCGCTCCACTTCCCCCTCTTTTTTCAACCCGCCGATGCGCTTCACCAACTTCTCATAGGCAGCTACCGCGTTATCCAGAGTCTCATAGGAAAACTCCAGGGGTTTGCGGTAATGGGACTGCAGGCAGAAAAATCGATACACTCTGGGGTCATATCCCCTGGACTCCAACAGGGACAGGGTGAGGAATTCTCCTTTGGATTTGCTCATCTTTCCCGTCTTGTCCGTCAGATGGTGCACATGGAACCAGTAATTGCACCACTTATGTCCCAGGTAAGCCTCACTCTGGGCGATTTCGTTTGTATGATGAGGAAAAATATTGTCCACGCCTCCGCAGTGAATATCCATGTACTCACCCAGATGCTTCATGCTGATGCAGGAGCACTCGATGTGCCAGCCCGGATATCCCACTCCCCAGGGGCTATCCCACTTCAATGCCTGGTCCTCAAACTTGGATTTGGTAAACCAGAGCACAAAATCGTTCCGGTTCCTCTTGTTGGCATCCTCTTCCACATCGTCACGGACGCCCACAAGAAGTTCCTTCTCGTTTTGGGAAGAGAAGACATAGTAGTCTTCCAGTTTGGATGTGTCGAAATACACATTGCCTCCGGCCAGGTAGGCAAAGCCTTTTTCCAACAGCACTTCCACCATGTGGATAAACTCCGAAATGCAGTTGGTAGCAGGCTCTACCACATCGGGCGTCTTGACATTCAGCTTTTTGCAGTCGCCAAAAAAGGCGTCTGTATAGAATTTTGCAATTTCCATCACGGTCTTGTGCTCGCGCTTTGCCCCCTTGAGCATCTTATCTTCACCGGTATCCGCATCGGAAGAAAGATGGCCCACATCGGTAATGTTCATCACGCGCTTCACGTCATAACCCACATAGCGCAGTGTCTTCTCCAGCACATCTTCGGCAATATAACTTCGCAGATTACCGATATGCGCATAATGGTAAACCGTAGGACCGCAGGTGTACATAGCCACCCTGCCGTCCTCATTCGGAACGAAAACCTCCACCTTTCTGTTCAATGTGTTATAAAACTGTAATCTGTTCTCCATTTTATCTCCTCTCTGCCCGCCTGCGGCAGGGCCGCTTCCTTAATGAATCATAATGAATACGCAGAGTCGTAACTAATTATACTCGCGCTCAAAAACATTTACGTAAATGTATAACAAGTGAGCGCTTCTGCAGGCCAGGGACAAAAAGCGACAAATGAACGCGCTCACGAGTATATCTGTCATTCCGTGTCATAATTCCCTGGTACTTCTTCCCTCTGTCGGCAATCAGAATTTATCTTCATAACCATATTCTTTCAGCACCTTTATCTGTCTCTCCAATTCCAGTATACGGTTGATCATCTCCGAATTAGCGCGCTGCAGACCGGCAATATCCTCCTTCACCGGGTCCGGCAAATCGGTCTGGTTCATCGTCTCCTGAGGGAGTGCCATATTGTTACGCTTCACCACCCGCCCCGGCACCCCTACTACAGTAGAGCCCGGAGGCACCTCGCTCAGCACCACGCTTCCGGCGCCGATTTTGGAATTGTCCCCGATGGCAAAAGAGCCCAGCACCTTGGCGCCCGCACTGATCATCACATTGTTGCCGATGGTAGGATGGCGCTTTCCGTGCTCTTTGCCGGTACCGCCCAGGGTCACTCCCTGATACAATGTCACATTGTCCCCGATGATAGTGGTCTCACCTATAATGACTCCGTTTCCATGATCAATGAACAGACCCTTGCCAATCTTTGCACCGGGATGAATCTCGATGCCAGTCTTGCGCACCCCTCTTTGCGAAACCCACCTGGCCCAGAAAAAGTGTCCCCTCTGATATAATTTGTGAGCAATCCGATAATGAATCATTACTTTAAAGCTGGGATACAGAAATACCTCCATAGCGGAATGAATCGCCGGGTCCCGCTCCCTGACAATCCTTATTTCTTCTGTAATATTGCTGAACATCCCCATGCAATCACTTCCTTTTTTATCATTTCAAGCCTGTGTCAGTCAGATATTCCTCTCGCCCGGACATGGGATACCTTTCTTCCTGTCCTTAAGAGAAGAGCAGCTCCCATCCGTTTTTGCCGACACCACTTTCTGAGACCTCACCGCAAACAAAAACGCGGCAAATTCATCCCTAGAGACGAATTTATCCGCGGTTCCACTCTGCTTAGAGGCCTCATCAGCCCCTCCCTCAATGCGCTTAACGCACGCCTGCGAATCTGCCTACTCACGCTCTGTCCCGAATTAACTCTCATGGCACTGGAAAACCCGTTTCGTTTTTCCGATACGTCATTGTTCGGCAGACCTGCTCCCGGATGCACTTCCTTTTCCCAGGGCGAGGGCTGCTTTCAGCTTTTAAACAGCCCCTCTCTGACACCTTGCCGGAATGAATTCTTCTTACGCACATCCATCCCTTATGAAAAGTACTCTCTCCGTTCACTGCATTTAACTCTGAAATTTACCAGGAACTGCCGCAAGGCATTCCTTTATAACAGAATATGCCTTATCGGAAGCAATCCCTGTGCTTCTGATAAAAGGCGCATCCCTTTGCGCCGCATTCAACTATAAGAAGCTGCACCTGCTTTTTATAGTATGCAAAAAAATGGATTCTGTCAATCGTTTTGTATGATTTTTTACCTGATTTTCGGGCATCCGCTGCATCCGCCGCACCCTTCCTGAACCGGCCGGGTATCTAAGTCGAAAGGCGAAGCCAACAGGCAGACGGCCTGGGCAGAAATCCCCTCGCCGCTTCCCGTAAATCCAAGCCCCTCCTCGGTGGTCGCTTTCACATTGACATGCTCCGTATCCAACCTCAGTACACGGGCTATATTCTCCCGCATGGTATCGATATACGGCCGCATTTTAGGTGCCTGGGCAATGATTGTCGCATCAATGTTTTCAATGAAAAAGCCCTTTTCCAACAGAAGCTCCCCCACCTTTTCCAACAATACCATAGAGGAAATCCCCGCATAAGCCGGGTCATTGTCCGGGAAATGCTTCCCGATATCCCCCAGCGCCGCCGCCCCCAGCAGGGCGTCCATCACGGCATGGAGAAGGACGTCCGCGTCCGAATGCCCCAACAGCCCTTTCTCATAAGGAATCTGCACGCCTCCCATGATAAGCTCCCGGTTTTCCACCAACCTGTGAACATCATATCCCATTCCGATTCTCATTCCGCACCATTCCTCATATCCTGAACTGACCCCACTTCTTCCTTATTTCTTCTTTTTCTTTTTGGGAAAGGAAAATGCCAGCCCTTTTTCGCTGCCGTCCATCCTCACGTCACGCGCTTTGGAAGAGCGGCGTTTCTCCTCTTTCTCGCGCTTCCTGCGGCCGTCTCGCTCTTCCTTATGGCTGCGACTGCGGGAATCACGAAATTCATCCCGTTCACGGTCACTACGGCCGCCTCGTCCTTCCTCATATCCGCGTCTCCGGCGGCTGTCACGCTCCTCATCACGGCTGCGGCGGCGCCTGTCTTCTCCGCCCTCGTCATGTCCGCTTCTCCGGCGGCCTTCTCCGCCCTCACCCCGGCCTCTCCGGCGGCGGCTGTCACGTCCGTCGCGGCCGCGTCTATCTCCCAAACGGCCGCTGCGGCTCTCATAATCATCCACCGCAATCTCAGGTCCCTTATCCCCAATCTCCATCTTCAGCATGGCTGCAGCCAGTTCCAGAATATCACATTCCTCCGCGTCCAGCTTTCGCTGCAGGTAACTCTTCATCAGCTCGATATCTTCATGCTCATGAAGCTCCCATGCCTGGTTTAAGTATTTATCCGCTTTTGCCTTCAACACCTTGGAAGCGCCCGGCAGTTTCTTTTCTTCAATAGTAGCCTTGCAGAATCGTTCTATCTGGCGGATGCGGAAAATCTCCTTTCCGCTTACAAAAGTAAAAGAACGGCCTGTCCTGCCTGCACGCCCTGTCCTGCCGATGCGATGCACGTAATATTCATTATCCTGAGGCAAGTCGTAATTGATGACCACCTCTACATTGTCCACATCGATACCCCTGGCTGCCACATCCGTAGCAATCAGGATATTCGCACTTCCGTTCCGGAAACGCCCCATGGCAACATCGCGCAGATGCTGGGACATATCACCGTGCAGCCCTTCTGCCTGGAATCCTGCCTTCTTCAGCACCTCAGCCAGCTCGTCCACCTTGATCTTCGTATTGCAGAAAATCAGGCCCAGCTTAGGCTGATAATACTCCAGCAGACGGATACATGCGGCATCCTTGTCCTGGCTCTTTATCTTATAATATCTCTGGGACACCAGCGGAATCGTCAATTCTTTCGCCGCCACCCTCACCAGTCTGGCATTCTTCTGGAACCGGTCTGCGATATCCAGAATGGGCCTGGGCATGGTGGCGGAGAAAAGGGCCGTCTGATGCTCGCCCGGAATCTCCCCCAGAATCAGCTCCATATCCTCCCTGAATCCCATATCCAGCATTTCATCCGCTTCGTCCAGCACCACCATGTTCACATGTTCCAGCTTGATGGTATGGCGCCGCATATGGTCCATCACGCGCCCGGGTGTGCCCACGATAATCTGGGTGCCCCGCAGCCCGTTAATCTGCTTTCGTATCTCCTGTCCTCCGTAAACCGGAAGCACCTTAATGCCGTGCATATACCTGGCAATACTGCGAATCTCATCCGCCGCCTGCATTGCCAGTTCCCTGGTAGGGCAGAGAATAATCGTCTGCAGGCTCTTCAGTTCCGTATCTATCTTCTGCAGTGCCGGAATGGCAAAGGTTGCCGTCTTCCCCGTTCCTGTCTGCGCCTGCCCTATAATATCTTCCCCTTCCAGCAAATAGGGAATGGCCTGTACCTGAATGGGGGTAAGCTTCTCAAACCCCATCTCCCTCACTGCGCGCACAATCCGCTTATCCAAAAGCGGCTCTATGGTCGCCAGGCTGTCCGGGTCCGCACTTTTCTCCGGTGCGGAATCCGCTTCTTCCCCCTGGCTTCTTTTCTTTTCACTCCTATGTGAATCTGCTTCTTCCCGGGAAGGCCCTTCTTCTCCGGAAAGCCGCTCTTCCCATTTTTCATCCTCAGCCCCGCTGCCCGCCTGCTGCATTCCCATTTCCTCACTTATCATCATTTCATCCAAATCCGACATTTCCGTTTTCTCCATGCTCTCTTCCTTTTCCGCAGCCACAGCAGCTTCCTTCGGACTTACTTTACCATCTGTCTCCATCATTGCTCTCTGTACTCTCGTTTTCCTTTCTTTTTATGTCGCTTCACAAAATCTTCTCCATCCCGGTCTTCAGAGGCACCAGGCCGCATTTTTCGTAGAACTTTTTTGCGCCCGGATTACATTCCCAGACATTCAGCGTCACATTATAGCAGCCTGCCCTCCTGGCAAAATCAAGCACATACTCATACAGCTGCCTGCCAATCTTCTGTCCCCTGGAAGCCTCGTCCACACACAAATCGTCAATGTACAGAGTCTTGATATCCGTCAATATATTGTTACCCAAATGCTGCTGAAATACACAAAATGCGTATCCTGCCACATTTCCCGTCTCATCTCTGGCCACAAATACCGGCTTCCTGTCATCACGCAAAATCTCCAGAAGTTCCCCGTCCGTGTACTTTTTTACATTACCCTTGAACAAATCCGGCCTGCCATTGTGATGCACCGTCAATACCTGGCAGAGCAGCTTATTGATTCCTGCCATGTCCCGCTCCTGTGCCCTCTCGATTTCCATTGCTCTATCCTCCGGTTTTCCGTACATTGTCCAAAAATAAAAACCTGAAAACCCTATGGCCTTCAGGAGTCCCTCCCTTGATATTACCACATATAGTCAAAAAAAGAAAGCCTTTTTTTCAAGGCTTTCCAATTTCCGTCGTTATATACAGACATCCGCTCTTCTGCAACATGATTTTACGTTAAATCGTCCCTGTCCGTCTCCCGCTTTTTGCGTTTCCGTGTCCTTCCCCCGGGAATAGGAGAGAAATGGCCCCACTGCCCTGCAGCCATTTTGTTACCGCTGCAAACAGCAGGATGCTCACCGCGCTCACGGCCAGCCCCGCCCGGGCACCCGCGGGAACATACTTCATCTCGAAAGTATACTCCCCCGGCTCCAGGTCAAAAGCCATCAGACAGCCCCCGAACAGAACACCCTCCGCCTTCTCTCCGTTGATGCGCACCGTCCAGCCGTCCTCATAGGGAATCGAACAGATTACCCTTCCCGGCTGTTCCAACGTGAGATTTGCCGTGATATGGTCACTCTCCCATACCACGTTTTCCATATGCTGCGCGGAAAGCATCTCCAGCGCCTGTCCCAACACCTCCGTATCCATCCGATAAATATCCGCAGCTATTTTGGGCGTAGCGTCATCCTCGTCCCCGTTGGTCAGGGTAATGGTCTGTTCCTTTTCCAGATATCCCAGATACAGAATCGAGCCCTTCTTTAAATCCTTAAACGCCTCTTCCCCCGTGCTTCCGCCGATGCAGTCCACCTTACCGGTGCCGGATGCCGTCAGTACGGCATAATAAAAGCCGCCCTCTCCCGCCGTAAACTGCACGTCATCTCCGGATTCCTCACTGTCTGCCTTCCGGAACAGCTTTCCCTCTATCCCCAGGCCTTCTGTCATCCGGTTCTGCAGTTGGAAACCCTTCTTCGTCTCATCCGCATCCAGATCGAATCCCACAGGCGCCACATAGCCAAAAGGCAATCTAGCATTACACTGATACAGAAAAACGTCTCCGCTCTGTCCGATTAATGTATAGAGCGGATTCTCGTATTTCTCCGACTCTCCGAACATATAATTCACATTCAGCATGGCGGAAGTCAGTGCCGTCGCTCCGTCAAAGCCGTAATACACCTTACTGTGGCGCATTCCCAGCCGCTCATACATATCCATTACCTGAGAATTCATCGTGGAGGAAAACACACTGGCTGTAGGATAGCCGGTCAATGTGCCGTCATTTTTGGTCTTTCTGGTAAATTTTTCCAGACGGTAAAAGCCGTCCTCCCTCTCCCTTGTCATCTCATACAGCGTTTTATAATCCTCCTGCTGCCCCAGATAAGCGCTGCGGCTCACCGTCCCCACACTTGTGACAAAAGTATTCACGCCGCACTCTGCAATCACTGCCGCCACCGCAACGATTGCCACTGCCTTCAGGGCCTTCCTGTCCTCTCTGGTTCTGTACAGATGCAGAAGAACGGCATATATGCTGACAAATACAAGGGTCAGAAGCTTGACCCCCAGTTCAAAATCCTCATGCTCCACAAATTTCTCGCAGAACAGAAAGAAGCCGGCTGCACACAGGTAACCGTACATAATTGACTGTTCTTCCGTCTCCCGCACATGTCTCCAGGCATCATAACACATCACCAGTACCAGAAATATGTAGATAAAGGACTGCCTGGCAGGCAGGGAGTCCGGATAGTTAAGCCCATGCCAGATGAAATTAAGCAGATTCGTGCTGAAACCCAGCAGCATAAAACCTGCCAGAGCCATCCGGCAGAATTTCTCCCGGACAGATATCCTTTTATTCATCAGATACATGGGAATCAGCATCAGAACCGCGCTGCCGCAGTAAATATTGGGCCAGTGCTCCAGTCCCCGTTCCGTATATACGCACATACAGTGCCTTGCCAGCATATCCAGCACGGAAAAATAGGTCTCTATCTTCTTCGGAAAGTCCATATCCCCGAAATCCGTCTGCAGGATGGCGCACACCTCCGGAATCAGCAGCACCGCCGCCATCCCTCCCGCCAACAGGGAAAACAACGCAAAATATCCCATACTGCGCAGACGTTTCTGCTCCGTCACCAACAGAAACAGAAAATACAGCACCAGGAAAATACAGATCATGATGGAAATATAATAATTGGTAAATATGGACAATGCAAGCGTCACGCAGTACAGCCCGCAGCGCCCCTCCTTCACCAGCTTCTCCAGCCCCAGAACAATCAGCGGCAGCAGCACCACGCAGTCCACCCACATGATATTGTAATTGTAAGCCGCCATAAATCCGGACAACGCATAAAAACAGGAAAAGAGAACTGCCGCCAGCCGGCTCCCCTGCGCCGGAGCAGCTCCCGCTGCTTCGTCCCCCTCATCGCCCCGCCCGGATATGCGGAAATGCTCCTGCACATAAAGATAAAAAGTAAGCCCCGCAAGCCCGATTTTCAGCACAATCAGATAGCTCATAAACTCAATCAGAAAACTTTCCGGCACCAACAATGAAAAAATGTGGAAGGGGCTTGCCAGATAATACACAAAAAGTGCCAGGAAATTGGATCCGATTCCCACGTTAAAAGAGAAATTCAGGCTCTCTCCGCCCCGCACCTTGTGGAGCAGTTCGCTGAAAAAGGGCATATACTGGTGGTACATATCGGCAAACAGAAAGCTTCTGTCCCCAAACGGGTATATTCCGCGTATCACAAACAATACCAGCATAATCACTGCAGGAATCAGAAATGCAAAAAAATACATTTTTTTCTTTTTCATTTACAACGCCTCGGTATCAGATTATATTCTACAAGAATTCATTTTAGCATATTTTTTCCTGTAGTAAAGTACCGCAAAAGACAAAATTCCTTAATTTCTCTTAATTTTCACTGCGCCGCCAAAACCACTACTATCCTTCGCCCGCAGTGCATATATTATACTCAGGAACTGTCGCGAAATAATATGTACAATTGTGCAGAAATAACTTTTAATCAAAATGAGCCAAAAGCCAAATCACGCGCTGATAATCAATTAAAAAGTCAGAAGTTATTTCGCAACACTTCCTCAGGACCACCGGAATAACCAATCTGTTAAAGGCAGGAATATGGCCGGCAGTCATTCATTATATCACACGACCGCAGATATATCCGGCGTGCAATATAAACTGTAATGTTTTATATTCAGGGAAAGAAGCAGAAATGAAAATAGCCATTGTAGGAAAAAAAACAGAAACTGCAAATTATGTCAGATACATACAGGCCGCGAATATCACGCCGGTCGTAACCTTAAATGTGGAAGAAGTCTCCGGCTGCGACGCACTGATGCTCCCCGGCGGCGGCGACATCACGCCGGCTTTTTTCGGAGAGAAGAATCATGGCTCCTGCAATATAGATACGGAACTGGACATCCGCCAGCTGCTTGCCCTCGACCTGGCCCTGAAAAGCGGGCAGCCAGTCCTGGGCATCTGCAAGGGAATGCAGATAATCAATGTCGGGCTGGGCGGGAAAATCATTCAGGATCTGGAGCCCTCAGCATCTGAGCGTCACAGGTATGAAGGCGGAGATAAATACCACACATCTGTAATCGCCTGCGGTTCCTGGCTTGACAGCCTCTACGGACGGAAAGCATGCGTCAACAGCGCCCACCACCAGGCGCTGGGCAACCTGGGGCGCGGGCTGGAAATCGTACAATCCTGCCCTCTGGACGGCTGTATTGAGGGAATTGCCCATAAAACACTGCCTGTTATCGGTGTCCAGTGGCATCCTGAGCGCATTGACTGTGCAAAGTCAGGGACGGATGGCAGAAAGGTGCTGACATATTTCGTATCTCTGATTTCCAGGGTGTATTCATAGAACTATACTCTCGGTCACAAAAAATGCCATTCACCCTTCCGCATTCCCCAATACTTCCCCGGGACATGTCTGCGCTTCCTGTTCATCCGTCTCTTTCCTGTGCTCCCTCTGTTTGGGAACACTGTGCTCCTTATGACTGGAAGTAATGTACTCCTTATGACCAGGAGCGCTATGCTCCTTATGACTGAGATCGCCGTGCTCCTTATGACCGGGAGCGCTATGTTCCTTATGACCGGGAGCAATCCGCTTCAGGACCGCCTCCGTTTTCTCGGAGGCCTGTTTTCTTTTATTTTCCCGGGCAATCTCGAAGAGAGATTTTACCATCTCAATCAAAATCTGTTTTGTCTCTTCGTCCACCTCTTTCAGCGCCCCGATGATGCCGTTCATGCTCCTCTTCCACTCGGCAGTAAAGTCAATCAGATTCTTTGCCTGAGAGGCGGTAATGACCTGGTACATGGTATCCACAAAGGTCCTCAGCTGCTGCTCATTCAGGGACAATATCCACTCATTCAGAGTATTGTCCATATTTTTTCTGCGTTCATACAGGCCGTTGGCCCGCACCAGATGGTTAGATACAACCAACCAGGTATAGGGGTCATGCTGAAGCAGCCCAAAAGTCCTGCTCTTTACCACCTGGAAATACATATTCGACTCGAATATCATCCCCACCAGAGAGGAATGGGGAAGAATCTTGGTCACCCTGCCGGCAATCCTGTCATACCCGCATCGCTTTAGTATCTCCGGCCTGAATCCCGGCCCGTCCATGCTGTAAATCTGCCTGATTCGCTCCTGTGTCTCGGGCGCACAGTTCATGGAGCTGTACACTGCCAGATTCCCTCCCTTGGAATGCCCTCCTACATAAAAATCCCCTGCAAAACGCCCTGCCACATCCTCCAGATACCGGACGCTGTACTCCTGCCCCGGCACCGGAGACAGGAATGCCATGTTGAAGTCCTCTTTCCAACCCACAATGGTCTCATCCGTCCCGCGAAAGGCCACATAAGAAGTGCCGTCATCCAGAAAGAAAGTAACTGCCGAAAACTGCGTCTCCCACCGCTCTTCTATTACATTTACATAGTAATTCAGCTTCATATTCTGAAACCGTCTGCCTCCCAGCATGCCCGCAAACAGCGCCCTGTTTTCTTTCTCATATCGGATATCCCCGTAAAGCTTCTCATAATCGGGATGTGTCTCCAGACTCCGTAAAGTCACCGATGGCTTATCTCTCTCCGTATCCGGCACCATGCCGTCAAATTTCAAATAGGAAAGCTGGCACAGGGCAAGACTGTCTACTTCTGTCATGGGCATCTCCTGAAAAGTGTATTTTCCGTATTTTTCCAGATAGTTTATAACTGTTCCCATTTTCATACCTCGCTTTACAGACTTTGCGATATCTATAACAGGAACCGCTACGCGAACCCTGTTATCATAAGTTCTATAACAGGAACCGCTACGCGAACCCTGTTATCAGAAATATCTTACCAGAAAGTATGAATTTTTTTAACAAAAATAATCTTATAATTTGGTAAAAATATCATGAATAACTGTTGCTTTTATCCCGAAAGCAAATGAGGATAAATGACAGATACATGAAAAAAGGCGCTGCGGAGAAAACCGGAAGTATGGCAAGACTGTATCCATACGCAAAAGATTATGTTGTATCTGATCTGAAAACCACAGGTTTAAACCCCGAAAAAGATGAAATCACAGAGATATCCGGCACCAAATCCGGTCTGGTGCCGGCACACATCAGGTTATGAATAGTACTGCATCACATACTGCACTTCTGTCCTGCCCTTATATGTATTTTTTCCCAACTGGTATACCACGGAAATCCGATAATTTCCTCTCCCGGCATACAGTGCGGCATCGCTGCCCGAACCGAATTTTTCGTCCAGAAAGTTTCCGAAGCCCTCCAAATCCCCGAAAAATACCAACTGCTTTTCCGCTCCCCCCGGCGTCTCTACCCGGTATCTGGCACAGGTTTTGTTTGCCCCCATTTTATAGCCGGACTTAAAAATCAGGTCCTTCTGGGCAAAAAGCGGCTTGGGATTCCCCACCCCAAAGGGCTCCAACAGCATCAGCTCATCCGCAAGCCTTTCATCTGCATAGTCCAGCGGCATGGGCACATCTATATGCACCTTCGGAATAAAATCCGCATCCTGAAGGCGGCACTTCCCGTTCAGTTCCTGCCTGAAAGAAGGGATATCCTCCTCCCGCATGGACAGCCCCGCCGCCATGGCATGCCCTCCGAATTTGGTAAAATAATGCTTTACCTCCGTCATGGCCTCATACATATGATACCCTTCTATGGAACGGCCTGATCCTTTCACCCCCTCTTCCCCTCTTGTCAGCAGAAAGACAGGATGATTGTAATGCTCTCTGATGCGCCCGGCAATGATTCCGGCCAGGCTCTCATGAACCTCCGGCAGATATACCACCATGACCTTATCCCGCTCCATATGCTGCTCCAAGATCGCTTTTTCCGCCTGTTCCACTCCCTGAAGCGTCAAATTTTTACGGCTGTCATTCAATTCCTTTAACTTCCTCGCCGCACTCATGGCCTCTGCTTTTGTCCTGCTCTGCAGCAGTTCCAGCGCCCGCTTTGCAGTGTCCAGTCTGCCGGTGGCATTCAGACAGGGGCCAAGCACAAATCCCAGATGATAGGCGCTGAGCTTCCCCGGCTCGATACCGTTTACCTCTGTCAGCGCCCGGATTCCCGGATTTCGTGTGGCATTCAGCCGCTTCAGGCCCTCTTTCACCAGAATGCGGTTCTCGCCTTTTAATTCCATCACATCACAGACCGTGGAAAGAGCCGCGAATTCCAACAGTTCCTCCATCGCCTCCCGCAGGACAGCGCTCTGCGTCCTCTCTGCCAGAGCCAGTGCCAGCTTGTATGCCACCACGCCGCCGCAGATATTGGGAAAAGGATAACGGCACCGTTCCTGTTTCGGATCGATTACCGCCAGGGCAGGGGGAAGAAGCTCCCTGCGCAGAAGCGGTGCCGCCGCACACCCCTTATCAGTCGTGCATTCCTTTTTCGTCCCGCCAACCGTATCTTTCCTATCCCCTTCATAAGAACCACACGGCACGGTTGTCACATCAGCCCCATCTGCTCCGCTTTCCTTCACCGCCTGCAAAGCCGCCCCGTCCCTGCCGTCCTGCTCCATTACAAAAGGCACCTCATGGTGGTCCGTGACTATTACCCTGATTCCGTAAGAATTTGCCAACGCAATCTGGGACGATGCCGCAATGCCGTTGTCACAGGTCACTATCATGCCGATTCCGTCCCGCCGCGCCTCTTCTATCAGGTTATCGTTGAGCCCATAGCCGTCATGGATACGATGGGGAATGGCAGTGTCAACCTTTGCCCCCAGACTCTGCAGGGCCTTTGTCAGGATATAGGAGGAACAGATACCGTCCACGTCATAGTCTCCGATGACCCGAATGGACAGTCCCTCTTCCATGGCAGCACAGATTTCCTCCACCGCTTTCTCCATATCCTTCAAAAGCCAGGGAGAATGGCAGTCCACCAACGTCCCCTGCAGAAATTTCTCAACCTCCGCCTCATCCGTCAGGTCGCGGTTCCGCAGAATACGTGCTGTTACCGGACTGATATGGAATCTTGCCGCCCACACATTGAAATCGGCTTTCTTTGCCGCCACAAACCATTTTTCCATCTTCGTATCGTTTCCTTTTCTTCGCTTTCCAAACTCGCAGTCTCTGGTTCCCTTCAAGCCTGGTCGCGCTGATTTTTCTTCCGTATATGATGCTGTTTTGTATATAACTATTTGCTCAAAAGACAGACTGCCTCCACCGCATCAGTGTAGGGAAACATGTCCACCGCCACACATTTCTGCGTCCGGTAGCCTTTTTTCGTGAGAAACTTCAAATCACGCACCAGTGTAACCGGGTTGCAGGAAATGTATACAATCCGCCCGGGTGCAATCTTCGCCGCCGCGGTCAGGAATTCTTCACTGCTGCCACTCCTGGGCGGGTCCATGAGAAGCACGTCAAGAGGCATCTTCTCTTCCGCCATCTCCAGAAGAAATTTTCCGGCATCGTTTAAGTAAAAGCGGATATTGGAAATCCGATTCCGTCTGGCATTGCTCACCGCATCGCGGACTGCATCCTTGTTCAGTTCCACCCCAAGCACCCTGCCGGCGTCCCTGCTGGCAATCATACCGATGGTTCCCGTACCACAGTAGGCATCCAGCACCGTCTCCTTTCCTGTCAGGCCCGCATATTCCATTGCTTTGGCATATAATTTCTCGGTCTGAACAGGATTTACCTGATAAAAAGACCCAGGGGATATACGGAACGTCATTCCGCCGAGTCTGTCCTCAATATATCCCTTCCCGTAGATGGCCTTCTCCCTCTCCCCCAGAATCATGCTGGTATCTTTGTCATTGACATTCAGCACTATGGTGGTTATCTCAGGGTGCAGCTTCAACAGCGCTTTTACAAAATTATTTTTGGAGGGCATAATGGGTGAGCTTAACACCAGCACTACCATAATCTCTCCTGTCGCATATCCGGTACGAATCAGCACATGCCGCAGCAGCCCGAAGCCGGTATCCTCATTGTAAGGACGGATTTTAAAAGACTTCAACAGCCCCCGGATGGACACAATAATCTTGTCCGCCTTCTGATTCTCGATCAGACAGCTGTCCACGGGGACAATACGGTGACTCTTTTCCTCATAAATTCCGGAGATGGCATTGTGCCGCTGGTCCTCCCCGAATACCGCATGCACCTTATTGCGGTAATATTTCGGATTCTCCATCCCGATGATGGCTTCCGGACGGCAGTAAGGCTCCATCAGTTTACGAAAGCTCATACTTTTGGCCTTCAGCTGCTCCTCATAGCTTTTATTAATCCACTGGCAGCCGCCGCATTTGGAGGCCACAGGACACACCTTCTGTTTTGTTTTCTTTTCACCAGCCATAATCTGTATCTACCTCAGCAATTCATTCTTCCTTATTCCGTTCCGTGATTGTTTCCCATTCCATGCGCCGTTTCCATGCACCGTCCCTGCCTCTTTACACTGATAGACATATTATAGCAGAAAACCTTCCTGTCTGCCACATTCTATTTTATATCCGCTGCTTTAACCGGCATCCCACAGGCTTTCATAAATGCCTGCCGCAGCGCTTACCATCTGATGACATTATAAGCCGAAAGCAGGTCCTAAAGCTTTCAGACACCTGGCAATGGGTTCCGGTGTGAATACCCGGACATAACGAAAACGCCAAAACCCGGTAAACACAAGGCTTTGACGTTTTGCAAATCATCGGAGTGGCGGGATTCGAACTCGCGACCTCCGCCTCCCTAAGACGGCGCTCTAACCAAGCTGAGCCACACCCCGAAGGACATTTAGTATTATAATGCGTAAATGAAAAAAATGCAACCATTTTTTAATATTTTTTCATTTTTATATATTTTGCACAAAATATAGCAGCCATATCGACACATAATAACAGTTTTCTCCAAATTCTTATATCAAAAAATTCTGTCCTGTTCCAGTACCACCCAAACTGCCATACCACCATCTTCCTTTTCCACATGTCTCATCTTTTCAAAATCCCTGCCATATCCCTGCCATCAGTATCTTTTCTCTTGTCGACCCCCCTGCAAACACGACTTCAATTTTGCTTATCTACCTGCCCGGAGTATCATAAAAAGCTTGCATTTTACTGAAATTGCGAGTACAATAACGTATGCCGATATATTATATCAATATATTGTACAAAGAAACATAAAAAAGGAAATGAGGTACATCATGAAGAACAACAAATGGATTCGCGCCGCGATTCCGGCGCTGCTGCTTCACTGCAGCATAGGTACTGTCTACTGCTGGTCCATCTTCAGCCAGGAGATCGCCGATTACATCGGTTTCTCCAAAGGCGCTACCGAATGGGCCTTCAGCTTCGCCATCTTTTTCCTTGGCATGTCCGCCGCCTTCCTGGGCAATATCGTGGAAAAGGACATCCACAAATCATCCCTGATCGCTTCCATCTGCTTCGCCTGCGGTATGGCAGGCACCGGCTTCTTTATCTACTACGGCGGCACCCATCAGCACAGTCCGCTGGCTTTGATCGGTATCTACATATGCTACGGCTTTATCATGGGAATCGGTCTTGGTACCGGTTATCTGTCCCCTGTCAAGACTCTGATGCTCTGGTTTGAAGACCGCAAGGGGCTTGCCACAGGCCTGGCCGTTGCCGGATTTGGTGCCGCAAAAGCAATTGCCAGCCCCATCATGCAGGCCATGCTGGACAACCTGGGCGAAGGCGGCATTTATAAAATGTTCCTGATCCTGGCTGTGGTTTACTTTGTCATGATGTTCGTGGGACATCTGCTCCTGAAGAAACCCGATACCTGGCATGAGCCTCAGAAGGCCGAAAACGGTAAGGGAATGATGGACGTCATTAAGTCCAGGCCCATTGCCAACTACATCGGCATCTGGCTGATGTTCTATATCAACATCACCTGCGGACTGGCTCTGATCTCCCAGGAGAAAATGATCGTAAAATGTATCGGTCTCGCAGGCGCCGCAGGAATTATTTCCACCGTATCCGCTGTTTTTAACGCAGGCGGCCGTCTCGGCTTCTCCGCATGGGCCGATACCATGAAAGACAGAAATACTATTTACAAACTGATTTTTATCCTTTCCATCGCATTTACAGGCATCGTAATGCTGACAGGCGGTATTAAGAACGGCGAGGGCAACACCCTCCTGATCATCCTGGTACTGGGACTGATCTTTGTAGTAAACGCAGGCTACGGCGGCGGTTTTTCCAATGTTCCCACTCTGCTCTCTGACCATTACGGCATGGGCAATATCAGCGCCATCCATGGTCTCACCCTTTCCGCATGGGGTATTGCAGGGCTGACAGGCAACCAGCTTGCTACCTGGATCGTAAATCATACAGGAGAGTTCTCTGATCACCACGGCGTCCAGGTTAATCCTGTGGGTTACCAGAATGTACTGTATGTCACCATTGTGCTGTATATTGTGGCCCTGCTGATCAGCCTTTTCCTGGTACGTCCTGCAAAAGAAGGAAACAAATAGGTTCCATATTAAAAACAACCTGGCGAAAAGAACATTCTTTCAGCCAGGTTGTTTTTTCTTGAATAAGGGGCAAAATCATTTCTTATCTTACAGTCTGGAAAGATATTTGCTGCGGGCATCCAGAGGTATAGAAATAAATCCCCGGAAAGCGTTCCTCTATTATCTGCCCTGACTCTTTCAGGGACCTGAACATTCCCTGGGATGAAGTTCAGCCGCATGGCAAGAGGGAAATGAAATTGTTCCACGATCGTCCCCGGATCTGTGACTATATATTTAATTGAGATATGACTGATATTCCGATAAAAAGCAGAGAGCATAAGTTCCATGTGATTGGCAGCCCCATTAAGAATCTCACGATTTCTTATCCGGGGCCGCTCTTATTTCATCGCTTTATTCTTCTTTCAGATAAATCTCCACCACCGTATCCTTCTCATCAGGCAGGGGATAGCAGTCCGCCGCATAGGGATTGAAGAAGAAAAAGGCATTCTTGTCATATTCCTTCAGGTTCCAGTAATGGGTTTCCTTAATCTCGGAATTATCGGCTAAAAGTCTCATTTTTTCCACTTTCCCGGCCATATTTTCCAGGCAGACAGCGCCCACCTGGGGCTCCATCACATGGGCATAGAGCAGATTTCCGTTGCGGGTATAGCGCCCCCACTCCGGCTTGGGCAGCTGAGCGTAACCGCAGCCGTAGATGCTCTTTCCGTTCTTCTTCATCCAGGCACCCACCTCTTTTAAAACAGCCACGGATTCCTGCGGAATCTCTCCCTTGGCATTGGGTCCCACATTCAGAAGCAGATTCCCGCCCTTGCTGACGCACTCCACCAGCATATGGACCACCATCTTTGCCGATTTATAGTGATGGTCATGGGCCGCATAGCCCCAGTGATTGTTCAGGGTAATGCAGGCCTCCCAGGGAATAGGGTTTCCCGCCACATCCCGGATCCCTTCCGGCGGAATCATCTGCTCCGGCGACGCAAAATCTCCTGAATAAGGAGTCGGGTCCAAAGTGCGGATAGACCCTGCATCCTCCCCGCTTCCCTCCAGACGATTGTCGATAATCACATCCGGCTGAATGGAACGCACCATCTCAATCAGCTCCCTGGCCTTCCAGGTATCACATTTCATATCCCCGTAGGAAAAGTCAAACCACATCACATCCAGTTTGCCGTAGTCGGTGAGAAGCTCCTTAATCTGACCAAACATATACTCCAGATAAGTATCGAAATTCCGGTTCTCGTTGGAACACTCCGGATGGTTGCGCATGGGATGATGCATATCCCCGTAATGGGGAAAATCCGGATGCCGCCAGTCAATGACGGAATAGTACAGGCCGACCCTGATACCCTCCGCCCGGAAAGCTTCCAGGAATTCCCGCACCAGATCCCGTCCGCAGGGGGAATTGGTGGACTTGAAATCCGTCAGTTTGGAATCAAACAGGCAGTACCCGTCATGATGCTTGGCGGTCAGCACGGCGTACTTCATTCCGGCTTCCTTCGCCAGCCTTGCCCATTCCTTCGGATTATAATTCTCCGCAGCGAACTCGTCCTTCAGGGGCTCATAGTCCTCCTTTGGCAGCTGCTCCACGCTGCGCAGCCACTCTCCCCTTGCAGGGATGGCATACAGCCCCCAGTGAATAAACATGCCGAACCTTGCCTCCTGGTACCACTGGGTTCTCTTTGTTCTCTCTTCCACGATTTTATTCATTCTGTCGTACCATTTCCATACGGATTATCGGTTTTCCGTATATTCCTTTCTCTCAAATGTACATTCTTTGCGCTTTCTCCAAATTTTCTCAATACCTCAATTATCCGCTAAGATTATTCTTCAACGGTTCCGGCTTCCCTCAAAAGTATTTCTCTGAATATCCTTTATGAGCGCATTTAACTTCACCCCTCAGACACCAGTTTCAGCAGCTTCAAAATCATATCCCCTGTACCCACATTATACCCTGCCACCCCGTAGATACAATTCATGCTTTCGTCTATGATCACAGCCAGGGGCAATTTACCCGGCTCCAGGTACATCCTGCGGGCCACGGCTTCCATATCCGCCCCGAAATCGTCCAGTAAGAGCTGAATCTTCGGCAGCGCCTCCAAGACTTTCCTGCAGGCCGGATTCTCCCGGATTGCCGGACGCTGTGCGATGAAGTAAATTCCTGTCTCCAGGGCGGCATATTCTTCCCTGCGCTCGTATATTTCGTTGAGAATGTGCTCCGTGGGCTCCTCGTCCTCGCCAAGCCACACAAACAGCCCTTCCCTCTCTTTCACCAGTTCCGAAATCCTGTGCTCCACCCCCTTTTCTGTTCTGATGGCAAAATCCGCAATGTCGCTGGAAACCAGCATATCGGAAACAGCCGCCTCCTTCTGTTCCAGGACGATTTCTTTCTTCTCCCCCTCTGCCAGTTCAAAGAAATACTGTTTCGCAAAGGTATTGCCGTTAGGCAGACGGTTTGTAGTCAAAACCCTGTACTTTCCGGGGAACACCGGCACTGCACCGGAAATCTTCACCTGCTCCCCCCATCCAAGCATCAGCGTGTGATACCTGCCGTTCTCAAAGCGGGCCATGGTCCAGTTTCCGAAATAATTCCACTCCACGTCCCCCTGCTTCTGTATCATAACCTGACAGGTCCTGTCCTCATGCTCCATGGGTACGAAACGCCCTTCCAAGCCGGGTTTCTGTATCCATATTTCCGGCATACCTTCCACCGGATCCAGTCTCGCAGGAATTCCAAGTGTCCTAAGAATCTGCACACAGACCACTTCCCGGGTAATCTCACTTCCATAACCGCTTTCCAGGGCCGACTCCGCGGAAGTCACCAGGGCACCGTACTCCGCCTTTTTCTCGGAAACAATCCTCTCCTTTACCAGTTTCCAGGCCTGCACAGGGTCTTTGCGGATCTCCTCCGCCAGGTCACGTCCGCACTTCCCGCTCTCCCGCTCCAGCCAGGTGCGGATGCTCTTCCGGAAAGGACGGATCATCTCATTGCAGACCCTGGGGCGCAGAATGTAAGGCACCAGAACTTCGTCATCCCAGGTTCCGTCAAAGACGGCGGCCTCCGCGCAGTTATCCTCCAGAATATCCGCTGTGATATCCCGGTAATCCTTCTCCCGCAGGCTCTCCAGAATGGCCGCTTTCCACCGCACAGGATACCGTCCTGCCGCAGGCCTTGCCAGGAAGTCCGCAATCTCCTTCTGGTTACCGCAGGCCTTGCGCATGATCTCAATACATTTTTCCTTTACGGCAGCGGCATTCCCTGTACCGGTTTCCTTCTCCCCGACAGGATTCCCGGCATCCGCCTTCTTTCCTCCGGCGGCGCTCTCCCCATTGATCTCCGCCTCCAGCGTCGCCACAGCCTCTCCGGCCAGCTCTTCGCTGTAAAAACGGCTTTCCTTTTCCCTGCGCAGGGAAGCCGCTTCGCTCAGTCTCTCCTTCCCCCTGGTTTTCTGTTCCTTCGTCAGCACAACCCTGTTCACAGGAGAGTCCTTTGGCGCGGTGATCACCATATCCTCCCATACTCCGAACTTCTCTTCCGGTTTCTTTAAAACAATCCTGCACACCTCTCCCGCCTGGGTATCAATGAGGCATTCTCCGTACAAATCACCCCTGGATGCCGTCACATGCAGAGTGCCAAGCCCGGTACAGAGGCTGCATTTGCCTTCCCCGTCCGTCCGAACGGTGGCAATCTCGCCGAAATGGGCGCTGTTCATCACCTCGAAATGCACCGCCACATCCGCCTGGGGATTCCCCTCCTCGTCCGTCACCTCCACGGCAGCTTCCGTGGTCAGAGCATAGCGTCCCAGGTGATTCAGCACATGGCTCATATCCTTCATGGGCATCACCTGCAGCCTGGAGCCTGCCTGTCCCAGATCCTCGTCATCCGGCTCTGTGGGCAGCAGCCAGCGGGAATGAACCAGCATGGCCCGGGAAGACGCACCGGTAAACCATCCCCTGTTCACCACCTCCTCCGGCTCGCAGGCTCCCAGGAAGACCCATTTTCCGTCCGCCCATGCCTCTATCCAGGCGTGATTGTCGTCACAGTGGGACCACAATGGCACATACACCTGCCTGGCAGGGATCCCTAAGCTGCGCAGCACAGACACCCCGAAAGTAGATTCCTCCCCGCACCTTCCGTAAGCGGAACGATAGACACACAAAGGACTGGCAGTCCTTCCGTCCGTAGCCCGGTAGGTAGCCTGGGAGGCAAGCCAGTAATTCACCGCCAGCAGGGCGTCATGCATATTTATCCCCGCAATTTTTCCTTTCAGTTCTCCGTAAAAGAATTCACGGTGTTCCGTCAAATCCTCATTGTTCACCCGATGATGCAGCACATAGCCTGCAAAGGTCTTCTCCGGCACCTTCCCCGCAAAAGGCCCCTTCTCCCACAGGAAAACCCCGTGCCTGGCATAGGTCTCGAACAGCTCCGCCGGATAATCCAAAGCATCGCTTAAAGGCATGGACGCATACAGACATTTCAAAGCCTCCGCCTCATGGGTACGTCCCTCCTCGTAAGCACGCTTAACGGCCTCTGCCGCCTCTGTCCCCTTCTCCCCCATGCGCTTTACCTGCGCCTGAAAGGGAGCCTCCATTTCCTCCATAAACTTTTGTGTAAACATAGTACTCCTTTCTGTTTTTTATCTTTAACGTGTTTCAAACAGCACCTGACAGCAAAGCACATACATATCTCAATGCTTTGAAACACGCCTTATTTTTCATCATATGACAGGCAGCCTTAAACCACTGCCTCTATCAGAATCTTATCGCCGATGGCAAGCTCGGAAATACCGGCAAATATCAAGAAAACTGATTCTCCGTCTGAAAACCGGCCGCCCCAAGCATCTGAAAATCCAGGCTCACCACAACATACTCTCTTTTCAGGACTTTTTCCAATTCCTCTAAGGTTATCGTTTTTCCATACTATCTTGCCCGGTTTATAATAAAGCACTGCCCCGCATCCACCATGCTCCTGATTTGTGTCAGCTTATCCGCAATATCCGCCATATAGTGCAGGTCAGGATTACAGGCCCCATTCACATTGAAAAATCTGCCAATGTCCTCACGCTCCTTTCACCTGCTCCAAGTGTATCACAGCTGACTTTAACCCGCAAGTCAAACCATAGCCGCCAGGAAAGCATTCCGTACAGCCGTGTTACTGTCCATGGCTTCGCCGTTCACAGCAAGTGCGTTATTTTGGTGCCTGCTGTCAAAACAATCGCTTCGGTTGCAAAGCAGCTTAATGAGTTGCCTGGGTTTGTCCGTGCAAGAGAGGCATCAAAACACCTCGCAGTGCCGCCATGTAATTATCAGCACATATCCCTCCGGTACATCCGCCTGTACTCCGCGGAACGCTCCATCAATTCCTGATGGGTCCCCGCATCCGCAATCCGCCCTTCCTCCATCCGGAAAACACGGTCCGCATTCACCACCGTCTGCTGCCTGTGGGCCACTGCCAGAATCGTCTTTCGCCCGCGGAGCAGCATCATGGTCTCCTGCCACCGCCTTTCCGTTTCACCGTCAAGGGCGGCCGTGGCCTCGTCAAGCACCAAAACCGGAGCATCCCGCAACAGGGCCCTGGCAATGGAAATCCGCTGCCGCTGCCCTCCCGAGAGCAAGGCCCCCTCCTCCCCAACCTGAATGGAATACAGGGCAGCCTCATCCGGAACAAAATCCTCCATCCGGGCCAGACGCACAGCCTCCATCAGCTCCCGGTCTGTGGCGCAGGGCTTGCCCATGCGCAGATTCTCCGCAATATTTCCCGAGAACACTGCGCCCTCCTGGGGGACATATCCTATCAGCGCCCTGCACCCTGCTGCTCCCAGTTCCGCCGCATTTCGGCCAAATAAACGGATGCTTCCTTCCCGGGGCGGATAGAATCCCAGTAAAATCTTCAGCACGGTGCTTTTTCCGTTACCCGATGCCCCCACAAGGACAGCCGTCTCCCCCTGCCTCACCGAAAAAGACAAATCCCGCAGGACAGGCTTGGAATCATAGGAAAAGCTGACTCCCTGAAAATCCACAGCAGGCACTTCTTCCCTGCAGGGAAATTCCCCTACAGCAGACTTCTCCTCCACGGATTCCCCTCCGGCAGATTCCTCTTCAACAGGCTTTCCTTCACCAGATTCCCCTTCCCCGGACTCCCCTCCAACAAGTTCCTCCTCCGGCAAATCCATCAGCTCGTAAACCCGCTGCGCGGACACAAGCGGCGGCTGTATATGCTTCATAAACAAAGCGAAACCGCTCATCCCCTCCGCCAACACGCCAATGATTCCCGCGATATAAACCATCTTCGATACCGGTACCTTTCCGTCCGCCCACAACGCCAGTCCCATGACAAAGGCAGCCGGCTGTGCCAGTTTGGTAAAAATTGTCATCAGGGCCTCCGATATCCCGTTCAGCCCCCGGTAACGCACCCGTTCTTTTGCCGCCTCCCCGCAGGCCTGCCCATAACGCCGGGCCAAAGGCTCTTTCATCTGAAAAACCCGCACCACATCCATTATCCGGCCTGTCTCCGCCAAAAATGCCGTAGCCGAAGCATTGCTCCTGCGGGCCCTCTGCTCCGCCGCCCTGACCTTCGGATTGAAATAGACAGACAGCACAGCACACACAGCGGCCAGCCCCAGTCCCGCCGCCGCAACGGCCACGCTTTCCCGAAGCAAAAGAAACACGGAAATCACCAGGCAGGCCAGGAATTTCACAAAGGACTGAAACGCATAGCCGGAAAAGATCCCCACTGCCCTCCCCGCATCATAAGTGAGGCGAACCACCTGCTCTGCCGTAACATACCTCCGGCTGTCCTGTATGGTTAGCCTGCACAATCTGGCAAAGAGAGCCTTTTTCAGGGCTCCCTCCCCATTAATCACCGCCGTGTTCCTCATCCAGGCGCCAAGGACGATCAGTCCCTTCCCCGGAAGAAAACCTGCCCCCTGCCGCAGCGGTAAAAGCCGCAGATAATCCGCAGCAGCGTGGTCTTTCCGCAGCCGCTTGGCCCCAATACCGCCACATGCTGCCCGGCACCTATGGATAACCTCAGGCCTTCTAATACATGCTTGTCTTCATAAGAAAAATGCAAGTTTCGAATCTCCAGAAGCACGTCTGTTTCCGGCAGGTTTTCCGTACCTCCCATGCCTTCCTGTACTTCCCCATCGAAAATATCTCCATGTACTTCCCTGGCAGAACGCTCCCCGTCTTCCCCCGGCAGATCCAGAAGCTCACAGATCCGCTGCGACAGAGCCTCACTCTTCCTCCAGGTTCCTGCCATACGGCTCAGCAAATCAACCGCCGCCTTCACCTTCCTGCTCAGGGCGGCAAACGCAATCAACCCTCCCGCGGAAATCAGTCCCTTTTCCACGCATAAAATCCCCCCGCCGAACAAAATTCCAAGCTGCAGCAGCGCCGTCATATACTGAAGGCCCGTAACCGCCGCATTGGAACGTTCATTGGCGGCCCTGGCCCTGGCAGCCGTGTCAATGTGGGCATCAAATTCCCCGCAAAACAGCGCCTCCGCCCCATAAGCCTTCACTGTCTCCAGATGGTGCAGCGTCTCCGCCGCCACATTCATTCCCCTGCCCGTATCGACCGAAGCACTGCGCTGGCGCTGCGTCATGGATGCTGTCAGCCGCTGTAGCAGAAACACGGTCACAGGCAGTACTGCCAGATAGAGCACTCCCAGAACCGGACACAGAAACAAACAGGCTGCAGTAGCCGCAAGTGCTTCCCCCGCAGTATAGAGATACCAGGTATACTGTCCTGCAAAAATCTCACACAGCTCCTCCATATCACTTCCCATGCGGCTCACCAGATCCCCAGTATGAAGCAGCTTTCCCGCCGCTGCATAATCCACACTGTGCAGAACCTGAAAAACCCTCTCCCGAATCCGGTTGAACATCCCTTCTGTGGTAACCGCATTCAGCGGGTCATTTACCAAAGCCACCCCGGCCTGTAACAGGCAGAATACAGCCAGATACAAAAATGAGGAGGCGACAGTAGTCTTATCACCCATGATTCCGCCGTCCACCAGTTCTCCCCACAAAAGTGAAACCCTGGTCTGGAGCAACGCACTGATTCCTGCAAGCACAAGCAAAGCGAAAAACCCCGGCCAGTAAGCCTTGCTGTCCCGGAGAAGGCGTATTGTGTAAGAATATTGTGGTTTCTTTTTCAAAAAATCCCCCATGCTGTTAATCCGTGATTCTCAAAAACTCACTTTTGTGTTCTCTTTTACATTTACATTGCCCGGAGTATAAAGAATTATATTTTTCTTTTCCATTTTTTGTTCCTATAATTCTTAACTTATATAAGTAAGACTATTGACTTTAACAATAAAAAGCTTCTAACTTTAAATAGAACCAGAGATTATTACTGGTTTTGATATCCTTAAAAGGCTCTTTCTCAGACTTGAAAATTCCAATAGGAGCCATTGCATTGAGGATATAGGATAAAACTTTTCCAGGCATAAAACCTTTCCTGTTCTGTTTCTGTCTTCCTCAGTGCAACAGCCCCTGTCTCATTTTCATTGCGCTTATCGGGAGCTATACTCATGAACGGTAACATTTGCCAGCCTAAATGTATAACGAAAGAACGCCAGCCTTATTCATGACTTGAGCAAATTGGTAAATTCTGGCATTCTTGAGTATAAAAGAGCCCTTAACCCTTCACAGCGCCGATCATAACGCCCTGCACCAGATACTTCTGGACGAACGGATACAGCATCAACACCGGCAGGGAGCCCACGACGATGGTGGAATACTTCAGCAAATCGGACATACCCTGCAGCTTGGCCGCCGCGGAAGCATCCGACACCTTGGTCATATCCACCTGTCCCGAAATCAGTATCTCCTTCATGACAATAGTCAGAGGCTGCAGCTGCTCTTTGTTCAGGAACAGCATGGCGTTGAAGTAATCGTTCCATCTGGCAACGCCGTAATACAGCATCAATACCGCCAGGATGGGTTTACACAACGGAAGGATAACGCTCAGCAGATAACGGAAAGGCGAGCAGCCGTCCATCTGTGAAGCCTCATACAATTCATCCGGAATATTGTTCACGATGAAGGTACGGCAGATGATCATGTTGTAGGTGGACATGGCCATGGGGATAATGATAGCCCATCTGGTATCGATCAAGTGCAGTTTGTTCACCAGGACGTAGGTAGGCATCAGGCCGCCGCTGAAATACATGGTAAATACAAAATACAGGGAAATCTTATTCCTTGCCTTAAATTCCTTTCTGGAAAGAGGATAAGCGCAGAGAATGGTCATAAAGATATTCACTGCAGTACCCACAAACAGATAGAAGAAAGAATTGGCGAAGCCCCTCAGAATCTTTTTATTCTGGAATACCGCCTCATACCCCCTCAGAGTAGGCCGCACCGGAAAGATAAACACTTCCCCGCGGATAACCGCCTGGGGGTCGGAGAAGGACGCCGCAACCACATAGAGCAGGGGATACAGCACGATCACCAGAATCAGGGAGAGGATGAAATATACGAGAAACACAAATATCTTATCTGCAGTGCTCATATTACGGAATTTTGATGTCTTCATATGTTTTCTCCTCCCTCTTTACCACAGACTCGTCTCTGTGACTTTTTTCGCAATCTTATTCACGGCTACCAACAGGATAAAGGCTACCAGAGACTGGAACAGTCCGGCCGCCGTGGAAAACCCGAAGTTTGCATTCACAACACCGATCATGCGTTCAAGTCATTCTGCATCAGGAAAATCTTGTCCATACCGATGCTCACTATATTGGAACAGCCAAAGATGAGCATGATGACAATGGTGGGCATAATGGCCGGAATATCCACATGAAGAATCCGTTTAAGCCTCGTCGCGCCGTCCACAATGGCAGCTTCCTGGAGCTCCAGGCTCACACCCGAAAGCGCCGCCACATAGATAATGGATGAATACCCCATTGTCTGCCATACACCGCTCCACACATACAGAGACCGGAAAATACTGGCATCTCCAAAGAAATTAACCGGATCCCCGCCAAGTTTCTGTATCAAAACATTGATAATACCTGTCCTGGGATCCATCAGCTGCCTCATCATACCTACCATAACCACTACGGAAATAAAGTACGGCGCATAAGTAACCATCTGGACAGTCTTCTTGAAAAAGCGGTTCTTTACTTCATTAATACCCAGAGCCAGTAAGATAGGCACGGGGAAACTGGCAATAAAGGAATAAATACCCAGAATAATCGTATTCTTGATTACAGTCACACTGCTTGTAGAAGTGAGAAACTGTTTAAAATACTTCAGTCCTACCCACTTGCTTCCCAGGATTCCCCTCCTGATACTATAGTCCTTAAAGGCGATGATAATACCGCCCATGGGAATATATGCGAATACAAATGCATAGATCATCGGCAGTGCAATGATTGCCCAGAACTGCCAGTTGGAATTTTTTATTTTATTCGGTTTCACAGCCGGCACCGTAGTTGAATTTTTCTTCATTAAGCCCCTCCATCCTTTTCTGCTCTCAGGAATTGTACAGAACTACAACACTTCCTTAGGAATTTCGTAACACTTCCTTATGAACAGGGCTGCCCGCCCTAAGGCAGACAGCCCGTTCAGCTCTGCATCGTTATAGTGCCTGAATAGAAATCACAACCTTCTTACAAAATATTAATTTGACCTGTCATATGCCGTCTGATACATCTCGATAAGCTGTGATGCACCTGCACTCTCCATATCGCTCAGGAACTTATCCCAATCAGTGTCAAAGTTCTTCTCGCCTCTCATAAAGGCTGCCGAAGTTTCGGTAATGATTTTTGTCACTTCCGTAGCCAGAGTAGAGCTGTCGGTAGACTCCTCATCCGTAAACTTAATCTGGCCGGAAGCAAAGTTGATAATATTACTGCTGGAACCATAGGGCTCATACAGCTCCTTGGAAGCGTCAAACAACAGTTTCTCCAGACCATCCGGAGAGTAAGGATCCACATCCGCATCTACTGCCCATCCAAGACGATATGCCTCGGGAGCTACACGAACACATACATCCTGCCAGTCATGGTTCTGTGCCTCGCCGGAATAAGTATTCAAAATCTCACAGAAAGCAGGTTCATCATTCAGGCCAACCTTTCCTTCCGGATTCAGCACCCAGTCAACGCCTTCTTCGGCGCCGTACTGTGAGCAAAGGTCTCCTGTCTCGCTGTAGAAGAAATCAAGCCAGCGAAGAGCTGCTTCCACATCGGGGCAGTTGTCTGTAATCATTGCGCCGCCTGCACTTACGCCGTAGTTCGGCTGTGTCCATGCGTTCCTGGTTCCGTCCGGTCCGGCAAGGGGAGCAATGGCAGCGTACTCTCTGTACAGCTCGTTGGCGGATACGGAATCAATGATATCGGAAATAGTCCCTGCGGGGAAGAACAGAACGTCCGTGGTGTTTACCAGACGCTTCATGTCTTCTGAAGTCTGGGTAAAGGCACTGTCATCAATGGCGCCGATCTGATACAGCTCGTTGATATACTTCAGGCCTTCCTTGTACTCGTCCGTTGCCGCAACGTTCACAACCTTGTTTGTGGTCTTATCCAGTGCCAGCTTGTTGGTGCTGCTGGGGATAAAGGTGTATGAACCAAGAATCCAGTCCTGCATACGTACAAACCATCCTGTGTCCGCGCCTGCGATTGCCACACCGTCAGGATACTTATCCACGAATTTCTGGCATACATCCTTGAATTCCTCTGTGGTGGTGGGAACCTCGCACCCGATGTCCGCCAGAAGCCTGGTATTCACCCACATCTTGCGGGCATACTTACAATGGAAGCAGTCGTTGATGTTGGCCAGGGAATAAATCTTTCCGTCTGTCTCACGGGTCACATTGATGTCGAACTGGCTCATCATCTTCATGTAGTTCGGCATCACATCTTCGTTGAGATACTCGTCTATCGGAATAATGATTCCTTCCTTTACACCATACTTCGGAATGCCAGGATCAATCATCAGGATATCCGGATAGTCGTCAGAGTTCAACAGCATGGTCAGCTTCTGGTCTGCATCGTCACGGGTACCGGTGTAAAAATTCATATGAATTCCGGTCAGATCTTCCATGTACTTGGTGAAATCATTGGTGGCAAAATCCTCCACGTTGGGCATGGACAGCATGAAGATATCCAGTTCCAGACTGCCGGGCTCCACGATGGGATATGTACTGGCTGTAGTGCCGCCTTCGTCTCCTCCTGTACTCTCTTCGCCGCCTGTGCTCTCCTCAGCGGAACTCTCCTCGCCGCCTGTGCTCTCTTCCCCTCCGGTGCTCTCCTGGACAGAGCTTTCAGGTGTGGAATCGCCGCCTGCCTCGGAACTGGTGCCGGCATCGTTGCCGCAGCCGCTCAGCATCATGGCACCTGCCAGGATTGCGGCCATTGCCACAGTTAAAATACTTTTCTTCTTCATTTCTCCTCCTTATAATGAATAAAATGTCCAGCCCGCAGCACCCATCCGGATGTATATGTCTGCCAAGCTGTATTCCGATCCGGATACCCCTCCCTCAGCATGGGGCTGTTCTCTTCCCCTGCCCGAAAGGGCTTCCGGATCCCTACAGATCCTGCGGAGGCCCTGTCCCAAAATCTATACTTTATGAAACGCATGGTACAATATAACGACTTTGGTAAAATAGCTAAATAAATGTCATTTTTCCTCTTGATTTTTTGATAAATTTGTTGTAATATGAGATTCATACGGAGGGCAAAGTGACATGTTCTAAAAAGTATACTTTTTGGATTCTGCCCAAAAAACCGTTCAAAGCCATTAAAAATGCCGGAATTCTGATATAAAAGAATTCCGGCATAATGCTTTTCTATTGAATATATGATATTTTTCCGTAACTGCCTCAGCGGCCTCTTTCCTCCACCAGAACCCGGTGCAGCGACTCCTCCATCTCCCCATACCCGGCAAACCACTGGTCCCCGATGATCAAAATGGGAAATGAAGTGCCTTCCGGTATCCCCAGGCATCCGGCCTGCTCTTCATACCGTTCCCTGCAGGAATCCATAAACACATTGTAGGTGGCGGTCTCCACGTCCAACCCTGCCTTCTCCTCCGGGGAAATGCAGCGGTTGTACAGAGCATAAAAATCCGCATCCCCCTCGCAGGAAGCACAGACATTCTCATAGTAAAATTCTACCCGTAAAGGATCTTTTTTTTCTTTTACAACCTGCTCCATGTAACCGGCCAGAGTCTCTTTCAGCTCCCTCACTTCCTCCTCTGTCCAGTACTCTGCCGGTTCTGTCAAACCATGCGTGTCCTTGGAAGTCTCATAATCATTGCCGATGATTTCTCCTTTTACATGAAAGGACACATTTGGCACATAAATCCACTGTTCTCCCGTCTCGGTAAATTGAAGATGACCGTCTAGGAGGGAAATAAGCTCGTAATATTTATCCATATTGCTTTCTTTTACTTCTTTGGTATTGCAGTACCATATCTCCCGGATCCCCTTCTCCCGGGCCGTCTCGTTCAGGTAGGGCACATAGGCCTGGCACCATCCGCATTCCGGATAGCCCAGGTAGACGATGCCTGTCCCGCTTTTCATGAGTTCCAGAACCTGGTCCACACTTTTGTATACAAAGACATTGTCCCTCCCGACCTGCCCGTATTCCTCTGCGAACCGCGCGGCATCGCCGGAATTATCTTCGACAGCGGCCCTCCACACAAAACAGGCAGCGACAGCTGCTGCTGCGCCTATGATAATAAAAACTATTTTCTTTCCCACTGTTTTTCTCATGCGGCATCCATTCCTATCTTCTGTAATATTTTATTGCGCTCTATTTTCTATTCCCCTATAGCAAAAGAACTGCCTTGCACAGACAGTTCCTGTTTTGCACTTTTGTTTACTTTTAGATTACAATACTCACTCTTCCTCTAACATCCTGTTGACATTAACAGTCGGTAAAATCAATGGAGTCACATTCGCATTTGACGTAAAAGAGGAAACCAATGCCCTCACATAAGGAAACAAAATGGCAACTGCATTTTTCCCATACTGCCTGATTTTGTCATCCTGCTGTTCAAAATTGCTTCCAAAATAACCTTCAACCTCTACAGACATTCTGAAAGGATATACCTTTTCTTCCTTCGGAGCAAAAATATCGGTTTTCAGTACAACAACCATCTCCTGCCCGTCTTCAGAAACCTGAAACTGCGCTGATACATCAAAATCAATATCTACTTCTTCCCCATTATATTCGCTATTATTTACAAATTCAATTCTGTTCACTTTATAATCCAGAAAAGTGATCACACCCCTTTTATCCATGTCCATCCCCTCCTGTCCGCCTTTGCCGACATGTTATACTTAAATGCAAACAGGTAATTGCCCTTCCACTATTCCTATGCCGCTTCTGTCCCGCTAAAAGTCATATCAAATACAGATTTAGGACAATATTTCTTTTTACTTTCCAAATTTGCATACCTTTTGGGAACTGCTTTGACATAAATACTCTCCTCACTAGGCAAAATCTCCCCTGCTCCGCATTCGAAAACCATCTTTTCAAACTGCTCTAAATCCATTGAATCAAAAAAAAGATCAATCTGTCTCAGTTCATCTTCCAAAGTTCTTCCGTTTACCATATTTTTCACTCCTTTGGCTGTTTCTATATTGTCCCTTAACTGCATTCTGTCCTTTACTGCATGCTTTCAGTTTCTCAAACTTTATAAAACGTTCTCTGAAATCCTTCACATTGATGAATTCAGTAATGTCTCTGATTTCCTTTATGATTCCACTGTTTTTTATACACAATTGATATTCATTCAATGACTTTATTCTTGAACTTCCTGTTGACGATGGAATATTAAAATCATAAATAGGAAAAGTTGCTTCTACAGCATCATAATTGTCACCATATTTCATATTTTTAAACATGACATTGATGACAACACCATCTGTATATTCCATATTTTTCAGTTTTTCTGAAAAAGTGCCTTTTTCCTTTAGTTTTCTCTCCGTTTCCTTAAAAACCATACAATGCTCTGGATTATCAAGATTAAAAATCCTTTCTGTGTTATATTCGATATCCGCCTCCAGTATGGAATACTTCTTCAATAATTCCTCTTCCTCGTTATCCTTCTCATTACGTTCCTTATACATCAGTATAATCCAACGAAAAGCATAAAATCTTTCTCTGTAGAAATACACTCCATCCCCGAGCCAATGCTGTTTTCTGTCAGTAGAAATACTTACAGGCATTTTTTGCTCAGAAAGGATCTTCTCTCCCCGTTTCTTTTCTGTTCCATGGTACATTACCTCTAAAATCCCCTTTTATTGTATGCTTTACAAACACATAATATTATACTACACTGATCCATTCATTTCAACTGCTATTTTCAAATAATTATTCCCGTGTTTAGAAGTTAGCACCATAATCTTTAGGAGCATACCGATACCCAAAACCCTCTTAAAAGCCTAGAAATAGGGTTTTTTTATTGCTCCGGATTTTTAACACTTGTAAATAGAATAATATGGCAGAAACCGCATAACTGCGGC
>CAJUJN010000022.1 GCA_910586775.1 uncultured Acetatifactor sp. | reverse complement strand
AGCAATTGATTTTTATAATTCTTTAGCATATATCAGTATGCGAAGTATGAGTAAAGGTATATTCCCATGAAACATTTTATTCGCCGCGCCCATTTCCATGCTTTCCAATACCCTGATTATCCTGCCTCTCGTCTCCTCCGGAGTTACTACCTCATCCACATACCCCATATGCGCGGCCTCATACGGATTCAGGAACTGGCCTTCATATTCCCTGATCCGCTCTGTTTTCTCCTCCTGGGGTACTTTTTTGTACAACACTTCTATTGCTGCTTTTGCCCCCATAACAGCCATCTCCGCCTCCGGCCAGGCATATACCATGTCCGCCCCAAGTTCCTTGCTGCACATTGCCAGATAGGCGCCGCCATAGCCTTTGCGCACAATCATTGTTATTTTAGGCACTGTAGCCTCGCCGTAAGCATAAAGCATCTTAGCCCCATGGCGGATAATCCCTCTCCTTTCCTGATCCTTCCCCGGATAAAACCCGGGGACATCCACCAGATTTACAAGCGGAATGTTGAAGCTGTCACAAATCCGGATAAACCGGGCCGCCTTGTCCGCAGCGTCTATGTCTATACACCCGGCCTTTTCCAATGACTGGTTTGCCACAATGCCTACCGCCCTCCCGTCTATCCTGGCAAATGCCGTAACAATATTCCGCGCATACTTTTCCTTTATTTCAAACACACTTCCGTCATCCGCCAGACACTCAATCAGGCTATGGACATCAAAAATGCGCCGATTTGATTCCGGCAGGATATTGCCGATACGCTTTTCCTTTTCCGCAGCATAATTCACGCAATTGCTCCTTAACGGCATATCCCTGAAATTGTCTGGCAGGAAGCATAACAATTTTTTTATGTATTCTATGCATTCCGCATCGTCTTTCGCCACCATATCCGCTATCCCGCTGATGGAGGAATGTACTTTTGTACCTCCCAGTTCCTCCAGGGAAGACACCTCGCCGATAGCCTCCCTTACCACCTTTGGACCGGTGATGCACATGTTGCTTGTCCCCTCTACCATCAGGATAAAATCCGTCAGCGCAGGCGAATAGGACGCCCCTCCCGCGCAAGACCCCATAATCGCAGAAATCTGTGGAACCTTGCCGGAAGCCTTTACATTATTGAAAAAAATCTCCCCATGGCCGGAAAGGCTCTGGATTCCCTCCTGTACCCTGGCGCCTCCCGAATCAAAAAGCCCTACTATAGGCACCATCATCTGGAGGGATTTTTTCTGGATGTTTGATATTTTACCGGCATTCATCTCACTGATTGAGCCTCCGAATACAGTAAAATCCTGAGCATAGGCACATACGGTCCTGCCATTCACACGACCGTACCCGGCTATTACCCCATCACCCTCTTTTTTCCTTTCTGCCATCCCAAAATAGTTACACCGATGCTGCAGAAACCTGTCCGTTTCAATAAAAGTACCGCTGTCAAATAAAAAGTTTATGCGTTCCCATGCTGTCAGTTTTCCTTTTGAATGTTGCTTTTCCTTCCTGTCTTCTCCTCTGGCTTCAATTCTGCGCCTTTCTAATTCTTCAATCTTTCCAGCACTCGCCATGATATATGATTCCTCCCGTTTCAGCGGTCTTTTCCTGCCCCGTTATCCTCCTTACTGCGAATCAGCTCCCCAAGAGCCAAAACCTTTTCCGCCCGCTTCTGCATCGGAGGCCCGATCATTTTTCCGTTTAATTTCGCAACGCTGCGCCCTGCATTCTTTGCCTCATTTACGGCATTTATAACCGCTTCCGCATATTCTATTTCCTCCTTCGCAGGCGAAAAACAGGTATGGGCCCATGGAATCTGGTTCGGGGTTACAAGCAATACCCCCGCAAACCCTGATGCGCGGGCTTTCGTCTCTTCCGCAATAAATCCCTCCCGGTTCTCCAAATCCGGGTAAGGCGTATCAATGGGCAATATCCCATTCATCCTGGCAGCCATGACCACCATTGACCGGGGTGCATCGAAAGCCTGCGGCGGTTCCAGATGCTCTCCCCCCACACTGTCCAGGAAGTCCTCTCCCCCGAACAGCAATGCGATAATCCGTCCATTGCATCCGGCAATCTCCCTCACATGCATCACTGCCGCGGCAGTCTCAATCAGCGGAAGCATTTTTAACTTCCCGGCGGGATAACTGTTTTTGATTTCCTGTTTCGTAAGCAGGGAATCAAATTGGCATACGTCTTCCGCGGTATTGATTTTAGGCAGGATAATCCCTGAAATATTACCATGCTTCAACAGTTCCATGTCAGCGGGCAGGGAATCAGTCCCAAGCCTGTTAACCCTGATAAACAATTGCTTCCCTGCAAACATATCCATCCCCAGATATCGGTCCAGCAAAATCCTGGCTTTTGCTTCTTCCTGGGGCGGTACCGCATCTTCCATGTCAAATATGAGAGCATCTGCCTCGCAGTTCCCTGCCTTGACGATAAATTTTTCATTGTTTGCCGGAACAAACAATATGCTTCTTAATAAATATTCCATTGTATTTTCCTTTCCATAAGCAGTGTGGATGTGCGGTGAATTCTGCATTGGAGATCTACACCACAAGGGGCTGAACGTCTTCTTGGATCCTATGCTGGCATTCTGGCTCGACACGGGGATTTCCAGGGCGGCCAACGCCATGATTTTCGGCCAGTTCGTCAGCCTTCTGATTCTGCTGACGCCGGTAATCCAGCCAATAAACATGCTGAAGCCTCGAGGTTCTTTACCATGAAAGGATGAATAGAAGGCGACATTGTCCGTGGGGATGCCCCCAGGACTAACGCCCTAAACCACTGCCTCTATAAGAATTTTGTCTTCTATTCGTAGTTCTTTTATCCCGACGGCTTTCTTTTTATTGAAGTTAAAGCTCAGCATATACCCTGTCTTCTGGTGGAAATAATCCAGAAGCTTTTTTCTCCTCGTTCATTATATTCGTTGCCATACCATATTTTGAGTTCTACAACAAACTTCCGCATGATTCTCCAGCGCTTCCTTAAAACATCTGACGATGCCCCTTACAAAGCTAAACTCATCCTGAAAGACAGATGAGGTTAGTTCCTGAAAGTCAAAAGGCAATACCAGGTAATCCTCTTTCAGATAGTCAGCCAGGAGAAGCAAAGTCGTCGTTTTTCCGTATTGTCGCCCTTGGTTGATAACGAAATAACTGCCTCTCTCGATATATCGTTCCTTTATGAACTTCAGGCGCTGGTCGAGGTTTACCATATAATGAATACCGGGGGTGCACTGGCCTTCCGTATTGAAATACTTCATCCTGTTCCTCCCTGCATTGGTAATAAGATATCTTACAGAAAGCAAAGAGATTGCTTCCTATAAGACATATTATTCTGCAGGTTCATTTTTACATCACGTATCGGTGCTGTAAAGGTGAAAAGTAAGATTATGCAGAATTGTTTCCGAAGCGTAACCTCTATGGTTTTAAACTTCTTCTGCACTTTAGCAATTAAGATATGTACTCCAATATTTTCACACCATAATTGGTCAGGATAAACTTTTCGATATTGAACATGGGCGAACTTCCTGTGAGGGTGGTGTTATATATTATCAATACACCGAGGCTCTGCAGTTTCATCACGGAACGTGGAAACTGCGACAGGACAACTTCCTTCTCCTCCGAATTCGTAAACTGGCCTGTCATTAATTCACGTACATTAGGAATCCATTCCTTTCTCTTTCCATCGGCATCTGTCCCGCATCCCCTGACTGCGATGAAATCCTCCCAGAGAATAGTTCTTCCTGGCAGATATATAACAGTATCTTTCCACTTCCTGCCTTTTTGTTCTTCAATCTTCGCCAGCGTCTCGTCTCGTCTTCGCCGGGTTATTTCCTCATCCAGAACGATTTCCCGGATCCTTCTCATGCTTTCTATATCAACCGCATTAAACTGCTTCAGGATCTCACAGATCTCCTCCCTGATGTCCGACTTTTTGTCCGCGACAAAATCTACCAGCGCACAGATCATCGCGTCTGTAACCTCCGGCAAAGCCTCCAGGCAGTAGTGTTTCAGGAAATTGCGAAATGCATATTTTTCATGTGGGCTTAATCCATTGACAAGATCCGAAAACTGTTGTTGTTCTATCCCCATGCTCTCCACTCTTGTCTCTAATTCTGCCAGGCGTTCTTCCACATCCTTTGCGTCAGAAAACAGAATCAATTCATTGAACACAGATATTACGGCAGGGATGAGCTTTATCCACAGGCTGTCAGCGGGATATAGCTGAAGTGCGTTGGCAGCCTGGTTCAGGATAATTTGGAGCGTGTTTATGGCCATTGCGGGTACCTCCTCTTAGTCTGTTTTTCCTGGTTTGTACTGCAGGACAATGAAACTTGCATTGAGCTATGCTGAAAGACCTCCGGACATATTGCTCGCTTTGGGCGGATTTGTAGATTTTGGCGGTTTTGCGTAGTGTGCAGCTCCCTGTACCTTTTCAACCTCTGCAACAGTAAAAAGATTTCCCATCGTGCTTTCGGCATTTTGTTCGGAATTGATGCATCAGTCTGGCAAGCTTGAATCCCCTGGACTTCGCAATTCTTTATAGATCTCTTCATCATCCCAGTCAGGATTGAACAAAAGCAGCTCGTAAACCGGGGCTATGGTATCGGGCTCTTCTTCCAGTATTTCTGCTATTTCTTCTACAGTCCTGTTTTTGTGTATTTTCTTTCTGACGAGGCTGATTAATTTGAGCGTCATCCCTTCTTCTTTTCCCTCTGCCCTCTCATCCTCAAATGCCCTGATGATATTATACTTAAATGCCATGTCGTCCTCCCCGTCACCTGCCTAGCTCAGGATTTCCTCCACCACGGCTTCCTTGTTCCCGCAAACTGACAGCAGTATATATTTTACCCAGTTACGGAACTCTTCCCGTTCCTGCAGACCAAGCTCCCCTACCCTGCCGTATGCGGTACGGATCGCCCCTGCCAGCTCCAGTTTCTTCCGGAATTTGTCACAGTACATGATATTGTCCAGGACCGTGTTCGTGGACAGGATGTATTCCTCATCGATCTGTGCCAGGTCAACCAGATAGTACTCCAGGTTCAGAATGTAGTTGCCGAAGATATCACCGCTGTCCTGGTACTCCCTCAGGCTCCTTACCGCAGTCCACCTTTCCATACCATTATAAAAAACAATCGGTACCATGGCCGGCAGTCGGAACCCTGACTGCTCCCTCTCATTTTGGGCGCTGTCCAGGAAATACTTCATCAGCGTGTTCACTACATATACCAATATGCGGAATATCATAGTGTAATCCACATAGGACTGCAGTTCCTGGAGGATGAAGATAAAAGCTTCCCTGCCGCCGGGCAGGCTGACTCTGTAGAGCAGGTCGGCCTCCTTCCCTTCATAGTCACGCTCCAGCATTTCTTTGTCACAAAGGATTAGGTCAGATTCCTTCAGTTCCATCATCCAATCTGCCCTGATATACTTTTTAATGAAATGCAGGAATTCCGAAGGCCTTGAAAGACTCTTTTTATAGCCTTTGTCATGGGGTGTTGTTACGCCCGGGGAATCCGCGTCCGGTAACATCCCCATTGTCCGGGTTATTCCTTCTTCCGGGGGCGCTTCACTCTCTTTGTTTTCTGCTTCTTTTGTCCCATCAGCCTGAATCTCCTCTGCTTTCCGGAGCACTTTCTTTTTTGTTGTCTCTACCCTTTTCATTTTTTCCATTTTAGCACCTTTCCTTTCTTAAATCATTTTACAGGAAAGGCACTGCATTCTCCCTTCCTGCTTTTGGTTGTGGGTTGTGTTTTCTGGGATACAGGCTCCCGCCAGCAAGAAGTTCGATACAATAGATTCCATCCTTTGGATGGTTTCTATCTTTGAAGTATTGCAGAATAACCAATGTGGTTTTTTAGATATTATTGTATTTGAATTCCATGCCTGTGTTTAGGATAGCATGGTTTTGGGGAAATGGCAAGGGTGAAATGCATTTTTTTAGGGCTGTTTCACGAAGGATTTCTATGTTATGCTATAAACAATATGCCGATAAATCTAATATTGGGGGTATAAAAAAGCGCATAAAGCCCCCTGTTGACTCATTTTGTGTTTTTTTAAATGTCAATGTTCCATCTATTAATACCGGCTCGGTATCGGGCTAAAAATCATTCGAAATCCAATTTCTAAATTGTCACAGACATTATCAATAATATCTGGAATGCTTTCCTCTTAACTTCCTGAAATTTTCTCACTCAAATTGACCTTTTTTATCATTACAGCCGTTTTATTCATCACCAGACGTTATAAAAGCCATAATTTCATCGTAAGATTTCTTACTGTTTTCAATAGCTTTTATCAGTTCTTTTTTCTTTGCCTCGTCTCTTTTCATATGCAAATCTTTCAGTTTTGCAACCTCAGAATCATACTTTTCTTTTGCTTTCGCTACTGCTTCCTCCTGCTTCGTTATCTGCTCTCCTATCGAAATATCTTTCCTTGGTCTTGCCATATGCTACCCCTCTCTTTTCTCTTTTCCCTCATGTTCTGCAAGGATTTTACTCAGTTTTCCCGCTTCCCTTCGGACATATTCTGCATCTATGTCAAACGCCCTTAGTATTGCTTTCTGCGTTGCCGTTACCGCATGATCCATCCTGTATACCACATCTGTCTGGCGCACCATCTCTATCTTTTCCAGCTCCCGGATCGCTGCCGGAACCGTCATATAATTCGGGCTTTTTTTCAGCCTATCCATCTCGTCCTTTAACAGTGTGTAGATCCGGCACCTCACTATCAATGCTATGAATTCTATCAGTATTTTTGCTCCTGCCGCCTCGTCTGACTGTACCCTCAGGCTCTTATTCCCAAGATACGATTTATCTCCCCTGAACAGCTTCTCCGATGCATCCCGGCTCTTGTACAGTTCCAACGCTTCCCCCGCTGTCATCTTTTTTGATGTTATGATCACATAATAACCGCACAGGTTTATCTCCTGCTGGACCGCATCCGTTTTCTCCCTGGCGTATAAGAATGTCCCGTCCTTTTCATAGGTTTCCAGATAGAAATACTGCTTAAACCCGTCTCCTATTGTGACTTTTTTCCCTTTCACCTTATCAAGATATTTCGCCATCCTGTCTATCTTTGCTTCTATCTGCTCATGCTCAGCGCTTGCCTTCTGGTCCGAATAGTAGATATGGAAATATCTCTCCTTCCCATCCCCCGCATAGAGGCTTCTTTTCACTGTGGTCCCAGAAACCTTATATTTCCTGATACTGTACTCCCTTATGTTTTCAAAACTCCCCCTCTTCCCAAGGATCAGCCCCTTTACAAAAGCTCCCATACCTTTGATCATGATCACGAAATCATACCCGCACTGGTCCATATACTGTATGTTCTCTTTGCCAAAATATCCCCTGTCCAGGATGAACCCCACCTTCTTATATCCGTAGCCTTTTGCCTTCTCCAGCATGAACCGGATCTGGGATATGTCCACTATGCTTCCCGGGTACTGTTCATAAAAAAGCGGCTCCTTGTTCGCTGTGTCATATGCAATGGAATAGTTAAAAACTGGAAGCCCCTTATCATCCTTTGGATGGCCATACTCCACAAATTCGATGTCGCCTGCCTGGCAGTTCTTATTCGTTGAATCATACGAAATATATATTTTTTCCCTGTGGTCCCTCGCTTCATTCCATTCGTTCACAAGCCCTATCCTCTGGTCATCTGTTACAGACACAAGGAAATCTGATACCTTTGTATCACTGTATATGTGCATCTTTTCCGTGAAAAGCGGATGGTTATAGGCATAGGCAGGATAATACTGTGCCGCGTTATTTTCACTGATGATGGAATAAGATACAAGGTCTGCAACAAGCCCGCCGTCTCTCGTTCCGAAATACTTTTCTATCACTGCCGGAAGCCGGTAATCCTCTAAAATTTTCCGGATCACAAGAAATGCCCCTATCCTGACACAGCTGCTCCTGCAGGTTTCTGACCTTTCTTCAGGCTGTTCCAGACCCCCGAAATATTTCACATAATTCTCATTAGGGACCATCTTTTCCGGATCGTTTTCAGACCGCTTCCCAATGATCCTCTGGTCCGGCACATTGTATTTTTTCTCCGGATGGTACGTGCGTCCGACCACATATCTTACATAAATTGCCTTTCCTTTTTTAACCTGGTTTATCTTGCCAGGGACGTCCGGTATCCTCACTTCGTAATTTAAGTACATGGCCTTCTCCTTGCGTTAATATTGAGCGTAACTTTACACTCAATATTATACCATTTCTGCAAGGTTTTGGCAAGACCGAATGGTGCTTAAAATGCCTATTTTTCAAGGTTTTCGGCGATTCTTCATCCTATCATGGCGGCATTGAGCGTCACTTTTTTCAGGAAGTTCACATGTAGGTGTCAGCCCCTCTCAAAAACTCAGCGCATAACACATGTTATGTGAGTAGTCACATAATATGTGGCTCTTCCGTAGCGGGGAAGACGGGCTGCCCGTAATTATCCTTTATAAATACACGGAGACCAGGGCAAAATTCAATGCTGTTGAATTCCTGGGAGAGTTCAGGGGATACCTTGAAACAGACTGCTATCAGGGATATGACAGCCTGCCCGGCATCAGGCGCTGCTGTTGCTGGGCGCATCTGCGAAGGTACTTTGTAGAGGCAGTTCCCAAAGGGAAGGAACTGGATTACAGCAACCCGGCGGCCCAGGCTGTCCAGTACTGCAACAAACTGTTCAAATATGAACGGCAGTCGCGGGAGAAAGGGCACACCTTTGACCAGAGGAAGGAATACCGCCTCCAGAAAGAAAAGCCAGTGCTGGATGCTTTCTGGACATGGGTCTCATCGCAGGCACCCAAAAAGGGAACCCGCTTTGAGAAGGCGGTGAACTATGCCCAGAACCATAAGGAGCAGTTCATGACATACCTGGAAGATGGCAGGTGCAGTTTTTCCAACAACCTTTCCGAAAATTCGATCCGTCCGTTTACAGTGGGACGCAAAATCTGGCTGTTCAGTGACACCCCTAAAGGGGCTGAGGCCAGCGCAACCGTATACACTATGGTTGAGATGGCCAGGGCACATGGCCTGAATATCTATAAATATCTGAAATACCTGCTGGAGCATCTGCCCAGTACAAAAATGACTGACAGTGCCCTGTCGAAACTGGCACCCTGGGATCAGGATGTCATCGCCAGTTGCTCCGGTGCAATGTAGAATCAGCACTTGCATCCGACAATATGAGTAGAGTAAAACGTTAGCAGTTCTTGTTACCATTATACAGGAACTGCTAGATTTTTGATATCCGCTATTTTATTAAGCGGTTACACCGGAAAGATTCGGAAACGCGAATAAACGTATCTATAACGAATTGGATCGGAAAAGAAAGGGGCGTCACAATGACTGCCCCTTTCCTGGTTCTGGCCGGACGATATTCATCCGGTTTTATGAATATCCATTTTTTCCCTGATTATCGTAACAATTTCCTTTCTCTTACAGAAAATACCCATGCATGCCGCAACGACAATCCCGTATCTTATATAAATATGATCATATGTAAGCATCAAAATAAACCCTGTTCCCAAAAACAAAATCGTAATGCCGGATATGATCTTAATATCATAAGGCCTTATTCCGTCACAAAACCGGTCACATACTTTATTCATAAACAGATAATGACACACACAATAGATCATGTAACAAGCTAATGTAGTATATCCTGCTGCCCTATACCCATATTCCGAGATAAAAATCTGATTCAGCACAATATTCAACACTGCACCTGCCATACTTGCAGCCATAATAAATCTCGTCTTCTCATAATAAAATGCAAATTTTGCAAAAAGGTCGTAACCATACATAAAAAATACACTCATTGCAACAGGCGGTATTACATAAATTGCTTCACCATATGATGCCGGCGCAAACACCCTGACCGCTTCCGGAGCAAGAACGATCAAAAGCAAATTCACTCCTGCAATGGCAATCAAGGTAGCATACGCTGCAGAAGATATCTCTTTTATTCTCTTCGCTTTGATCTTCTGATAGATCCATGGACTGATTGTATTCATTAATGCTGTATTAAACAGTGTCATGATTAAGGAAATAGAATAGGCCAGACTGTAAATACCGGCTTCACCAGCGCCAATCATATTTTTAATCATAATCCGGTCAGCACTGTTCAGTACACTTTGAGACAAATAATGGGGAATAAGAGGAATATTAAATCCTAATGCATATTTCCAGAATTTCCTGGAAAAAAACTTTTTCCCCCGATGCATCTGAATGAAGAAAAGAGCAGCATAACCAATTAGCTCAACCAACACCAGACCAAGAATACGGGCAGTCACTTTATCTTCTGCCAGTATTACCAAAATAATTCCAACAATTGGTTTTGCAAGTGACACACCAACAGTAAGCGCGACCAGCGCCTTATACCTGAATAATACCCGCTGCTCCGCTGCCCAGAAGTTGAATACGGCTGTCGTCCAGATCATCACAAGCATTGCCAGCATTTGAACTGTAGATAAATTAAACAACATGTCCCAGAAATCATGACACACAATATAGATGATCGTCCACGCAAAAACAAGCACCAGGGTTAATCCCTGAAGCGAAGATGTGTAAATATTTTTCTCCTGATCAAACTTCACCAATCCTTGTGCATAAACTCCATAACACAAATTTAAAGTCACAAAAATAGAGATAATGCCCATCCATGAATTAAATACATTATACTGACCATATTCTGTCGTAGAAAGCAGACGTGTAAAAACAGGTGTAGTTACTGTCGAAATGCCTTTCTGCAAAAAAGAGCAGATCAAAAACCAGAACGATGCCTTCGCCTGTACAGGTAATGCAAGATATTTTTCTCTTATCCTGTTAATATCTTACGCCCCCTTTGTTAAATTTCTTTGTATACTTATTTTGTTCTTCTTATCTTCTATAATAAACTTCCCGCAAATTTTCATTTACCTGTACTTAATCTCCTCCCACTGATCAACCACAAGGAAATCGGCATAATTTGCAGATTGTCTGAAAAAATTCTCCACTGTCTGCCCGTTTTCAATTACAGCTATTTCTCCCAGAGACACTCCGTCATAATTCCGTTCCAGAAAATATTGTAAATACCTGATTTTCTCCGGGTCCAACCCCATATACCGGACTGCTGCGCAATCAGTTGCAACCAGGTCCTCCCCGATAAATATTGTATTTGCGTTTTTACTGGTGGGGCAAAACGGTCCCTGTCCTTCACCGGCAATGATTCCATCTATTACTGATAAGTATTTTCTCTCTTTTTTCTTCATCCCTTTGTACAAATCTCCCACCATGCGCCAGATTGTATCATTTCCCGGCCATGCACCCCTGTGCTTTACTCTGGCTTTCATCCCTGCCTCATAAGCTTCCCTGCTAGGGTATTCATCGCCGTGTATTTCGGGATATCCCACCTGCCAGTGAACCAGCTGGTTTTTATTGGAAATTGTCCCTACAAGACCTTTCAGATTGAGTGTTGCCCCAACCTTCTGGTGTGTTTTTAATTTCGGTATAGAGATATAGACATCCGCGTCATACAGACTGCGGGCATAAGTATACAACTGTCTTTCTCCGGTATGAGATGCCACTGTTTCATCTCTTTCGTCAAATACGCCCCGGAACCTCGTCGGGTCTATCCCGTACAGCAATGAGTCTTTGCCCAGATTCACCTCAACTGTTCCCATGGGATCACCATCCTGCGGAACCATCAGATATTTTTTCCCATAATTTTTCAGATTGTCGCAGACCAATGGCCGTAAGTCTAAAATGGTAACCGGAATATCATATTTTTCTTTCAGCCTTTCAATCCCGGTAAATTCCATAAGTTCCGCAAAATCCGCATCAATGGAAGGATTATCGCCGATTATAATCTCCCCCTGCCCCTGCAGCGCCTCGGCAACATAATCCGCAACACCCTCTATAATGTGAGGATGCGTAATTACACAATACAATGTGTCCTTATGCGGACAGGACTCTCTCCATCTGGATGCTACCCAATTGGGCTTCATAAATACCCTGTCTCCTGGATGAATCACCCCCCCTAAGGGGTTTTTTGCCGGATATCCGAGAGCTTCAAACCCTCTTTGCAATGCAGCCTTAATCACATCTAGCCTATAATTATCTGCATGTTCTATAGCGACTTTTTTCATTTAAACCTCCTGTCCGCCTGCCTGGCTTCTTTCGATCAGGTTCAGATAACGTTCCAGACACCAGACCATCCATTTCTGGTCTCCATTCATGTTATCCGTGCAATGCGGAATAAATTCATCCCGTACCGGGCCTTTCCAACCGGAAAACCATTCGTTTACAGGCCTGGGCATAGGTATTTTCGCAGGCAGCTCTGTACCCGGATACATATCCCGGAACAACTCCCTGACAATGTATTTAGTATTTCCGGACCGTATTTCCCCGTAATCCACCGGGGTGTCCAGGTAAGTCATTGAATAAGGGCCGACAAACGCAACTCCCGCAGTCTCGCAGGCATTGATATAGGTACCTAATGCCTCCTGCCTGAAATAGATATTCGTAAAATCATAGCCGTCAATATGCCCGTTCACCTCCGTCTTCCTATAAGGTTCCAGCGGAAAGGACGGATTTTTCAGCACCTTATACGGCATCACATAAGTATAGCGGTCGACAAATTCAGAATAAAGCCAGTCCTTTGCAAGAAGGCCGTTCATCCCTCCATAAATGATATCCGCATTTTCCCCGAAAATGAATTTATCCTTCCCGTCCTGCCGTGCCCTCACCGCAGCAATATAAATCTGCGCTTCAATGGAATGAATGGGTGCCCCTTTGTTAACCATACATTTGTCAGCCGCAGCAACTATGTCCTCCCAGTAAATATCAACCACGTCATGATCCAACTGATTGATTTCCGCCCATCGTTTTGCCGTCTCCGATTCATCAGTCACTTCTATACCGGGTACGACGCATCTGAATGTATATGCCTTTGTTCCCCGTGGGACAAGCCTTGCCAAAATGGCCGAATCTACCCCCCCGCTGAGCGCGATCGCCGCACCGCCATCCGTACATGCTTCATCAACTGATGTCCTTAACACTTTCAGCAGGGAATCCTTATCCCTTACTGCAGTACGTCCGAAATTTATATCTGCCTGTCTGCATGGTATTCCTTTTGCAAAACATTTGCTGCTGTCATATACATATCTGTACATAAGATAGGAACTCATACAAAATTCTTTGTCAACCTGCATAGCCTCTTCCTGCCCCTCTAATGATGTATCTCCCCCTCTGCCGTCCACCCTCGTACAGCTTTCAGTGCTTCTGTGATCTTTGTGGAAGAAATCCCTTTTGTATACGGAAAATAGATTATTTTTATTCCTTCTTTCATAGCATCCGCCTCATATTTTTTCCATTTTTCCGTCCCATACCAGTCATCTCCAACGAAAAGCATCGCAGCCCCCAATTCTTTGCATGCCCTTAGCTTGTCCATATTATATTGGGGTACCGCAGCATCAACATATTTACAGCTTCGTACAATTTCAATGCGGTCTTCAAAGGGAATCATGGCTTTTTTTCCTTTATATTGCACAAGGTCATCTACCGTGACCCCAACAATTAGCTTGTCGCATATGCCTTTTGCGTTTTTCAGCAGATTCAGGTGGCCTATGTGAAATAAATCGTAAACACCGGTTGTATAACCTATTATCATGATTTCATTCTCCAGTATTCTTTATATGATATGTGCATGGCAATTCTCTTCATGTCTGTTTTTCATCATCAAGCTGCCTGATCATCCATTCGTAAAGTCTTTCACAATTATGTGCGTCCTGATATTGAAAAACTTTTTCCCGGATCTCTTTTCTCGCCTCGCGATATTCATCTTTTCCATACAAACTATCCTTGATAAATTCTTTTAAATCATGTAAATTCTTCAGTTTTGCCCCCGGCATCTCGTCTAAAGGATTCTCCATAATGAATCCCCGTTTGTAGCTCTCCATATCTCCAATTGTGAAGCCTATGGGACGGTCTTTTAACAGATAATCATAAAAAACCGAGGAATAGTCCGTCAGCAGCACATCTGCATTTTCAAGCAGTTGATTCACCTGCACGCCCGCCTGTTGTAAAAAATCATCCGTAATATATAAAATATTTTTCAGCTGGACTCTCCTTAAAAAACTCAAATCCTGAAGATGATGTATTTTTACAATCATTATCGTATTACATGTCTCTAAAAACCCATCCAAATTCTGTATTTCTTTTTCGGAATGAACAACATTAATTGCAAATCCGTCGGTATTTTCACTATCCATCATATTTTTATTCTGCTTAAATGTTTCCATAGATAAAATAAGCTTTTTTCTTCCCCAATATGCTTCTTTCTCCGGATATAACAGTGGGAAACATTCTATATGTTGAAACATCAGATCTATTCTGGGCATCCCTAAAATCAGAATATTTTTGTCATCTATCTTAAATACCTTTGCTTTAATTCTCTTACAGTATTCGCTGCAGCACAAAACATAATCCGAAAGCTTTCTTTTGGGATTTCCTTCCGCTTTTAATTGAGCAGCCGAATGTGTTGTATTAACAACATATTGATTCTTTCTCCAAATACGTATCCAATATGGATGCGTAAAAAAGAGAAATTGGGAAGTCGCCGCGTAATAATTTGCTTTCAGCCTTAATCCTTTATGAAAACGGGATATAAACCTTACATTTGGGGGAGAGTCATATCGGGAAGGCTCATGTACCATCCAGATAATTTCATATAATTCATTATATCTGTTCTCGATCAGCCAGTCATAAAATACCCTTACATTATCAGTAAAATCGCCCTCGCTTTCCATAAAGATCCGTTTCTTTCTGATGGGGAAAACGCGGAATAATAAAAACATGCACATATCTGTGACAGCAGCAAATCTTTCTAACATTTTCACTGTAATCGTTTTCATGCCTAACCTCATTTTTCTATTTGTTCAGTACCTTCCTCCTGACACTGTCTATATACCTGAACAGGAGAAATTTTTGTTTCAAAAAATGCCATACTTTTCGGTAGAAAGGCATCCAGGTAGCTGTATAATGATGTATGCTGTATGTATTTATTGTAATTTTCGTCTTACCAGTATAATAATTAACCGGACAAAAATAATCTGTTGGAAATATGACGATATCCCCTAAATCCTGTCTGTAATTTTCAAGGACAATTCCAAATTTTTTCAGTACGTTTGTCTGGTAAATGGGACAGGGGGTCATATTGAATCCGCCGTTTTCAAGCAGAAATTTTCTGTCCTGATAATCATCCAGCATAGCCTTAATGACCGGGTTCCCTGCTTCTGATCCTATTCCGATTCCTACATTCACTTCCTCATTTTTATGCTCTCCATGCTCAAATCCTGCAAAACCTGCCAGAGTTAATAGAGGATCAAAATTTTTAATAACTTCCACATCTGTGTCAAAAAATATTCCCCCATATTGATACAACACATCCAGACGCATATAGTCTACAACAAACGCGAATTTTTTACTCTCATACGCCTCTCGCATATACCTGTGTTTTTTATAATCATAATTCGTCTCGTCCCACCTTTTTATTTCATAATCCGGGCAATATTTCTTCCAGCTTTCAATACATTTTACTGCGCTTTCTGGTAACGGTTTCTTTCCAAACCATGCATAATGAATGATTTTCGGAATCATCATATCCCCTTTCTCAATATACCCTGTACTTATCTGTTAAATATTGTCCGATATGGAAAAACATCGTGATATCCTAACACGTAAAACGTAACATAACTGTACATGGCAAAACATATAATAATGGCAAGATTGATAAGAATCCGTATTCTTTTATCACTGATCAATCCCGTCATAACAGGTATGGATAATATCTGCATAATGGAAAACATTCTGGAAAGCCTGTTTGCAAGCGGCAGAATACTTGCCAGCGCAGAAAACCCGAACGCAATGATCTGAAAATTTATCCATACATTACTTTTTTCCCGCTTCTTGTCATATATCAGGGAAATCACGATGTACAAAGCTAAAAACAGCGCATTTATCAGCACATGTATTAATGAAGATTCCGTATAGGAACTAAATTTTGAACTGTCAAAATAACGCTCCACATATGTACTGAATACGGCAAGTCTCGAAGAGATACCATATGCCAGATCCCTCCAGGTTGTCGGAAATATAACCAATATCACAGCTCCGGAAATGATTGCCGGAAAATTCACCTTAACTTTCCCGATAAAATAAACCGGCAGATACAGTAATGCTACCGTGTGAAAACCGTACGCCAGAATAATAAAAAAAAGATACTTAAACGGTTTTCTTTCTTCCACAAAGCGATATGCATATAAAAATATAGCCATTGCGGCCATTTGCCGCACTGCATTAAATGACCAGAAATAATACCCTGATAAAACAAAAAGCAGCACACTATACGTAAAATTGACAGATTGATTCCGAAGCCCCCAAAAAATAAAACCAATCACCACCAATGATGACAATGCAAAAACACCAATATAATTATCGCCGGAATAAATGCTTGCAATTTTATTTAACAGCCCATACAAAGTCTCTCCATTAAAACTAAAATGCCATCCGTCATTGTATGTATAATTATATATCGTTCTATATGTACCGGAATAATCAGTTCCCACCATATACCTGATGGCACTGACAATATATAAAGGAAGAAAAGAAAGAAATGCCAAAAATATGGATTTATCAGCGAAGGGATTTCCCTTCAGCCTGATAATGGTCCGCGAAAATCTATTTATCCTGATCCTCAGTTTTTTTCCTGCTGCCGCACTATTCTCATTTCCCGTTCCTGCCACTTTATCAGAAGCATATGCACACATCAAAGAAAGAATTAATGTTACAATATAGACCAACATTAATAAACTCAGCCTCCTTCAAGCCTTCTTCTGAATATAACTACAGCATATGTAAGCAGTCATTCTCAATCCGAACAGACGGTAAACCAGCCATACCTTCTTTACTTTATCGCTTAGTCTATACTCAAGAAGCTTTTCGAATCTTTTTACAGAACCCTGATATTTATTCCAAAAAGGATAAACCGTTCCTAACAGCCATGCGTATTCATAGGCCAGATAGGAATACAGATAATATTTATTTCCTCCGGAGATGTTTATATTCTGAAGGCAGTAGTTGATTGAGTATATGACATCTTCAATATGCTTTTGTTTCTTTTCCCTGTCTTTCACATGCACTATGGAATCTTCCCTTTGTCTATATGCATACAGTTCCTCTTTCAAAAATCTGATATTGGATGCATATAATAACAGTTCAAAACACCAGATCAAATCTTCTCCTACTATCCCTTTGGGAAACTGCATTTGACACATTTGCAGCAGGGAAACTTTGACGACTTTATTCCATCCTAAAGCCTTATATACATTAAACCGAATTAACTCATCTATACTTAAGTCATTCCCGATCCCATCTCTCATTACCGATTGGTATACATTTTGATCTTCAAAATATTTCTTATATCCGAAAATCAATACATCACAGTTACTGTCTTTTATTTGATTTGCTATTTTATCCAGTGCATATCTGTCTAAAAGGAAATCATCACTGTCGATAAATATTACATATTCGCCACTGCAACACTCTAATCCGCTATTTCTTGCCTGTGCCAGGCCCTCATTTTTTTCTTTATGAATTACTGTGACATTTTGATATTCATCACATATTTTCCCTGACCTGTCTGTGCTGCAGTCATCTACCAATATTAACTCATAGTCTTTAAAGTTTTGATTTATTATGCTTTCTATGCATTGCTTAAGATACTTCTCGACATTGTAAACAGGTACGATAATACTGAAAAACAACCGGACCACCTCTGTTTTATCTAAATTTTACAACGATTCCCTTCGAATCCCTTCTATACACTTCAGATATGTATCTTCTAAAACCTTTGCCGCTTCTTTTATATCATATCCGGCCGCAGCAATATTCTTTGCATAATCTCCTCTTATCCCCTGACTGCTGATAATTTCTGACGCCCACTTTTCAAGCGGCTCATCCAACGAAAGGAATTTCACATTCTCATTTACCTTTGCTGCTCTTGGTACCCTGTCTGACAAAATACACGGAAGCCCGGAGGCCTGCGCCTCAATACTGGCTATCCCCAATCCTTCATATAAACTTGGCAGTACAAATACATCCATTGCCTGGTAAATCTCACTTGTATCTTCCAGGCTCCCCAAACACTTAATCCTGTCTCCGATACCATATTTCTCAATTTTTTCTTTTAGTTCCTGCTCTATTCCCTCACCCGCCGAACCAATTCCACCTACCAGCAAAAGATACGCATCCCTGCACTCTTTCAGTATGAAATTAAAAACAGCAATCAGAAAAAAATGATTTTTGGGCGGAGACAAACGTCCTACATGCCCGATTACAAATTGTTCTTCTATTCCCAGTGACGCCCGAACTGCCTTTCTCTTGTCCGGATTGTAGCAGAATTTTTCAGCAGAAATTGCATTCTTGAATATCACTGCTTCTCCGTTTTCCACTGCACAATTGCCAAACAGCCACCTTGCCGCATATTCAGAGCAGGCAAAATAATGTGTCGCAAACACCCTGGAAAACGGTCTGAGAATATATTTTATCATGTTACGCTTTGTTTCTCCCCTGCCCTTTCCAGCTGTGCTGTGACTATGGCTGATTCGGACAGGTACTCCCGCCAGCCAGGCTGCAAAAAGCGCAAAAACACTCATTGTATTCATGTGCGAATGCACGATATCATAATGGTTCTTATCACAGATATCCCTGATTGCCGCTATATAGGCAGGCAGTCTGGTATAAGGAGAAATGCGGTAAATCCTGCATCCCATATCCTGAATATTCTGAGGGACATCGCATGGCGAATTGTTATCAACCACTATATCAAACTGTACCTTTTCTCTGTCAATATACTGATAATTATTAAAGACTACCGATTCGGTTCCGCCCCGCTGCATACTTCCCAGTATATGCAACACCCGGACTGGTAACTCGTGCATCTGCCGTTCTCCTCTAAAAAACCATCTTTTTTGTTATTGACTCATCCATTCCAAATTGAACTTCTACATGTACCCAAATTATTCCTCCCCATACTTCCCATAATATTTCCCATAGTACCTGCCATAATAACGTCCATAATACTTCCCGTAATATCCCTTCCCCGACATATCCACCTTATTCAAAACAGCACCCAGAATCTGGCATCCCGTAACTTCCAGTTGCTCCTTCACACTCCGCACAAATCGGTAACTGATCGCCCCGGCTGCAATTACCAGCACCACCCCGTCACAGACCTTTGACACTACCGCCGTATCAATTACACTCCCCAAAGGCGGCGTATCAATAATAACGATGTCATACTCCTCCCTTGCCCGGCTTATCATAGTCTTAAATCTGTCATTTCCCAACAGCTCACTGGGGTTTGGCGGCACCGGGCCGCAGAAAATCATCGAAAAGTTTCTGATATCCGTACTGCACAGCACATCTTCCATACTCGCCCTGCCCACCAGGTAATTCACCAATCCCAGTCGGACCTTGCCTTTCTTGTGTCTGTGCCGCATCACGGATTTTCGCAGATCCGCGTCAATCAGCAGCACCTTCTTCCCATTCTGAGCAAATGCTCTTCCCAGTTCAAAAGAAGTGTCCGACTTACCTTCATTTGGGGTACAGCTCGTTAAACAGATCACCTTTATGTCATCCCCGGAAAATTCGATGTTTGTCCTCAGCGTCCTGAAAGCCTCCCTGGAACGGAAATCCAGTTCCTCATGGTTCAGTTCAATTTTCTGCATAGCCGTCCTCCTCACCGTTCCCTTTATAAGCCCTGTCCCCGCCATGGATACTCTCCACACCCGGCGCTGCTTCACTTTGTCTCTTCCTTACAACACGTTCTCTGGCTTCTTCCTCATATCCGGAATCTTTCTGCTCATTCTTCTCCCCACGATTCTCGTGCTCCCGGAGCCCGCTTCCGCTGCCATGTGAGTGCGAGGACTTTCCACGGCTTTTCTCCTCCACTGTCTCCCTGACAGGGATCATTCCCAACGTACTCAGCCCCAGATATTTCTCAATATCATCCGAGTTCTTAATTGTATCATCCATCAGGAACTGTATCAGAACAACTGCCATGCAGAGAAAAGCCCCCACCAGAAAGCCAATAATTGTCCACTGCCCTACTCTGGGTGCAGAAGGAGCTGTCGGTAAATTGGCTTCATCCACTACATTCACCGCCTGGATGTCCATGACATTCTTAATACGCTCCGCAGACGCTTCCCTGAGTTCATTCGCAATATACTGTGCTCTGGCAGGATCTGTATCCGTCACAGTGATTGTGATAATACGGGTATCCGTCTGTGTACCCACACTGATTCTGGAAGACAGCTCGCTGCTGGTATCCTCCAATCCGCATATGTTGATTACCTGCTCCAGCACATACCGGCTCTTGATAATCTCCCGGAAGTCCTTGGTCAGCTGTGTCCCCAACTGTACGTCACTATAGGTCAGCGTATCATCATTCTGCCTGTTCAGCACATAAATCCTTGTAGTTGATTCGTACTCCTCTGTCAGCACATATCTGCTGACCACGAATGCCGTTGCCCCTGCCACCACCGCGCACAGCAGAATCAGCCACAGTCTGTGCACCATCAGGCCGAATATCTCCATTAAGTCAATTTCTACCACATCATTGTTCTCTACATTCTGCATGATACATCTCCTGTTACCTTTTCCTGTTGATACTAATTCTTTCCCCTGTTGCCATTTTCCGGCGGGGATAATCATGTATAGTTCTTGCTATGCCTGGATATACTGTCGGAACAGTTCTCCAGGGACATTAAACTGTGCCATAAATCGGACGGGACATTCTATAAAATCATAAACACACTTTTTCTACACACTGCTACAGCAGAATTTCTTCCGCATTCCCAAAAAGAAGCCTGTCCGCATACGCCGCCCCGTACTTTTTATACAGGATATCCGCACACTTCCCCATAAAAGGTGCCCTCCTGCCGTCACTATGGGCATCCGTGGCCACGAAATCCACCAGCCCTTTCTTCAGCAGCCCCTTCACATCCTTCTTCGCCTGCCGCCCGTTATCCCCGGTAACGGACATGGCGTTCACCTGCACCAGAATGCCATTCTTCCTCATATCCCCCAGGACGGAAATATCCTCCATCAGCTTCGCATACCGCTCCACATGGGCGATCACCGGCCGGTAACCCAGTCCCAGGATATTCCTCAGGGCATTCCTGATGTAATTCCGCTCCGCCATAGGCTCAAACTCCACCAGCACACAGTCCGAATCCCTCAGCGTCACCACGTCCCCATCTTCCAGGATATCCAGCACTTCCTCCCGGTAGTAGTACTCCGTGCCCGCCGCAATCTCCATCGGAATTCCCTCCTGCTCCACTGTCCGCCGGAGTTCCTCCACCTTCCTGCGCACCACGCTTCCGGGCGGACATCCCTTTCCGGGCATGTTGTGGGGCGTGGCGATCATGGCCGTGATCCCCTCACTGACAGCAGTCTCCAGCATCCGAAGCGTCTGTCCCATGCTCCGTGACCCGTCATCCATGCCCGGCAGTATATGTGAATGTATGTCGATGTATCCCATCTTTCCGCCCCCTTTATCATCCTGTCTTATTGTCGCACCATATGCCGGTTCTCTCACCATAAGTTCCTGTCTCCCGCAGCACTGTCCCGGCTCTCCTACATGGCCCCGTCCTTCCCCAGCACCACCTTCACCGTCTTCAGCAGGATCCTCAGGTCCAACCCCATGCTCCACTCCGTGATGTACTTCGTGTCCAGCTTCACCACTTCCTCAAAGTCCGTAATGCTGCTCCTCCCGCTGACCTGCCATAATCCCGTGATCCCAGGCCTCACCGCCATCCTTGCCCGGTGGTGCGGCTCATACCTCTCCCATTCATCCGGTGTGGGCGGCCTGGTTCCCACAAGGCTCATGTCCCCCTTCAGCACATTGAAAAACTGGGGGAACTCGTCCAGGCTGTGGTCCCTTATAAAATTCCCGAACCCCTTCTTCACCGTCCCGTCCGGCAGCACCCTGCACCCGATAATCCGCGGGTCCGCTTCCATCTTGAACATCAGCCCGCCGCCCACACGGTTCTTCTCCATCAGCTCTTTCTTCCGCTCCTCCGCATCCATGTACATGCTCCGGAACTTGTATATCTTAAACCGCTTCCCGTTCCTGCCGATCCGCTCCTGCATGAAGAAAACCGGCCCCGGGGACACCGCCATCATCACCGGCGCCAGCACCAGGAACAGAAATACGGCTGCAATGCATCCTGCTGTTCCCCCTGCGATGTCCATGGCACGTTTGGCAAACTGCTGCAGGGGCGTGGCACTGCTGATACTTGCAGTCAGCACCGTATAGTCCCCCAGATGCCCCACAAACTGCTTCATCCCGCTCTCCTCCCCGGAACGGAACAGCCCCGTATGCACCACCACGCCCATCCCGGCCAGGTCCGCCACCAGGTCCCCGGGATGCGGCGCTCCCTGACGCTGTACGATCAGTGCCTCGTCCACCCACCGGCGGCATACCGCATCCACGATGTCGTCTCGCCAGGCCACCACGGGTATCCCTGCATTTCCGCTCTCCCCGGTCTGTCCCGGGGCATTCATGTTCCCGCCGTTCTGCCGCCGGGCATCCTGTTTCCCGTCGGCCTCTCCCCGGGCATCCTGCTTCCCGGTCACACCGATTTCAGCCCCCCGCATATCCCGGTCAGTAATGGCAATCCCCGTCACCCGGAATCGGTCATATTCCCTCGCCAGGGCACTTTCCAGCACCTCCTGTGCCAGTCCCGACTCTGTCACGATTAACAGGGACCGCTGCTCCGCCATGGCTTCCCTGCGGCGCAGCAGCAGAGCCTTCCACAGGTACCTGGCAAAGTAAGCCGTGCAGACATAAAGCACTCCCGTCAGGTAGATAATAAACCTGGAATAACTGACAGCCTTCTGAGACGTAAACAGATACAGGATAACCACCGCTTCCACCAGGCAGGCATGCCGCAGTACCGCAGTGAATTCCTCGTACCTCCCTCTCCTCAGCACACCGCTGAAGGTCTCCGACAGCAGCACGGTAACCATGTCCGCCAGAAGCAGCAGAAGCCCGATCCCCCGGTACTCCCCGTCCCCGTACGGACTCGAAGGCCCCATCCGGACTGCGTAGGCCAGCATGAAGGCCGCCTGCAGGCACAGCGCATCCAGCACTATGAAATCAAGATGCTTCAGCCATCCGCCGGCTCTTTTCCTGTACATCCAAGTTCCACCTCCTGTCAGGCACCCGGCTGCAGAATCCTGCATTAACGGCAGAATTTCTTCCGGCCTGTCCGGAAACAGACAGCGACTGCACATCCAGCACCGGATTTCCCGCTCTCTGAAGCTGGATGTGGATTCGCTGCGCTCTTTTCTTTCCCTTTTTCATATCCCGCCCTCCCTGCTTTTACACAGGGAGGGCGGGACAACCACATGTCTAAGGATATTCATTGTTTAAATAGTCAGATCATGGAACGGGGCTTCCCCCGCCAATTAATCATGCATGATTAATTTAGTACTTAAGCTGTATGAAACAGCCTCTCCCGGACACCATACTGCGGTATCCGGCTTCGGGACCGCAGCGCATAAGGCACGCCGCTTATCTGTTGTAACGGACCTTCTTCGCGCAGACTGCTGCAGCTGCAAGGCAGATAACAGCCAGGATTCCTGCTGCAGGCAGGGTTTCTCCGGTCTTGGGAGATTCCGGTGCCGTACTGCCGCTGTCATTTCCGTTGTTATCGTTATCGCCGCCGTTATTGCCAGGCAGCTCTTCGCCTGTCACTGTCAGGATGGAAATGTAGACAGGGGAGAATCCCTGGGGGAAAAGCGCATACACGGCACCATTCTCCACCTTGGTCTGAAGCACTTCCCATGCCGTGCCGTTCCAGTGTGCTATTACATATGCCTCACCGTCAGCAGAAGGCAGTACGGGCACATACAGTCCGCCTGCGGGAATCTGTCCATCCACCGTAATATCGATGATGTCACGGTACACGTTCTTCTCCGTGGTGTTCTTCAGGGTGGCAAACGCCGCGTCAAGGGCTGCATTGATTGTTTCATTGTCATCCACCTTCTGAATCGCTTCCTCATAGTTATTGCCGAATGCGTCATTGTACACGCTCTCAGGAAGTACGGTCGCCTCCACCTTCGGGGCGTTCTCAATAACATTTCCCTGGCTGTCCTGCACGCCGACGCCGCTGATCACGGTATTGACGCCCTCCACCACTGCGTCAATCGTGTCCTTGCTCTCTGCCGCACTTACGGTCATGCCGAATACCAACGCTGCCGCCATGCCCAGTGCGAGCATTTTCGTAATTTTTTTCATTGGATCAGTTCCTCCTTCCCTTATATTCATGTGGTTATATCAAGCCTTGCGGCCGGATACCTTTTTCACCGGTGCCGGCTTTTCGTTCCGGCTTCCGTCTTTTCACTGTACAGGGGCAGTGTGCTGAAAACATGTCCGGACTGTACCGGCACGCCTCCCGTTTCATCCCCCCTGACACGCTGCCTCCCCGTCTGTCACACTTCCTCATAGAACACCTCCAGGATCAGCCTGTACAGCGCCTCCTCGTCCGGGTGGAACTCCTCAAAACGCTCCCCCATGACCGTCTCCCCTTCTAGGGTATATATCTCCCCCAGGCTGTATCCTGCCGCCTGGGTAGCCAGATAACCCACTTCATCCACGCTGATGTCCGTGACCATGTACCTGCTCAGGGTCCCGTACAGCGACACCGGCAGGGTAATGTCCTCCTTCAACGCCTCCATGACTGCCGCGGCATATTCCGTCAGGTACTGCTTCTGTCTCTGGAGACGCCTGCCCGCGCTGTTGAAGCTGGACGTGTCCCTGTTATGGAGATAATAATAGGCATCCATCCCCTGAAGGTACAGCTCCTCCCCTTCCTCCGCATGGAATTCCTTAAAGTCCAGCGTCTCCAGGGACTGCAGCCGGATGCCTCCCACGGCATCATTCAGCAGCGGGATGGCTCCCATGTTTATGGCACAGTACCCGTGGACGGGCAGCCCGTAGAACAGTCCCGACACCGCCTTCACGCTCCGCTCACAGCTTAATGCAGCCCCGTCCCCGTAGCCGTGCTGCAGGCAGATCTGGGTCCTGGCCGTTCCCATGAGCGTCCCGGTGGCGGTATATATGTCAACATCCGTCATGGTATCCCTGGGGACGCCTATAACTGCCGCTTCCTTCTTATGGGGGTCCAGGACCAGCAGGAAGATGGCATCCGACTGTCCCCCGTCCATCCCGTTCTTTACAGGCTGCACTTCCTCCATCCTGTCAATCCCCAGGAAAAGAAAGGTCAGGATATCCTGGTTATAACGGTAATGGATTCCTTCGTAGCGCACGTCCCCGGGCTGCCAGTCCTCCTCCCCGCCGCTTTCCGTGCTCCCGCCGAAGGCCACTGCCGCATCCGACAGCCTTACCACCAGCTCCTCGCTGCTGACACTTCCGTACAGACGGTTCTTCCCCACTATCTGCAGCACCAGGAATCCCACTGCCCCCACGGAGACCAGCACCACTGCCGTCAGCAGCACGGATACGGCCGCATGCCGTACTCCGGCTCCTGCATTCCTGCTTCCGGAACGTTTCCGTTCTCTTTTCCGCCTGTTATTCCCATATCCTGCAGCCGCCTGCCTGTCCCGTCCTGTTTTCCATTTCCCTTCCGGGCTGTCCCATCCTTCTTCCCATTCCCGTTCCGGATCGTCCCATCCTTCTTCCCATTCCTCTTCCGGGCCGTCCCATCCCGTTTCCCATTCCCTTCCGGGGCTGTCCCGCCCTGTCCTCACACGGGCCACAGGCGGCTCATGCCTTCCTGCCCTATTCCCCATTCAGTAACACCCCCTGTACCAGAAAACGGTTGTTCGGCTTGCTGGAAATACATGTGGACAGCGTCAGTATTCTATCACCTGCCGCAACCTCCACATCCTCCCGCAGGACATTTCCCATGTTCCGCGCATTCCGTATCTCATCAAGGTATCCCGTAAATTCCCCTTCCTCCGTATAGTCATGAGCATAGAGGATATGGGCATCGCTGTATTCATGCGCCGCAAATATCTCATACACCAGAAGACCTTCCTCCGTATACACATACACATAGGGATGCTCTTCCATGTATTCGCTGTCACTGTATCTGTGTAGCCCTGCAAACATGGTGCCGTTTTTCATGTTGTGCCCGTAGAGCACCGTCACCGGGTCGGAGAAATCCTTTGCATTATAATCTTCCGTATAAATGCACCCGGGATATCCCCTGCTGCCGTCAAGGTTATAATTTAAATAATAAGTATTGTCTGTTGGATGCTGCAGCACAGGGTAATCTATCTTCGTGTCTGGTATGTAAATCCAGGCATAAATGTCTTCGCTGGTATTTTCCTGCAGATCCGTAAAGTCAACTGCTTTCTCCGGGACAGGTATGCCCATCTCCTTCAGAAGGGCTGCCGGGTCCTTTTCCTCCGGCGGCTCTTCCGTGGCTTCCGGTTCCTGCTCCGCCTCCACAGAAGCCTCCTCCGGTTCCGGTGCGGCTGCCGTCCCGCCAGTCTGCTCCGCCAGCTTATCGTATTCATCCTCGGCCCGGGACTGGGTTTCCTTTCCTGCGCAGGCTACCGCTGTACAGACAATCGCTCCTGCAAGGAACAGAACGCCTGCGATTTTCCATCCGCGGGTTCCCTTTCCATCCGGCATATTTCCTCTCGTCTCTCTCTTATTCAAAATATCCTCCTTCCTGTCAGAGACCAGGCATGCTGCCAGCTCCCTCCAGGTTCTTTTTTCCCTGTTTTTCTGCATCCGGCTCTGTGGCTGTATTCTTTCCGGCTCCTTCTTCGCTGTTCCTGTCCGGCACATACCGCACGATATCCTGCAGCGCACACTCAAATATACCGCACAGGCCGTCCAGCGTCGTGGTATTCACCGGCTTGTTATTTCTAAGCTTGTCTATGGTCGCACCGGAAATGCGGTGTCTTGTGACCAGAGTGTATGTGGTTTCCTCCGACTGCTTCAGCGTCTCCCAGAATGGTTTGTAATCTATCAAATCTGAACCTCCGTTCTGTTTTCTGCATGTTTTCAGGCTGTGTGGTATATTTATGCTTTTCCATGTATATTTTCTTCTGAAAAAGGTTCGCCTTGTGTGTAAGAAAGGCGAACTTTTTTGGGGGAATATGACCGGATACACTGTCACATTTTATATTTTCTTTGTCGCTATATAAAACTCGTAAATACGAATATAAGATAAAAAATATATAGGAAAAGTGCGTGTTTCAGGAATGTTTTTTCTCTTCGAATTTCATGCAGCAAACAGGTGTTTCCGTTACATAAGGCTATCCACGAACGCACAGAGTCTTTCACTGTCCTCTTATAAACTTTCTCAGAAAATAAACGTTTTATAGACTTTTATAAGACAAAATAACGCATTCTATCTGAACCGTTTTTGTACAATAATGTCAAAATAACAGCATTTTGCAGTAAACAAAGACAAAATATGAGACACAAAACAGCAAATCTGCCAAAAAATGCAAAAGAAAAAATTCCGCTTGCAATGTGCGGACAAATGGTATAGAATAATTAAAGTTATTAAAAAAAGTTCGCCTTTCTTACACATAAGGCGAACTTTTTCATATCCAAAAGCAAAACCAGCCCGAAAGCTGGTTTCATTCTCTATTCCAATATAATATCATACCAAACTCTTATCCCGTCCCATCCCCTCTTTCATATGGCACAAAAATCTCCCGAGATGTCTTATACTCGTGAAGGCATTCAATTGCCGCTTTCAGTTCTGAATTGCTGATTCATTCACTCGTTATTCTGTGCAGCCGGCAATTATTTGCGTTTGTGGGTATCAATCATATATCACTTCACACGCCCTTCATTCCGCATACCTCCAGACAATGCCATCCCCTTTTCACCCTGCTTCCACGGCAGCTTTCAGCCCTTCCACTTCCCTTATCCACAATGCCACACTGGCATCAGAAGGCATCCGCAGGTCTCCCCGGGGCGACAGCGCCACACTTCCCACTTTGGGTCCGTCCGGCAGACAGGAACGCTTGAATTGCTGTGCAAAGAATCTCTTATAAAAATTTTTCAGCCACTTTAAAATCGTCCCGTCATCATACAATCCCGCAAACGCCAGCTTCGCCGCCCTGTACACCTTTGCGGGCGGATAACCGCAGCGCAGCATATAATACAGGAAAAAGTCATGCAGCTCGTAAGGCCCCACCAGATCCTCCGTCTTCTGGGAGATCACACCGTCCACCGGCGGAAGCAGCTCCGGGCTCACGGGCGTATCCAGCACATCCCCAAGCACTTCCGCAAGCTCCCTGTCCTCACAGGTATCCGCATAATATTTTACCAGATGCCGCACCAGCGTCTTCGGCACTCCGGCGTTGACACCGTACATGGACATGTGATCTCCATTATAGGTAGCCCAGCCTAACGCAAGTTCCGACATATCTCCCGTCCCGATCACAAGCGCGTTAAAGCGATTTGCCAGATCCATCAGCACCTGGGTGCGCTCTCTTGCCTGCCCGTTTTCATAGGTTACATCATGGTCGGAAATATCCTGCCCGATATCGCGGAAATGAACCTCCACCGCATTCCGGATATCCACTTCCTCCAACGTAACCCCCAGAATACGCGACAGTCTGCAGGCATTGTCATAAGTCCTGTCCGTGGTTCCGAAACAGGGCATGGTCACAGCCACTATTCCCTCTCTGTCAAGTCCCAGCAGATCAAAGGTCCGGACTGTCGCCAACAGCGCAAGCGTGGAATCCAGCCCCCCGGACACACCGACCACGGCTTTGGAAAGTCCTGTGTGCTCATATCTCTTTTTCAGCCCATAGGACTGGATGGACAAAATCTCCTCACAGCGGCGGCTGCGCTGGATCTCATCCCCCGGCACAAAAGGCTGCGGAGCAAATTTCCTGTCCAGAACCGTCTCTTCCGTTTTCAGGCGAAAAGAAACTTTGACATACTCCGCCTGCGGTTCCTTTCCGAAAGTGCCCATGCGCCTTCTGTCGGAAAGGATCCTCTCCACATCGATATCGCTGTAAATCGTCTCACAGCTGAATTTCTTTACCTGGGCCAGCAGAATGCCGTTTTCAGCGATCAGGTTATGCCCGCCGAACACCAGATCCTGAGTAGATTCCCCCTCTCCGGCCGATGTGTAGATGTAGCCGCAGATCAGCCGGGCGCTGGCGGATTTCACCAGCAGCTCCCTGTATTCGTCCTTTCCCACCGTCTCGTTGGATGCAGACAGGTTCGCCAGGATAGTCGCACCCTTCAAGGCGTGGTTCGTTCCCGGAGAGTCCGCTACCCACAGGTCTTCACAGACTTCACATCCTACCGTCAATCCATGTACGTCCTCACAGGAAAACAGAAGATTGGTGCCAAAGGGGATTGCCTTTCCATGAAATACGAAAAAAACCGGTTCCGTATTGCCCTCGGCAAAATGCCGTCCTTCATAGAATTCCGCATAAGAAGGAATATTGGCTTTGGGAACCATCCCCAGAATCTCGCCCCGGCAGAGCACCGCCGCCACATTGTACAGCCTGCCGTCCCGCTCCATCGGCAGCCCTACCATAACCAGCGCATCTTTATCCCTGGTGCGCTCCGCAATCTTCAGCAGCTGGCGGGATGCTTCCTCCAACAGCAGCGGCTGCAGGAATAAATCTCCGCAGGTATAACCTGTAATGCACAGTTCCGGAAATACGATGATCTTCGCGCCCTTTTCACAGGCTTCCTCCATCCTCGCACAAATCATTTCCGCATTATGGATCGGGTCTGCCACCTTGATTTTCGGTGTTACAGCCGCGACTTTAATAAATCCCTGCTTCATATTGTCCCTCTTTCCTTTTTCCGCTGTTTCCGGAAGTTATTGTGAACTCCCGGAGGTTGGCTCGGGTACGATTATTGGTCTCACCGCATCACCCGGAAGTTTACCTGCTCTTCCGATATATTTCCTTCAGCTCGTCCACACTGAACTTATAATGCTTTCCGCAGAACTGACAGTTTACCTCTATCTCCTGTCCGTCCTCTATCATGTCCCTGATCTCCTTTTTCCCAAGGCTGATCAGAACCTTCTCGATTCTCGGTCTGTCACAATTACATAAAAAAGCCGCAGGTCTGGTCTCCAGAATCTCACAATCCATTCCTTCTAAGAGCAATTCCAGCATTTGCTCCGGCGTATTTCCAGCGTCCAGCATGGCTGTCACGGACGTGACCCTGCTCAGATTCTGTTCCAGCCTGTCAATAACGGCATCCTCCGCAAAGGGCATCAGCTGGATGATAAATCCTCCTGCCTGTCTCACCGTATTGTCCCTCTCCATGAGAACGCCCAGTCCCACGGAGGAAGGCACCTGCTCGGAAGTAGCAAAATAAAAGGTCAGATCCTCCGCAATCTCGCCTGTCTGTAACAGAGTCTGCCCCACATAAGGCTCTTTTAACCCCATATCCCGAATAACCCTCAGATTTCCCGATCCCACTGCCCCTGCCACATCCAGCTTACCTTTCGCATTCGCAGGCAATATCACATCCGGGACATTTGCATATCCTTTTACATTTCCTTTTGCATCCGCTGTCACCATCAGCCCCTGCACGGGACCGTCTCCCCTGATCTGAAGCGTCAGCAGATCCTCTTCACCCTTCAGCATACTTCCCATCATCGCCCCTGCGCTCAGAAGCCTTCCCAGGGCCGCCGTGACCACCGGACTTGTATTATGCGCCTGTCTTGCTGTTTCCACCACGCCTCTCGTAGTACAGGCAAACGCCCGGATCTGGGCGTCTGCCGCAGTGGCGCGTACGATATAGTCAGCCATTTTTCCCTCTCTTTCCCGTATCCGCTTCTGACATGTATCCGGAATGCTCCGCTGCCTGTCATACTGTCAGCCTGCTTTTTCGAATGTACGTTCTGTCATTATGTCCGTCAGAAGCTCCTGTCCTTCTCCTTTTCCTTCGCAATTACATAAACGCGCTGGCTCCTGTCCGTAACGGCTTCCCCGGTATCCGCATCCAGAACCTCCACCACAGACATGCCCGCACGGCCCACCAGCGCAAGCATCTGCTCCACAGTATACCCCCTCTGGAAATGGGTTTCCGTAAACCTCCGGAAAGTATCCCCCTCTGCCCGCACAAAGACTGTCAGATCATATTCATTGATCTCTTCCTCCGGGTCATAAAAATTTTCCCAGATAAAACTGCAGTCCTCACGGTTCTCCGCAATGGTAGTCTCCCCGATGATATCCCGGTATTTATGATCCGTATTGAAATCAAATATGAAAATCCCCCCGGGAAACAGATAATTGTTCACCAGAGAAAAAACTTCCAGCAATTCGTCCTCATCCAGGATATAATTCAGGGAGTCGCAGACACTGAATATGGTTCCAACAGTGCTGTACAGCTCCAGTTCCCGCATATCCTGCTGCAGATACAGGATTTCCGATCCGCTCTTTTCCTTTTTTTCCATGGCAATATTCAGCATGGATTCGGAGGCATCCACTCCTATCATGTCGTAGCCCTTCAGATACATCAGTTCCGTCAGCGTCCCCGTGCCGCAGCCCAGGTCAACTACCAGGTTCCGCTCGGCATCCAACACTTCTTCCGCATCCCGCTCCGGCCTTGACACTCCGTATTTCCGGATCAACAGTTCCAGACGGTCTGCCCAAAGCGCATACGGTGTATTATCCATCAGCTCATCATAAACGCCTGCAAAATCCTGGTAAATCATCATCTCCGTAACCTCCCGCATTTCTGCCGCGCTTTCCGCTCCAAACCGCGGCATTCCTTCCCCTGCCTTCAGAACATCGCGCCCAGGGCCCCGAACACCCCCGCGCTGGCCAGCCCCATGATAATGCCCGCCAGAACCACGCCGAAGAGCACCGCAAACACGCTGGATTTAAAATCCATATCCAGCAGGCTGGCCGCCAGCGTCCCCGTCCATGCCCCGGTTCCCGGCAGCGGGATTCCCACAAACAGCAAAAGCGCCACAAACAGCCCCCTGCCCGCCTTCTGCTTCAGCTTTTCCCCGCCTTTATGTCCTTTTTCCAGACAAAAAGTGAAGAATTTACCGATAACAGGTTTATCTGCCCCCCATTCCAGCACCTTTCTGGCAAACAGGAAAATAATGGGCACTGGAAGCATATTGCCGAGAATACATACAACATAGCTGGGCACCACCGGCAGATTCATGCCAAGGGCAATGGGAACTGCCGCCCTCAGCTCAATCAGGGGTACCATGGACACAAAAAATACAAATAAATATTTCTTCAGCATAATAATCTCCGTTTCTTTTCTCTTCTACCTACTTAATTACTCTGAAATCCGGCTGTCCCGGACTGCACGAATCAACTCTCTGACCTGCCCTGCCAAAAAGCCGGATGGCGGTTCCGACCGCACGGTTTTCGTCGACAGAGTTCCTGCCCCTCACATTACTCCTGCCACATAATCCCTCAGAAACGCCAGCAGCGTATCCATCTGCTCATCCGTACCGATGGTAATGCGCAGATACTCCGATATCCTGGGTTTATCCCAATGGCGCACATAGATATCCGCCTCCCGGAGTGCCCGGAAAATCTCCTTCGCCGGAATGGCGGGATGCGTTGCAAAAATAAAATTCGCTCTGGAATCCGGAAAAGAAAATCCCAGTTTTTTCAGTTCCCCTTTCACCCGCTCCCTGGTTGCGATAATCCTCCCCGTAATTTCCTTAAAATAAGCCTCGTCCCGCACAGCCTCCGCCCCCAGCAGCTGAGCCGGCAGATTCATGGTATAGGAATTGAAGGAAAATTTCACATCGTTCAGGTACCGGATCAGCTTTTCATTGCCGACGCAGAACCCGATCCGCATCCCCGCCATGGCGCGGGACTTGGAGAAGGTCTGCACCACCAGCAGATTATCGTATTTTTCCACAAGCCCCAGGGCGGACACGCCGCCGAAGTCTACATAGGCCTCATCCACTATGACCACCGAATCCCGGTTTGTCCGGATGATCTCCTCCACCGTCTCCAAACTCTCCATCAGGCCTGTGGGCGCATTGGGATTGGGGAAAATGACACCTCCGTTGGGCTGTCTGTAGTCCTCCGGACGGATATGCCAGTTCTCGTCCAACGGGCATGTTTTATACGGAATTCTGTGTACTTCCGCCCACACATCATAAAAAGAATAAGTAACATCCGGAAACAAAACAGGCCTGTCACTGTTGAAAAATGTCATAAATGCCATGGACAGCACATCATCGGAGCCCACGCCCACAAATACCTGTTCCGGTTTTACATGATAATATTCCGCCAGTGCCTCCGCCAGAATCGCCGTATCAGGATCCGGATACAGCCGCAGCGCACCGGGGTCCATCTGCGCCGCCGCCTTTCCTACCCCGGGCGCCGGCGGATAGGGGCACTCGTTTGTATTCAGCTTGATGATATCCGGCTTACGCGGCTGCTCCCCCGCCACATAAGGCACTACTTTTCGTACATTCTCTTCCCAGCTCACCGTATTTTACCGCCTTTCTTTCTGTTTCCGCATGTTATGCCCGGCCAGCCGAAACTGCCGGACAAGCCGCAGAAAAGCTTTCCCCTCAATGTTTCCCGCCGTTGTAAGCCTCCATGCCGTTACAGGCTTCTCCCGCTTCCACAGGCTTCTCCACTTCCACAGGCTCCACCGCTCCCGCAGGCTTCTCCACTTTCGCAGGCTTCTCCGCTCCCGCAGGCTTCTCCACTTTCGCAGGCTTCTCCGCTCCCGCAGGCTCCGCCGCAGCGGATCTCCAGCTCCTCCCGGTAGATATCCGCCTGTTCCGGGCAGGAAAGCTTCTCGTAGCAGCGTATCAGCCCCTCCAGGCTCTCCCGTCCTCCCGCCCTGAGATTTAGAACCGGCTGCGTCTCATAGACTGCATTGTAATACCAGACAGCCGCCTCCTCCAGGTCTTCCAGAGCCTCGTAAAAATGCCCCATCTCGCAGCATATCTCCGAGCATGCCTCTTCTGCGATCACTTTTGAAGTATATTTGAAAAAAGAAACCACGTCCCCCGCCAGCCTGGCCGCCTTCGCCACCACGCAGCACGCCTGGACCAGTTCCTCCCCGTCCCGGTCATTGTCCCGGGACGATGCGATAAAAATATCCGCCGCCCGGGCAAAATCTTCCTCATCCCCCGCCAGCAGCAATTCTCTGGCATAGAGACCATGAAGCCGTTTCGGAAGACGATATCCTTCCATGCAATGCCTTCGGAAATTCTCCAAATCCCGTTTGGCATGGCTCTCCTCCGGCATGTGCGTAATTATGACATCACTGTCATATATTACCGGCATCAGCCGTACAGTCTCGTGAATCGGATATTCCCAGACGAAATTCCGCTGTCTTTTGAACAGCTTCGGACGGTATTCTTCATCAAAATTGTAGACTGTGCCAAACTGCAGCTGATTGGCATATTTCATCTGTACGATCTCAATCTCCGGGAGCAGCGTTTCCTTCAGTATGCGAAACCGCTCTCTGTTCTCCTCCGATAATACCTCATCTGCGTCCGCAGAATATATATATTCCCTGGTGGCTCTGGAAAACACAAAATTCCTTGCTTCGCTGAAATCTCCTGTCCATGTAAAATCGTATATCTGATCCGTGTACCGCTTTGCAATCTCCTTTGTGGCATCCGTGGAACCGGTGTCCGCTATGACAATTTCATCTGCCAGGCCCTGCAGGCTGTCCAGACATCGCTTCAGTCTCTTCTCTTCATTTTTTACAATCATGCACACAGAAATCGTAATCATCGTCTTCCCTGCCCTGCTGCCGGGTCTATTTCTCCCTGTGGCAGCATAAATCCCTTCCTTTTTCACCACACCAATAAGATATACCCACAAACGCAAATAATTGCCGTCTGCAGAGTATAAGGAAGTGTCTACAAATAACTGATACGGGTTTAAAGCTGTTTCCCTTGTATTTCCGGGCTTTTCTTTAAAGAAATTGTATCAGTTGTTTTCCGACAATTCCTAACGAGTGAACGCATCGCGGCAATCCAGATCTGAAAGCGGCAATCAAATGCGTTCACGAGTATAATACCAAAAAGAAGGCCGGGGTACAACCATTATTCTCCAAAAATTTGTTTTTGTCGGTTGTGATCTGGCGGCAAATATGATATAATAGTTTCGTTCAGGGCAGAAAGCTGCTTCCAGACAGGGTGAAAAGCCGGCTGTTAAAAGCTGTTCCTGTCCCGACTGTTCTGTCTTATTATGACCTTACAGGAGGATTTCGATTATGTTTATTTTGTTAGGCGGCGGATTATTGATCATAATCTTTGCAGTAATCATCTCGGTGATATCCAGCGTAGTATCTGCTGTTGCGGCAGATTCCGATGTGGAGTCCTGAAAAGGGCTGTTGCCGAAAATTTCTATTGATGTAAAATCCGGACAGAATGAATTTTCCGCAGCAGTTTCCCGTATGTTGCTCTGGATGAAATCGGCCTATGACGGATGAACGACAAAATGCGAAAGCCCCGAATGCACTATGCGGTTCGGAGCTTTTTTATATGCAATCCAATGGCTTGTCTGCATGCAGGCTATTGCAATGCAGACGAGCCATTGGATCAGAAACCACAGGCGGAAGTTTTTACGCCTTTCAAGGGCATTGTATCCGCAAAACTTCGGATTATGCGAACGGATTTTCCGTAGGATACAGCACACCCTTAGGCTGGTTGTAATTCAGATCCTCCACCGGCACGCCGATATACTTGAATACCTCATACAGAGCCTTTCCGAAATGTCCGAATGCCACAGCGCCGTGATGAGGATAGTTCTTCTCTATCAGCACATGACGGTAGAAGCGTCCCATCTCGGGAATGGCGAATACTCCGATGCCGCCGAAGGATTTGGTTGCCACCGGAAGCACCTCTCCCTGGGCAATGTAAGCGCGAAGCTTATTGTCGGCCGTTGACTGGAGACGATAGAAGGTAATATCTCCGGGAATGATATCTCCCTCCAGGGTACCCTGGGTCACTTCCTCGGGAAGGGTGCGGGCCATGATCATCTGGTACTTCATGCTGCAGGAAGACAGCTTTTTGGTATTGGTGTTGCCGCAGTGGAAGCCCATGAAGGTGTCGTTATGAGTATAGCTGTATTTTCCGTTGATAGCATCCTCGTACATATCGTCCGGCACGGTATTGTTGATATCCAGCAGCGTCACGATGTCCTCGCTGACGCAGGTGCCGATGAACTCGCTCAGGCACCCGTAGATATCCACCTCACAGGATACGGGAATGCCCATGCCGGTGAGACGGCTGTTCACATAGCAGGGAACGAAGCCGAACTGGGTCTGGAATGCTGGCCAGCATTTTCCGGCGATGGCCACATACTTGCGGTAGCCTCTGTGAGCCTCCACCCAGTCAAGAAGCGTCAGTTCGTACTGAGCCAGCCTGGGCAGAATCTCCGGCTTCTTGTTGCCGGCGCCAAGCTCCTCTTCCATCTCCTTCACCCTGGCCGGAATCCTCTCGTCTCCCTCATGCTTCCTGAATGCTTCGAACAGGTCAAGCTCGGAGTTCTCCTCAATCTCCACGCCCAGGTTGTAAAGCTGCTTGATGGGAGCGTTGCAGGCAAGGAAATTCAGCGGTCTGGGGCCGAAAGAAATAATCTTCAGATTGTTCAGACCTACGATAGCCCTTGCAATGGGAATAAATTCATGAATCCTGTCTGCGCATTCTGCTGCGGTACCCACGGGATTCTCCGGGATGTAAGCCTTCACATTGCGCAGCTTCAGGTTATAGCTTGCGTTCAGCATACCGCAGTAAGCATCGCCGCGGCCGCCCACCAGGTCGTTCTGGCTCTCCTCGGCCGCCGCTATGTACATGGCAGGACCGTCGAAATGCTTTGCCAGCAAAGTCTCGGAAATCTCCGGTCCGAAGTTTCCAAGATATACACACAGCGCGTTACAGCCGTTCGCCTTTAAATCCTCCAGAGCCTGTACCATATGAATCTCGCTCTCCACGATGCATACGGGACACTCATAGACGCTGTCCGTGCCGTATTTTGCAGTGTAAGCCTCCATCAGAGCCTTCCTTCTGTTCACGGACAGACTCTCCGGAAAGCAATCGCGGCTCACGGCCACGATACCGATTTTTACTTCCGGCAACAAATTTAACTCCGTTAAATTGTTCATGTCATTACCCTCCTGATATATAAATTGATTGTCTGGTTCTTATATAAATTATAACTGTTTTGCCGCTGCTTTTCCACTCTTTTTACAAAAAAACAAAAATCCCTTTTCAGAACAGTCTAATTTTATGCATATCCCGGATGGTTAAGGTTGGAAGGTATTTTTCTTCCTGCACCGGAAATCCTATGCATGAAGCCAAAACAGCGGCAGTCCGGAAAATAACCCGGATTGCATTATTGCGCAGGCCCGAAAATCAGAACTTGAAGAAACAAATGACAGGATTTGTGCCCGCACACCGGGCAGAAAGGAATAACAGGAATCGCTTCGCGCATCCTGTAGCCATAAATTATGAGTAATAAAAGAAACGACACAAGCCTCACAGCCGCCCTGGCGCAGAACACTCTGGATGAAATCCCTCAGCCAAAATCAGATGCCCGGGAAATCGTCGGCCTGGTAAAGCACAGCGGAAAAATTGACGGCTACCAGCTTTCCGACGGCTCTACCGTCAGTAAGGAAGAAGGCGTCCGGATGGCAAAGGAAGGCGATATCAGAGGCGTGGGCGTGGCACACCGGGGAGACACGGAATATCTGAAATCCATTCCTGACGGCTCTGACAACAACAATCTGGGGAACCTGCCCTCTGTCACAGGATAATACTTTTGCCGCCTGAAGCTGTCCCGCAATATCAGAACAGCTTCAGGCGGCTTTCTTCATCCATTTTCAGAACATATTTTCATGGACGGCCTGTTCCCTCTGCGAATGGACGGTATACCCATAATTCCGCTCTCACAGCGCACACTCCAGCTGGCAGTCATAAGGCTCCGCCTCCACATGCCCCTGATGGTAAACTTCCGCTTCCACACAGCCCATTGCCCTGTAAAAGGCCTGAGTCTCCACGGCGGAATGAGCGGATATGTAAAGCTTACGCCCGCCATGCCCTGCGGCCCAGTCCTTCGCCGCCAGAAAAAGCGCTCTGCCGATTCGCTTTCCCCGCATATCTTCCGACACATGGATGCATGATAAATCCAGATACCTCTGTTCCCCTCCAAACAGCGCGGATTCCACCGATGTAAACCCCTTCAAAACGCCGTCATAAAACGCCCCATATACAAAACCGCCTGCGGCAGCGGTATTTTTCAGACATTTCACTAAAAGCTGATATTCTTCCTCCGTCCAGTCGTCAACAAACGGATCATCCCTTATCACCCATTCGCCGTCCACCCGTCTCCGGCATTTCGTCACATTCTGATGACGGATAAAACCGCCAAACAGTTCCCGGCAAATTTCTTCCCCGCACAGTTCTCTGTACTGTACCATCCTTCTCTCCTCCCGTTCCGCAAAACGCCTGAAACATGGGCGTATATTTTTTGCGGAATCCTGCAAATTTATTTCGTGGCACTTCCCTATTCCCTGTAAATGCCTCCATCATCTCACAATTCTCTCTCTTTTTCAACCAGGAGTACAGGAAAAATAAATTTGTGCCTCGCTGTCGGTTTTATGCATAAAATTTTGAATATTTTTCAATAATATTCATCTTTATAAAGATTTCAGGAAATTCCCATGATTTTTTCCAGAAATCCATTGACATATTATGCATGAAGTGCTAGTATCTCTCCATTGGTCCGCATAGTGCAGATACTTATGTAGCCTGCGGATACTATGGCATCCTGCGGATACCAGGAATTTATTTTAGGAGGTAACTATTATGAAAATGAAAAAACTGACAGCCCTGCTGCTGGCTTCCCTTATGGCAGTGTCCATGGCAGCCTGCGGCGACACGCCTGCATCCGGTGACGGAACAGGTAGCAGCGATGCGAGCGGCAGCAGTTCCGAGAGCAGCAGCGACGCTTCCGGCAGCAGTGAAGAAAGCAGCAGCGACGCTTCCGACAGCAGCGAGGAGAGCGGCACCGGCGCTTCCGACGGCAGCGAGGAGAGCGGCACCGATGCCGCGGACGGCAGCGAAGAAACTTCCGGTTCCGATGGCAGCAGCGACGCTTCCGGACAGGCAGAAGGCTTCACTACTGCAGTGGAAGGCAAGCTGACCATGGCAACCAACGCGGCTTTCCCGCCCTATGAGTATGTGGAAGGCGGAGAGGTAGCCGGCATCGATGCGGAAATCGCCGATGCCATCGCCGATAAACTGGGACTGGAGCTGCAGATTGACGACATGGAATTCGATTCCATCACGGAGGCCCTCAAGGGCGGCAAGGCAGACATCGGCCTGGCCGGCATGACCATCACCCCCGACCGTCAGGAAGAGGTTGATTTCACCGTCAGCTACACCACGGGCGTACAGGTCATCATCGTGACAGAGGACAGCGACATCACCAGCGCGGATGACCTGCTTGCGGAGGGTGCCAACCATACTGTCGGCGTTCAGCGCAATACCACCGGCGACATCTACACCACCAAAGATATCGAAGATGCGGGCCTGGGAACCATAGACCGCTACAGCAAGGGCGCGGAGGCCGTACAGGCTTTGAAGACAGGAAAGGTAGACTGTGTGGTAATCGACAATGAGCCTGCCAAAGCTTTTGTTGCCGAGGTAGAAGGACTGAAGATTCTGGATACCGAATACATTACAGAGGAGTATGCCGCTGCCATGAGCAAGGATAATCCCGCGCTCTACGAAGCGGTGAACAATGCGCTGATGGAGCTGATCGCGGACGGCACCGTCCAGAGCATCATCGACAAATACATCACTGCGGAATAATTCCTGTTCCAAACTATCCGGCCTGAATCCCGGATACAGGGGCTGCCGCCGGATTGCCTGATGCGGCAGCCCTTATCTGTGCTGTGGGCACTGTGAGCATCTTTATCCGCCCTTTCCGACGGAATGAAGCATTCCCCCTGCGCGTCCACACGGCATTGAAATGCCGCACAGAACCATTTCGATTTTGCCCTTTCCGAAATGCCCTTTTCAAAAAACGGAAGGCGCCGTGTCGGAATTATACTGCAGACCGCGAGGTTTACAGTGATGCCTCCGGGAAAATACCCGGCTGGCGGTCTGCAGTCGGGTTGTACTGCAACTTCAACCGGTGCGCGGTATATACTGCATCTGCACACGAAAGCACAACTTATGACAAAAAGGAGAATCACCCCATGAGACCATCCGCTTCTCAAAGCTGGCCCCTGGTTGCGCCGGACTGGATACAGAACGGCCCCGAGTGGCTGAACGATTTCGGGTACGATGTCTACAAAAGCTTTATCTTTGACGACAGGTACCAAATGTACATAAAGGGGTTGGGAAATACCCTGCTGCTTACCCTTCTGGCGCTTCTCATCGGCGTGGCTCTGGGCGTGGTCGTCTCTCTGGTCCGCGTATCCTGGGACAAAAACCATACGGAACTGCACGGTCCCGGCAAATTTGCCCTGGGCTTCTTCAATGCCATTGCAAGGGTATACCTGACAGTCATCCGCGGTACGCCCATGGTAGTGCAGCTGATGATCATGTATTTCGTCATCTTCGCCTCCAGCCGGAACAAGGTCATGGTAGCCGCCCTGTCTTTCGGCATTAACTCCGGAGCCTATGTGGCGGAAATCATCCGGGGCGGCATCATGTCCATCGATGCCGGACAGATGGAAGCAGGACGCAGCCTGGGCTTCGGCTATGTGTCCACCATGCGCTACATTATTTTGCCCCAGGCCTTCAAGGCCGTGCTGCCCACTCTGGCAAACGAATTCATCGTCCTGTTAAAGGAGACCGCGGTGGCAGGCTATGTAGGGCTGACGGATATCACCTACGCAGGCAATATCATCGGAGGCAACTGCTATGATTATCTGTTCCCCCTGCTGATGTCCGCGCTGATCTATCTGGTGCTGGTAATGTTCTTTACTTTCCTGGTAGGGAAACTGGAAAGGAGGCTGAGAAGCAGTGAGCGATAATTTTATTATTCAGGCAAAAGAGGTACGGAAGCACTATAACGGCGGCGAAATCAAAGCCCTGGACGGTGTGACCGCTTCTGTCCGCAAGGGCGAAGTGGTGGTAGTCATCGGCCCTTCCGGTTCCGGGAAATCCACTTTCTTAAGATGCCTGAACCTGCTGGAAGTCCCCACGGGAGGACAGATTCTGTTCGAAGGGACGGATATCACCGACAAAAATGCCAATATCAATCTCCACCGCCAGAAGATGGGAATGGTGTTCCAGCACTTTAACCTGTTCCCTCACATGACGATTTTAAAGAATATGACCCTGGCTCCCATGAAGCTTTTGAAAAAGTCCCAGAGCGATGCGGAAGCACAGGCCAGGACACTGCTGGAACGGGTGGGACTGGGAGACCGGGCCGGCGCTTACCCCAGCCAGCTGTCCGGCGGCCAGAAACAGCGGATTGCCATCGTCCGTGCTCTCTGCATGGACCCGGAGGTCATGCTCTTTGACGAACCTACCTCCGCGCTGGACCCGGAGATGGTGGGGGAAGTACTGGAGGTTATGAAGGAACTGGCCAGAGAAGGCATGACTATGGTAGTAGTCACCCACGAAATGGGCTTCGCCAGAGAAATGGCTGACAGAGTGATTTTTATGGCAGACGGGAAAATCGTGGAGGAAGGTACTCCGGAAGAAATTTTCTCCGCTCCGAAGCAGCCCAGGACGCGGGATTTCCTGGCCAAGGTGCTGTAAATCCATTATCCGCGGTGATAAGAATGAAAATTTTGGCAACAGGCGGCACCAGATTTTCGGCATACGAATGGTATACTGCAGACCGCCAGGATTTACAGTGGTGTCCCTGGGAAAGTACCTGGCTGGCGGTCTGCAGTCGGGTTGCACTGCAAATTTAACCGGTGCGCAGTATAAATGAACTTCCGGCAGAAGGCCATGAAGTCACGATTGCTACGAGAGGAAATGCTGCTGATGGAGTTTCTGCACAAAGGGGCTGTCGGGAAACAGCCCCTTTGTAACGAATTATACTCGTGAACGCATTTTATTGCCGCTTTCAGCTCTGGATTGCCGCGATGCGTTCACTCGCTATATTCTGCAGACGGCAATTATTTGCGTTTGTGAGTATAAATCATATAAACTCCCCATACTTCTCCTGCAGCAAAGGAATCCCGTATTCCCGGGGCGTTCCCTTGATCCGCTCCATATATCCTTTCAATGCGCCCCTGCAATGCTCGGGCCCGCCTTCCCGCATTACGGTCCACATGGGATCAACATCTGACCGGGATGACTTCATCATGCTGTCCGTCCAGTCCAGAATCATCTTCGCTCCCCTGGCGCACAAGTCCGGGCGTTCCTCCGCCAGATTATGCAGCTCATGAGGATCCTCCTTCACATGGAACAGCATCTCGTCCGGCAGCAGATGCCCGCCGCCATGAATGGTGCGGATATAGATATAATCGTCAAACCGTACACTCCTCTGGCACACATGGGCGCACTGGGTCAGCACCGCGTAAGGTTTGGAGCAGTCCGTGCCGTCCTTCAGGGCTTTCGCAAAGGAAACGCCGTCGTAGCGGAAGTTGTCCCAGGTTGCCAGGGATGTGCCCAGCAGCTCCTGCATGGTAGGCGCCAGGTCCGTATTGTCATGGAAGCCCTTCACCACCGCCCCTTTCCGCATCCCCGGCCAGCGGATGATCAGCGGGATCCTGCAGACCGGATCATCGGCCATGCCATGCTCCGCATACACGCCGAACTCTCCCAGATCCTCCCCGTGGTCCGCCGTGATGATAATAGCCAGATCATCGTCATACAGTCCGTTTTCCTTCAGCCAGCCGATAATCCGGCCGATATTGTCATCGGTATACCGGATTCCGTCATCATAGGAATTCAGGAAACGCTTAGCCTCTTCCAGGTCTTTAAGGCTGCCGGGATGTTTAGGCCAATGGGCATTATGATCGTCATTCCACATATTGATCTCGTTTGCCCCGTGAGGCCCTATATGCAGAAGGTGCTCCGCGAAAATCTCCTCCGTAATCCAGTCGTCCGGCATGGGCGTATCCTCCAGGCCGCTCCTGTAATCCGCCGGTGTCCGGTAAGGCGTGTGGGGATCCCAGTAATGCACATGCATCATCCAGTTGTCCTCTTTCCCGTTCTTTTCCAGCCACTCCAGTACCTTCGGCGTCACCATCTCCGCCGTTTCTCCGCCTCTCCTGCCCACATTATGGCATTCATTGAAACCGGAATTAAACCACCATGCGCTGTGGCGCTCCGCAAAGGTGGAAAAAGATACCGTATGCATCCCCGCCCGGCGGAACTGCATAAACAGGCCGTTTTCCGAAATCTCATCCGTAAAGCTTCTGCTCCTGCCCTGTAGGCGCATATCCGCCGCCGTCCCCCCGTGTCCTACGATACCGTTGTGAATCCCGTACTGTCCGCTGATCATAGATGCCCTGGATGGCAGGCAGGGCGCGTTGGGGCAGTAATAGTCTTCAAACCGCACTCCTTCCTCCGCAATTTCATCCATCACAGGCGTGGTGTTCCGCCCATAGCCGTAACATCCCATGTGGTCTGCCCGCAATGTGTCAATGTCGAACATAAGCACTCTCATTTCTCGTTTCTCCTTTCTGATCGTCCCCTTGTTTCAGCTCTTCTTTTGCGTTAAGACGATTGGCCAAACAGCCAATGCCAAGTTTTAAACCATCCGGATATCTCCCTCGGCTTAAAGTCACACGTTATGCATTCATAGTTCTTCCAAAGAATGATTTTCCAGCACAAGCTCCGCGCAGACCGGATAATGGTCCGACAGGTATAGCCCTTCTCTCTGATCCGTCCATTTATCCAGCTGCTCACACCTTACCGCTCCCCGGGTAATGATGAAGTCGATACTTGACTGCTCATCGCCTTTCCAGTAGCCGTGATATGTCACCCCGATCTGTTCCGTCTGGTTGACGAATTCGGGATATTCCTTCAAAACCTGCATCTCTTCCCAGTCCGGCTCCATATTAAAGTCTCCTGTCACCACAGTGGGAACATCCCCGAAAAAGGAGTCCGCCGCCACCTTTTTCAGAATCTGCTCCAGAGCCAGCTTTCTGGCCAGCTGCCCCGCATTGTCCAGATGAGCGTTGGCCACCCGGAATACCTGCCTTGTCCGCATGTCCTCAAACACCGCCTCCGTGCATATTCTGGGACAATCGCTCTGCCCCGGATAACGGGAACCGGGCGCCGTGGGCGTCTCCGAAAGCCAGTAGGTGTCCATCTTCATCAGGTTCATCCGTTCCTTCCGGTAAGCGATGGCCGACTGCTCGTCCCGGAGGGACACACTGCGGCCGCAGCCTACAATATAGTAGTCATCCAGATTCTCCTTCAGCCACACCGCCACATGGGGCAGTACTTCCTGAAAACACAGGATATCCGGTTTCTCCTGCGCGATTTTCTGCAGGATAAGCGGCTTCCTGAACTCAAAATTGTTCTCGCCGTCATAACCGCAGTCATACCGTATATTGAATGTTACAAATTTCATTTCTGTCCTTTCCGTTGATGGCATCAAACCTTTTCAAACATTTCTGCATAAACTCTGTTCTCTTCTTCCAATCCGGCAAGTCGCTTTTTCAGTTCTGAGATTTCAGCGTCCCTGTCTTTACAGCAGGTAGATGGAGGCATAACCTTTTTCAGACCGCCATGGTTTTCATCCGGATATAAATTGTGCTGTGGGTCAAACCAAATAACATAAAAAATGTTGTCTACGAATACTCCATGAATCCCACCTTTACTTGTAGATATCCTTATCTGCCACATATCTTCCTGCGATACCTTATCCGGTATCCTACATGGCGGTTTTGCAGAATCATGCTGATGAATTCTGAAAGGAGAACCCTTATGGGAATAGGTTCCATTATATATCTCACTTACAGAAATATTGGATACCTTTTGCATTGTGTCAAATAAATCAGCCGCCCATTTCTGGCATGTGCCGTCCAAATTGAAATACTCGTTTTTATCTACCGCCGCAAAAGAAAAACAAACCTTCCTCTGCCTTTTTAAACTCTCCGTATTGGCGGGAGAAATCTTTTGAATCTTTGGAACTTCGGCTATCGGAATTTTGGGCATATCATACCATCCCCTTTTCATCAGTGACAACTTGTCAGTATCATATAGAAGTTGCACTTTTTTATACCGTTTCATTAATAAATCTGCATCTTCCTTCTGTAGTATGACTTCATATCTTCCTCGGAAATCTCAGTAGTGCAGCTTTCCCATGGCTTACATCCGCCTCTTGCAATAATCCAGGGGTCTTCCTGATGATTTAAACGTTCCAGTTCATCTCCGGACAAATGGCCATATGAAGAATAAATTTCCCTTGCAAAATCCAAAAAGGTTTCCGGAATCCCCACAAAGCTGTCCACTCTCTTTATTTCGGAAAAGCCATATGGTTTGTAAAGCTGATACAGAGCCGGCTGCACAGCGCCATGAACCCATGCCTGGAACTGTTCTTCAATCAGATTCTCATCGTATAGAGCCAAATGCCATGCTTTGGCATAATAGCACAGCTTCTGCAGTTTCTTGTTGGTCATTTCGGAAATAGTCAGAAACGCTTTGGCTAATGCAAATATATCAGCCGGTTGCGCGGAACCTGAAAAGGTATAGTTCAGCTGATTGAGCTGACCACCTCTGCGGGACAATGGTGTAAAATAATTCAAAGTATTGATGTTTCCCCTTGTAGGAGAAAATTTTATTTCCTGTTCCATTATTCGTTCTTCCCCTTGACAAAAATCGACTTGCTGCCAATGCATTGGCCATCCAGTTTAAGTGTCAGTTCATAGCTTCCGGAAATTTTAAAATTAACATTATTCCAGTTCATTGAGATGTCAATTCCCTTATATTCTTTAGGAAGATTACTACTATCTGTTGGCAGGGGCGGCATAGATCCTTCAACATGGACAACGGAATTTCCCTCCGGATCCACAAAGTCAACTTCAATCTGATGCCCTGTTTCTGAATCGACATCCAAAACAGACACAATGACAGAGAATGTAAACAGTCCCGGAATATATTCCGGATTCAACGCATTGAGTATATTCTGGGCAGTTACTCCCTGTTCGTCCATATTGACTGCCTGCAAACAAAATATAATATTTTCAACTTTAGCCATCTTTTTCCACCTTCCTTCCAAATTATCATACTATGCCATGGATTTTTTGCTACAAATTTGAAAATTTCCATGGAATACACAGATTTTTGCTGTTAAACACCTAATCTGGACGAACCGGGAGCAAAAACTTGCCGTGATGCACAAGATTTCATTATTTCATTGTCAAACGCCTAAAACAGCGGCCTGCACGCCGGATAAATCTCCCGGAACTCCCTGTACCGCTCCTCATATTTCGCAACCAGCTCCGCATCCGGCTCCACGGTCTCCACTACCTTCACGACCTTCGCCGCAATCTCCTCCACGTCTGCGTACTCGCCGCAGGCTACCGCCGCCAGCATGGCACCGCCCATGGAAGGCCCTTCCTCGCTCTCCAGCACGTCCACCCTGAGGTTCAGCACATTGGCGATAATCTTTTTCCACAGAGGGCTTCTGGCTCCGCCGCCGCAGATTTTGGTGCGTGTCAGCTCTATTCCCAGGGACTTGGCCACCTCAAGGGAATCCCGCAGCGCAAAAGCCACGCCCTCCAGCACGGCCTGAGTCATATCCGCCCTTGTGGTATCCATACTCATCCCCAGGAAAACCGCTCTGGCATTGGGATTGTTGTGGGGAGAGCGCTCTCCCATCAGATAGGGAAGGAAGTAGACATGGTTCTCGCCAAGTTTCTCAATCGCTTTCTGCTCTGCCGCATAGTCCTTTGTACCGATAATATCATCCATCCACCACTTGTTGCAGCTGGCCGCGCTGAGCATGCAGCCCATCAGATGGTAACTGCCGTCCGCATGGGCAAAGGAGTGCAGGGCATTATACTTATCCACCCCGAAATTTTTCGAGGAGATGAAAACAGTGCCGCTGGTGCCCAGGGAAATATTGCACATATTGTCGCCTACCGTGCCGGTTCCCACCGCTGCCGCCGCGTTATCCCCGGCGCCTGCCGCCACCTTCACGGAAGTGCCAAGCCCCAGTTCCTGAGCCACCTGGGGCAGAAGTGTCCCCACCGCCTCATAACTCTCGTAGCATTTTGCCAACCTGTCAGTGGTAATACCGCAGATATCGCACATTTCCTGAGACCATCTGCGGTTCTTCACGTCAAACAATAAGCTCCCCGACGCATCGGACACATCCGTACAATGTACCCCTGTCAGCTTATAGGCGATATAATCCTTGGGCAGCATGATCTTGGAAATCCGTGCAAAATTTTCCGGTTCTTTGTTTTTTACCCAGAGAATCTTGGGGGCCGTAAAGCCTGCAAAGGCAATATTCGCCGTATATTCCGACAGCTTTTCCTTTCCGATGACATTGTTGAGATAATCCGTCTCCTCCGTGGTCCTGCCGTCATTCCACAGGATGGCAGGGCGGATTACATTGTCGTCTTCATCCAAAATGACCAGGCCGTGCATCTGCCCGCCGAAGCTGATGCCTGCCACCTGAGATTTATCCACATCCCGAATCAGTTCCCTGATGCCGAGGACGGTCTGCTCATACCAGTCCTCCGGCTTCTGCTCCGACCAGCCCGGGCGGGGGAAATATAAAGGATATTCCCTTGACACAATATTCACGATTTTACCGTCGCTGTCCATCAGAAGCAGCTTAACGGCGGAAGTTCCCAGATCGATTCCTATATAATACATGACTTATTCTCCTCTCAGTCCTCTGTCAGGCACAGATTCTTTCCCTTGAGACCCAGGAAGCTTCCCTCATCCAATCCGCCTTCGGCATGTCCGATGAGCCACTTGTTCACTGCAGTGAGCATGGCATCCTCATTGGAAACCCCGGCGCCGCATTGCGCCTCTTTTACCTTTGCATGGCTCCCCTTCAGCGGATAGTTTGTCCCTCTGGGCAGCACGATTGCAACCTGAAAACCGCCTGTCTCTACATGACAGGGCGCATAGTGCAGTGTGGTGGCATAAACCTCCACAGCCGTTCCCGCCGGTAACAGGAAAGCCTCCACTTTGGAAGTATCATAGGTATGGTCCGCTTCCACATCCGTCAGAAGTCCCAGCATCAGCACGGCATCCGTTGCCGCCACATTGATTTCGGAATCCCGGTGGTACTCCAGGGCGTTCAGCATTACATTGTGCCCGTTGCAGTATCCGATCTGGATGGGCATCTCCCCGTACACAATCCTGGAAAGTTCTTCCATCACGGGAAGAGCTTCCAGCGCCTCCACCGAGGGCTCGTAAACCACGTCCTCAGGGCAGGGCGTCTTCTTCAGCGCCTCCACCAGTCCGGTAAAATCCACGTTGCCGATTACCCTGCCGTATTTTGTGAATGCAGGGTCTGTCACCTTCAAAATCTTCATTTTTTCGTTCCTCCATATATATTTCTGCTGCTTGCCATTCAATATCAAACAGTTCGTCGAAGTCCGCATTTCCTGTTTATTCTTTATTCTTTTCCGGCATATTCCTTTTATGAATCAGAGAAAACTTCCGCCGCGAGCCGAAACGCAATTACGAACCTTCCCTTCTTGACCTGACAATTGCCGGATGCTTTCCCATTATACGCCCGCCGTCTTCTTCCACTCCCGGGCTATCAGCCAGTGCCCTGCGGCGGTAGGATGGACGCCGTCTATGGTCCAGTGCTCCGCAGGCTGCTTTTCCTGCGCCTGGTCAAATACCTGCTGCAGATCCACATAGCCCAGATGAAACTCCTCCGCCAGCCTGCGGGTAATATCCCTGCGTATCTTTACTTCGTTGCGGAATGTCTCCCAATCCGGGTCCGTGCCTGTTCCATGGGTGACGAAAGTCCCCATAAGAATGACCCGCGTCTCCGGCAGGGCAGCAAATGTCTCCCGGAGCAAAATCCGGTACACTTCCTCAAAAAGCGCCGAAGCCACGCCGTTCTGGCTGCCCAGTTCATGCCACACGTCGTTTACGCCGATAAAAATGGTCAGAACGTCCGGCTTCAGGTTCAGGCAGTCTTTTTTCCATCTGGCCAGCAAGTCCACTACCCGGTTTCCGCTGATGCCGCAGTTCAGCACCTCGCAGTCTCCGTTCTCAGCCGTGAGCTCCGCTTCCAGAATACGGGGATAACCGCATCCGGTGGCATGGGGGTCTTCATAATTTCCCCGCCCCCAGTCCGTGATGGAATCCCCCTGAAATAAATATCTCATACTTAACGTCATCCTTTCTTCCTTTAAAATATGATATCTCCATCTTACCCTAAGAGCAGACAGATTTCCATGCTTTTTTCAGACAAACATTGCTTCCATCTTCTAATACTATTGTTGGGTAGTATCCTGTGCCTGCCGGAGGTTTCTTTCTGCCTCCCTCCGCTTCTGAAAACCAATATATAATTGCTTTTTTCATCCGTTACACCTTCCAGGCACTTGTTGTTCTCAATCTGCTCGTATCGAATTACGACTCTTAATTTCGACAAAATCAAGATTTAGATCATCAACTTCAAAGTAACTTTCAATGCACAGTCCGCTAAAGGCTATACCCAATCCAAAAAACAGGGTGCGCATGGTTTCATTCTACCACACTTCCCTGTTTTTTCCTACCTGTATGAACGTAAAATATTCTAAGAATTTGTATCAGAATTTATATCACGCAGCCCCACAATGCCGATACGCGGTTCTGCTGCCGCAATACCGGCTGTCCGCGCTGCCGTCACGCATAATACTGCGCCTGGGCTTCCCACAATTCTTTATACAGCCCCTCCTGCCGCTCCAGTTCCTCATGACTGCCCCGCTGGACTACTTTGCCTGCGTCAAACACCAGAATATCCTGGCAGAACCGGCAGGACGCCAGCCTATGTGAAATGTAGAGCGCCGTCTTGCTGCCCACCATTTTATCAAAGCCCGCAAACACTTCGCATTCCGCCTGCGGGTCCAGGGCGGCGGTGGGTTCGTCCATGATGACGAAGGGCGCGTCCTTGTAGATGGCTCTGGCGATGGCCATCTTCTGCTTCTCCCCGCCGGAAAAAATCACCCCTGCTTCGTCGAAATCCTTTCCCACGCAGACGGCAAGCCCCTCCGGAAGCTCTCTGACCCGCTCTCCCACCCCGGCTCTGTCCAGGGCATCCAGCGCCTTCTCCTTATCCACCTGAGCGGAAGCCGCAATATTTTCCCCCACCGGAATCGCAAAAATGGCGAAATCCTGGAACACCACGGAGAAAAGATTGCAGTATTCTCTGTAGTCATATTTGCGGATATCGATGCCGTTTACCTTGATACAGCCTTCCGTCACGTCATACAGACGGCAGAGCAATTTGATGAAAGTACTCTTACCGGAGCCGTTTTTTCCCACCAGAGCCATGCGCTCCCCGATGACGAATTCCAGGTTCAGGTCTTTTATGACATCCCTGTCAGATCCGGGATACCGGAAGGACACATGCTCAAACTGCACCCTGAACCGGTTGTCCCGCCGCTTTTCCAGGGGAATCGTCCCCACCTGCTTGCGTTTTTCCAGTTCCATATATTTCTTCTGATCCTGGCTCAGCATGATGATCCGCTCCATGGAACCCATATTCTCCGCCAGCCCCGCCAGAGAAGAGGACAGCCTTATCATACTGGAGGAACAGGTCACCACCTGCCCTATGGTGATGGTGCCAAGCATAGCCTGAACACTGGTGAACACATACACCAGCAGCGCCGAAAGCTCCGATGCGGTCTGGTCCGCCGCTATTTTTCTGGCACCGATCCTGACCAGCCGCTTACATTCTTTCAGATATCGGATCCACACATGGTGTACATCCTCCAGTATGGCCTCCTGCTGCCCGTAACAGCGCAGATCCTTTTGTCCCTCTGCGGCAGCAAGGATATCATGATAATAGCCGGTCCGGTTTCCGATATCAGCCGTGTTGTTGTATATTTCCTGTATCTTCTGGCTGTATTTTCTGCTTTTCTGATAATTCAGGACCATCAGCGCCCCGATTGCCAGGCCCAGGATTAATGCGGACAGAACGGACTGCAGGGAAACGCCGCCTTCCATCCCTCCCGACAAAAGAGGAATCAGCAGGACCACCGCCGCCAGCACGGCGATCACCGCCGAGAGACAGGACTCGTACTGATACATAGCCCAGCCGGCCACCCCTGTCCAGGCTTCTTCTCCCCTGGTTCGAAGCTCCTGTACTTTCACATCTTCCAGATACTCATAGTCCATGGTAAAGCCTTTCCGGTTCAAATATAGACGCAGGTCCGCCCCTTCGCAGCCTCTCCGAAATTCTGGTACAGCTCATTCTCCGCTATCGGGTCCAACGCCGCCGTAGGCTCATCCAGAACCAGGAGCGGCGCGTCCTTGTACAAGGCTCTGGCAAACAGCATCTTCTGCTTCTCCCCTCCGGAAAAATCCAACGCATCCGGATTCACTTCCTTCACCAGCTTTGTACCTCCCTGTTTCGGCAGGGCATAGTACTTTTCCCGAAATCCCGACAGGCTCAATGCCGAATCCAGCCACTTTCTGTCTGTCTCACTGCTTCTGCCGCCCGTCAGATTCTCATCCAGCGAAAAAGGAAGCAGCGTGGCATCCTGAAACAGCACGGCAATCAGACTGTAATAGTCCTCCCTGTTGTAATTTCTGACAGGAATGTCATTTAAAAGCACCGTTCCCTCTGTAGGCTCATAAAACCCGCAGAGCAGCTTCACCAATGTAGTCTTGCCCGCACCGTTCAGCCCCAGCAGCGCCAGCTTCTCCCCGGGCTGAATGGTCAGATTAATATGGGAAAGAACCAGTACAAGCCCCTTATCCGCCTCCCACTCTGCCCGCAGATGATAGCAGGCATTGCTGAGCATGCCATATTTCTGTTTTTTCTGCGCCCCGAAAACGCGATTTTCCTCAATCATAGCTTCCTCCTAATTTAGTCGCTGCGCAACGGCTCTAAAGGGTAAAGCCACTGCGCGACGACTCTCAAGTATAACGTACTATAAGGATACCACATCTTCAGGCAAAAATGTAAAATGGCGCACGAATGGTATTCGGAGACGCATAAACTGCAGTTTCAGCCGCTCTCCCGAATCTACAAAAACCAATTGAAAAAGATGCCATTGCCGCCGCAAATTTTTCATGCTATAATCAATCTGCCTGAAGCGGGAATCAATACGCCCGGGCAGATTGTACCGATTGTTTCCCGGCAGTTTCCGCTTTCCGGAACATGCCTGAAACATCTTTCCAACAGACGGGCGGAAGAATTTCAGCCCCCCGCGCAGTGAAATATTTTAAAGAGGTTTTACATGCGGTTTGCAATATGTGATGACGAAAAAGCGCAGCAGCAGCTGTTGCAGAAATATCTGGAAGAATGGGCACAGATAAGCGGTACACCGTTAAAAAGCGAACTTTTCGCAAGTGCCGAAGCATTTTCCTTTACCTGGGAAGAGGACAGGGACTTTGACCTGCTGATATTGGACATTGAGATGGGACAGCAAAACGGCATGGAGCTGGCAGCACATATCCGGACAGAGGACGAGGAGATTCCCATTCTCTTCGTCACGGGATACGAAAAATATATGGCCCAGGGCTACGAGGTAGCCGCGCTTCACTATCTCTTAAAGCCCATACGCAAGGAAAAGCTTTTTTCTCTGCTGGACAGGCTGAAAGAGAAAAACCTCCGGCAGGAACAGCGGCTCCTGTTTCAGACCGAGGACGGCCCCCTCTCTCTTCCGCCCTCCAGAATCTGGTACCTGGAGGCCCGGGCCCACTGGTGCGTCCTGTACACGGCAGACAATGAATACACACTGCATTCCCCCATAGGGGAGCTGGAACGTTTCCTTTCCGGCCAGCCCGAATTTCTGCGCTGTCACCGTTCTTACCTGGTGAACGCAGGGCATATCTGCGCTATCCTGAAGACGGAACTGGTGCTTGACGACGGCCGCAGGCTGCCCCTGAGCCGGAGCGCGCAGAAAAAGGTGAATCAGGCTTTTATCGCCCTGCATGAAGATTCCGTATTCCGGCGCGCCCCGCGATAGCGGACATTGCCGCCCGGGCTGTTTCTCAGCATTGCGCCATTGCACCCATTATTTTCCCGTAAAAGCAAAACGTATATCCCTTAAAATGACGGAAAAACGCCAACGAAAGTAGAGGAAGTCAAATGATCTGGCAAATTACCGTAATATTTGCAATCCTGGCTCTGCTCAATGCGCTCCTTTGGATATTCGCCATGCCCTGGTATGTGAACCGGCGGATTTCCCGGTTCCAGAATGACCTGGTAAACCGGCATTACGATGAAGTAGAGACGATGTACCGTAAAATGCGCGGCTGGCGGCATGATTACCACAACCATATCCAGACTTTAAAAGCCCATATGGACATGGCACAGTATGAACAGGCCTCCCTCTATCTGGAACGCCTGGAAGAAGACCTGCGCACGGTGGACACGGTGCTGAAGACCGGAAACGTGATGGTGGATGCCATATTGAACAGCAAGCTGACCCTGATCCAGGAGCGGCATATCCAGACGGATGCCACGGCTCTGGTGCCGGAGGATATCCCCATTTCCGGCATTGATCTTTCCGTACTGATCGGGAATCTGCTGGACAATGCCATGGAAGCCTGCATGCAGATGCCCGAATCGGAGCGTTTCATCCGGATTTACATCGACATCGTGAAAAAGCAGCTCTACATCTCCGTCACCAACTCCATGAACGGCCAGGCCAGGAAAACCGGCGGGCATTTCACTTCGGACAAGCAGGGACACCACGGCTTCGGGCTGCTTCGGATCGACAGCATTGTGCAGAAATACGGCGGCTTTCTGAACCGCCAGACGGAAAACGGGGTGTTTGCCACAGAGGTTATGCTGCCGCTGTTGTGACGGCAGCACGCACTGTCCTTTTGCGCAGCCCTCAGAAACTGCCGATAACTAACCTGTATATTTTGTTTCCTCAACCCGGACAGGCCGGATCCAAAATTGTGCTGTTTTGTCCGGGATTTTATTGTGAAATGCCGAAACGCTGTTTTTCCTTTAGGCACTTAACAATGTTTTCCTGCGCAAAATGGCAACATTTTGGTTCCGGCTTGTCCGGGTTAGGAACTCAAATCTCAGCGGCAACGGATGGCAGGCGGCAAAGAGAGAAAATATTCCCTCTGCGCCAAAAATCAGCCCTCCGGCAGAACAGGACGAACCCTACATGAAAACCGAACGCCTCTACGCCATAACCATATACCTTCTCAACCACGGCAGAACGCCCGCCAGCGAGCTGGCAGAACATTTCGAGGTATCCCTTCGGACGATACAGCGGGACATGGAATCACTGTGCCTTTCCGGGATTCCGGTGATATCCGTCGCCGGAGCGGCAGGCGGTTACGAAATAGCGGAACGGTTCCGGCTGGACCACCACTTCGCCACCTCCGACGATTACTCCTGCATCCTCACCGCCCTACAGGGACTGGTGTCCGCCACAGGAGGACAAAAGGCCAGGCACACCCTGGAAAAAATAGCCAGTGTGTCCAAACCTGAAGACAACTGCCTCCTCCTGGATTTTTCCGTTTTGCGGGAGGGAGATACCGCTCTCCTCCAGGCACTGCAGTCCGCAATTGCCGGGAAGCGTATGGTTCGTTTCGTCTATACGAATAATAATAACGAAACCCGCACCCACAGCGTGGAACCCGTAGCTGTACTGTACAGATGGTATGCCTGGTATCTTCTCGCCTATTCCAGGGTAAAGAGCGACTATCGCACCTACAAGCTTGTGCGGATGAGCGGCCTGGAGATAACCGACACACCCTTTGCAAAAGAGCATGAACCGGCAGCGCTTATCCTGGAGAAAAATGACGGCGCAGACTCCCGCAAATACCTGAATGTCCTCGTGAAGTGCAGTCCTGCTGCCGTTTCCCGCATCAAAGAATACCTGAACGGAACCATATTGCGCGAAAACCCGGAAGAACCCCCGAAAAATACCACCGATGAAGCCGATGACCGAAGTGTCCTGATGGAGCTCACCGTGGTTGAAAACGAGCAGCTGTGGCTGGGAACCCTGCTCTCACTGGGAGATCATGTGGAAGTCCTTGCACCTGAGAAACTGCGCAGACAATTGCTGGAGACAGCCGAAAACATTGTTTCCTTATACGGATAGCCCTATTTCCGGCTGCCCAAAAAACTTGCTTCCCTACGGATAAACCCTTTTCCGGCTGCCCTGGATAGCTGTCAATTGAGTGCCGCCATATCCCGGTTCGTCTTATAAAACATGGCTCTGGACACCTTGCTCTTCTCCAGGTATCCATTGGCTTCCAGATTCCCAAGCACCTGCTTCCTCAGATATGTGGAATCACTGATACCCAGATATTCGGCAATCTCCGAAACCTTGTGCGCCTGATTATAACAGAAAGACAGAACCTTCCCGTCAAGCTCCGTTCCCCCCGGAACAGGAACAAATATAAGAGCCGGAGCTCTGTCGTCCTCCACTCCTTCCGCATATGTCAGATCCGGAAGCACCAGAGTAAAATGATCCGACGAAGAACAGATATAGGGCCTGTGAGCCTCATCTGCCTGGGAGTATTCTTCTGCAATTTTATCAAATCCGGTACCTGCCGCTTCCATTACATTGCAGGCCACAAGTACACCCGAAATAAGCTCATTTCTCCTTTTTGATATGATTCCGGTCAGGTCGTACGTTTTGCCGAGCTTCTCTCCTCTGTAAAATCCTCCCGGCGAAGATATCTCCAGTCGATTTCTGAACAAATCCACCTGAATCTGCGTTCCGTCCAGGAAATAATCCCGATGTGCAACCGCATTGACCACCCCCTCAAATAAAGCGCGCTGAGGATATGCGTCAATGTTTTTTCTGACATCGTTCAGCTTGAGCATGGAATGATTCATTCTCTGATTCACAAAATCCATCATGTACCGAATCGCAGATGTGAGATTTCCGTTGAATCGATTTATTGTGACAATCCGTTCACTTCCCTTGTTAAATCCTGAGAATACGGAACACTGAACCTCCGTCTTTTTCCCGCTGTAATCGTCCAGAAACAAAACGGCGCCATTTGACAAAAAGCCTTCTTCATTATAGAAGCCCATGGATTGCAGGGCCTTCTCCTTAAGCTCCTTTCCCTCATTGTGTTCTGCGTAAAAGGCACGCAGCATCGAGATTTTCGCCGGCTCATACCTGACATCTGAATCCAGAATATCATACTGCGTGTTTTTACTTTTCACACTCATTTCGATAATCTCTTCATAAGTCGCGCCGTTGGTAAATCCGTCCCTTCTCATGAAAATGGACGGAATATTTTTATATTTCAGGATTACCGGCTTAACAACAGACTCCGGTATCTGAACTCTGATAACAAAACGCTCACTATTCTTAATGTCGTATCGAATAAACGAAATATTCATCTGCGGTCTGGGCGTTAAATGTTCATTCACCTGATTGTTAAAATAGTTTCGCTCATTATCCGCAGCTTTTCTGTCGAATCCAATCAGTTTATTTGTCTTATCTTCCACGCCGATATAAAAGTCTCCTCCGGATGCATTTGCAAAACCGGCAATGCTTTTCAGCCACCCAATCACATCATTCCGGTTTAATATGCTTTTGCATTCGAATTTGTCACTCTCCAGCTGTATATCATCAACTAATTCTTCCAGATACATGAAATCACCTCTTATTCCGGTTTTGCAGATGTCCTGCACAGTACCATGCACCGATAAAATGCTTCCTGCTGATTTTTGAATTACTTCAATTTTACTTCAAAGTCACTTCAAAGTCAACTTCAATTAAACTTCAAAGTCAACTTCAATCAAACTTCAATCAAACTTCAATCGCCACATGCCCGTCGTGGGCAGATTCGTAAATACTGGCGGTCTTGAGTATACTTTAAAGTAAATGGAGTATTCCACCCGCGATTTCCATTTATACCCATGTAATCGAAAATACTTTTCATCCCCGAAATAATTACGACATACTGCTGTCGTATATGATGTGCTATCCTATCAGCAGAAACTGTAAATAAATCAACGTGCCGGCGCCTTCAATCTGCACCTTTAATTCACAGTTTCCGAACAAAAGTTTCCACATACTATTCTGCAAAATACCAGTACGCAAAACAAAAATCGCAACGGAGGTATTAAGATGAATCCCTACAAAAACTGTCCTGTCTATGAAAATGAAAACTACCTGTTAAGGCTTGTGGAAGTGTCCGATGCACAGGATCTGCTCCTTGTGTATTCAGACGAGAAAGCCGTCCCTTACTTCAACAGTGACAACTGCCACGGAGACGACTTCCATTACACCACTCCGGAACGCATGGAAAGCGCAGTCGGCTTCTGGAGGACGGCCTATGAGCAGAATGCCTTTGTGCGCTGGACTATCATTGACAAGCGCACTCATCGTGCCAACGGCACAGTCACCGAAAACGCCTGCACAACAAGCGTTGGCAGTGCCAGCAACGCAGTCACCGGCAATGCCGGCACTGCAACTGCCAGAGCTGCAACTGCCGGAGCTGCAACTGCCGGAGCTGCAACTGCCGGAGCTGCAACTGCCGGAGCTGCTGTCGGTACCATCGAACTATTTAACCGCCAGGCAAGGGATTTTTATCATGATTGCGGTTTGCTGCGGCTGGATTTACGCAGTGATTACGAAAACGCTGACAGCATCCGTGAAATCCTGTCGCTGATTGTTCCTCCTGCCTTTGATTTATTCGGCTGTAACATGATCGCCACAAAGATTCCGCCTTTTGCGGTCCCCCGGAAAACAGCGGCTGAAGCCTTCGGATTTACAGCATCTGAAGAAAAGCTGATTGGCGGGGACGATAATCGGGAATACGGAGATTATTATATTTTGCTGAAGTAAGTTCGGAATTCCTGAATCTTCTATACCAAGAAGGGCTGTCACCCCGGTGGCAGCCCTTTTACCTGCAAATCTGCAGTTTTTCTGTAAAAATAATGATCCGTGTCTTTATACAGTTCCCGGCCGAAGCCAGAATAAAATCGAAGGCTCACCTCCCACAAAACAGTTGTCTTGGTCAAAATATGCGTGTATAATAGAAGTACAAACAACTAAATCAAAAGGAAGGTAATTATCATGAAAACAATGAACCGCAAAAAGGCCTGCGCATTTTTACTGACAGCGCTGGCTCTTTTCACGGCTTCCTGCGCTTCTCCCCAATCCGGTGAAGAACGCAGTTCTCAGAACGAGAGCAGCCAGGAAGAATCCGGCAGCAGAACGCCCGGCCGCCTGGGAGGCGGCGCTCCCACTTCAGAACTGACAGAGCAGTACGACAGTTTCGCCCAGGCCCATGACGCGTTCACCACTACCCTTGCACGGAAAGACAATGACAGCTATTCCATTCCCGAACCGCCTGAAGGTCTCTTCGACCTGGTTTCCTATCCCTCCAAAGTGGGGGATCTGGCCGCATATGTGTCCAGCGACCCCGGCGACGGCCAGAAGCATCCCATGATCATCTGGGTGGTAGGAGGCTGGGGCAACGGCATCGACGACTTCCCCTGGTGTTATCCGGAATGGGACAATGACCAGACAGGTTCCGCTTTCTGGCAGGCTGGCCTGCTTACCATGTACCCGTCCTTCCGGGGCGGAAACGGGAATCCGGGCAATTACGAAGCCCTGTTCGGCGAGGTTGACGACATTGTGTCCGCATACGAATACGCAGCCTCCCTGCCCTATGTAGACCCCGAACGCATCTATCTGGGCGGTCACAGCACCGGCGGCACCAGGGCTCTGCTTGCCTCCGAATACACGGACAAGTTCCGGGCGGTTTTCTGCTTCGGTGCCGTAGACGAAATAAAATACCATAACAACACCCAGTTCACTTTCGATACCACCATCGAGGATGAATATGTCATGCGCTCCCCTGTCTACTGGCTGGACAATGTGAAAAGCCCCACTTTTCTCATTGAGGGCAGCGAAGGCAATTCGGCGAATCTGACCAGGATGCTGCAGGCTTCCGATAACGACAAAATCAGCGGCTACGTCATCGAAGGCGCCGACCATTTCTCGGTGCTAGCCCCCATCACAAGGGTTCTGGCACAGAAAATCCTGGCAGATACCGGCGCGGAGCCCAATATCTCCATCACCCAGGAAGAACTGGACGCCGCCATGGCACAGGAGCCTTCTGTCCCCCTGCCCGTGATGACCACACGCACCCTGGAGGAAATCGGGCTGTCCTTCTCCTGCCCTTACCTCTGGGATATCAGCACTACGGACGACGATTCCCGCCTGGCTCTCTATTCCCGCTATGATGATGACAATGCGTGGGACATGGCCGTACTCTATCTCACCGCGTATACGCCGGAAGGTGACGATGACCTGCAGACTTTTGCCGATTATCTGGTACAGGAAGGATTTGAGGTCCGGGAACTTACCCTGGGAGGCCTGCCCGCCGTTGACGGCACTGCCACATTGCAAAATGATGACGGGGAGCTTTTCTATCAGCGATATGTATCCGTTCTGAATAACTCGACAGGTGTGGACTTTAGTTTCATCGTCCATGAAAGCTATCAGGAAGAAGCGGAACCTGTATTCCAGGCTATCATCGACAGTATTGTACTCGACCCGGCACAATAAAAACAATCTGAAAAACAGGCTGTCCGGCATTCCGTGCCGGACAGCCTGTTCTTATCCCCGGAACCGGTCCAGACAGGCATACAGCTCCTGAATCCTGGGCTTCGCCAGTCCGCAGGGCACATAGGAACTGCTGAAAGGCTGCCACCCCTGCTTTTCCCATGCATTCCATATCACCTGCACGGTCTGCCGCACCGTCCTTTTCCCGTCCATAACCTGCTCCAGTCCGTAGCGCAACATATGCGCCAGTGCATTCACCTGTTCCGGATCCAGCAGCTGCTCCAGGTATCGTACATTGACTTCTTCCCTGTCCAGAGAGAAAGACTCCAGTCCAAAAGATTTTGTCTTCATGTGCTCATGACGGCCGTCCCGCTGTCCGCCGCGGCTGTCGCCGTCCCGGCCTCCTCTTCCGCCTCTGTCTTCTCTCCCGTTTCCCCGGCGCATCCTGTCATCTCTGCCGGCGCGCTCCCCGAAATCCTCCGGACACTCCATACCGCCACTGCCTCTTCCCCGGCGCATCCCGTCATCTCTGCCGCCGCGCTCCCCGAAGCCTCCCCGGCGTTCCAGACCGTCACTGCAGCTTCTGCTCTCCATGCTGTCGTCTTCCCCTTCCTGCCCGCTGCCGCCGTACCCGATGTTCCTGCTCTCCAGTTCTCTGCCGTCCCATCCCCGGCCGCGTCCCTTCTGAGTTTTCCGGAATGCAGGGAGCACCCGGTTGAATTCCGGAACAGCAAAGCCCGGCGCCTGTACCCTGGGTGCGGTATGCCCTTCACACATCTCCTTCACCCGCTCCGTGATATCCACCGGGCGGTAACAATCCATCATCAGGATATGGTCCGCGATATAGAAAAAGGCTCCCGAGCTTCCGGCCACCAGGATAGTGGAAATCCCCGCTTTCTCATACAAATCCCCCGCCCTCTCCAGAAAAGGCGTAATCGGCTCCTTATCCCGGCTGATTACCTGCTGCATGAACTCGTCCCGCACCATAAAATTGGTAGCAGAAGTATCCTCATCAATCAAAAACAGCCTTGTGCCGGCTTCGATTCCCTCCACCACTGCCGCCGCCTGAGAAGTAGAACCGCTGGCGTCCTCAGTAGTAAATTTTGTGGTATCCTTCCTGTTGGGCAGGTCATTGATGAAAAGGGATATGTCCACATTCCGGATGGACCTGCCGTCCTCCGCCCGAAGCTTCAGGGCCGTATCGTCAGTGAGTACGAATTCCCGTCCGTCTCCCTCTATATGATCGTATACTCCCATCTGGATTGCTTCCAGCAAAGTGGATTTCCCGTGATAACCGCCTCCCACAATAAGCGTAATGCCCTCCGGAATCGCCATACCGGTGATTTCTCCTCTATGAGGCAGCCGGAAAGTCCGCTCCATGGAAGCCGGGGAAGTAAAGGGAACGCTGTCGGCCATGGGAAGGTCCGACACACCGCTCTTTCTGGGCAGAACCGAGCCGTTTGCCACAAATGCCACCAGTTTCTCTTCCTTCAGGATATGGCGCACTGCCTCCTGGTCTTCCGCCAGCTGTACCACTCTCTCCACCTTTTTTGCATCCAGCCTGGCATAAAATAAGCTGTTCTCCACACATCGGGGCAGAAAGTCAAACAATATCTTATCCAGTTCCCCCGCATTGATGGTGCGCCCGAAAGCCGGGAAGCCCACATGGAAACGCACGGTCAGGCCACCTGGCGTAATCTGGCAGGCGCTGCGCTCCAGAACCGCCTGACCGCAGCGGCTGACGGACAGCAGGCCGCTTTTTCCTGACCCCTTCGCTTTGAAATTATACTGTTCAAACTGCTTTGCCACCTGTCTGGTCAGAAAATCCTGCAGTGCGATGCGGGAGCAGTCCTTCGCATAGTAAGCAGCCGGAAACTTCGCCAGCGTGTGGGGTATCTCCACATGCAGGCTGGAGGGCGATGCAAAAGGATCTCCCTGCACATGGTCGATGACCAGGGTGTATCTGTCAAATTTCCATGCGCCTGCCAGGGATTTGTAGGCCGGATAGCCTTTGTGGTCTATGGAGCGCAGTAAAGATCTCAATTCTATTTGTGTTTGCATGATTGATCGTTCCTTTCTCTGTTCGAAATATTGATTTGTTTTATTCTGTTTGAAGTTGTTTCTCATCGGGCTCTTCTATACTCTCAAAATCTTTCAAACTTATTTTCAGCGCTTACGGACAAGCTCCTTAAAAATGGAATAAATTTCCGCTTTCAATTTACATCTTACTGCTTTCCACTATGGAATAACCCAGTTTCACTTCCCGCATTGCCACATCCCCCTGTTCCAACTGTTCCATCAGCATACGCACCGCTATCTGTCCGCACTTTTCATACGAATAATGGATCGTAAGCAAAGGCGGCTCCATCACTTTGGCAATCTCCGAGTCCCCCTGTCCCGTCACCAGGATCTGTTCCGGAACCGATATGCCCTGTTCTTTCAGGTATTGCATCGCCCCCGCGGCCATGGTGTCCGTGGCACAGATCAGGCCGTCCAGCTCACCGCATCTTTTCAGCAGTTCTTTTGCCTTCTCGTATCCGGAATCCATGGTAAATGCAGCCACCGCACAATTCTCCGCAAGTTCTTCATGCCCCGCATCCCGCACCGCATCCCGAAATCCCCTGCTCCGTTCCGTCCCCACTGCCTTATCCTGCGGAATGGCTCCAATATAGCCGAGCCTGGTCCTGCCCTTTTCCAACAGCAATTTCGTCATGTCGTAAATCGCATGATAATCATCATGGAAGACACAACAACAGCCGGACAGCTGCTGCCCCACGATCACAACCGGAACCGACAACTTCTTCAATATACTCCTATGTTCCGGCGTAAATACCGTGGCAACCAAAATCACACTGTCTACCAGCTTGTCGTGAAATGCGGTCAGATACTCCACTTCCTTCTGGGGATTGTTCTGGGTGACAGCCAACAGCATCTGATAACCGTTCTCATTCAATACGGACAGCATTCCCTCCACCATGGGGCCGATGGATTCCGATGCCATCTTCGGGACAATCACCCCTATCATCCTGGTCTTTTTCGTCCGGAGGGTCTGAGCCTGTATGGAAGGACGGTACCCTGTTTCTTCCACTGCTTTCCGAATCGCCTGGCGTTTTTCTTCGGAGATATATCCATTATTAAAATAACGGGAAACAGCCGCACTGGATACACCGGCCAGCTTTGCGATTTCCGCTATGTTCATTTTGTTGCGCTCCTCCTGTCTGCCGGATATATATTTGCAGCAATTCCCGGCCGGTGACCTGCCCCTATGCACAGGGCTCCAAGTTCACTTCGCCCGTCAAAGGAATATAAGGCCATCTGCTCTTTGCAGGTATTATACACTGAACACAGCCTGCTCATGGCACGACGGCCATTCGGCCGTTTCACGCCATGAATATGGTCTGTTATATCTTGAGTACAGCCGCTCCATGGCACGATGGTCATTCGGCCGCTTTCCGTCGGGAATATGGTCTATTATACCATGTTACTCCGAAAATTTCACCTGTCCCAGAGCGGAAAATTGTTTTGAATTCAAAACTTCCCAATCTGAAAATATAACCTCCCCGGCAGGTTACTATTCACAGTCAAATTATAGTATAAAATCCAATTGTTATAGCAAGCCCC
>CAJUJN010000021.1 GCA_910586775.1 uncultured Acetatifactor sp. | reverse complement strand
ATTTTCCCGTAAAATGGGAGGTTTTTTTGCGAAAAATTTTTAATCGTCATAGCTGCCGCTCATTTTATCAGTTTCTAATTCAGCCATAAATCCACCAGGCTCAGCCGCTTCCGGACTGTGGGGATTTTTACCTGTCTATTGATATCACTGTCTCTGCAGCTCATACAAGTCAGGGGATTTTCATTCATCACACACAATACGCTTCTCTTCAGCAGCTGACATCTGTGTCAGAATCGATTCAGAAATCAGATCACTTTCACTCCGTCCCGGTACACGCTGTGGATTCGGACATGTTCATCAAAGCTTACCAGATCGGCCTTTTTTCCTGGCTCCAGCACGCCGATTTCCTTCTCTCCCAACGCTCTGGCCGGGTTGCGGCTCATCATGTTCACAGCCTGCCACATCGGAACCCCGGCCTCCTCATGCATGACGCGAATCAGCCGGTCCGCCGTGGCAACGCTTCCTGCGAAGGAGTTCTCATCCGGCATTCTGGCTACCTTTCCGTCGGACCATACGGTCTGCCCTTCCTTCAGGCTTCCCAGCTTATAATAACCGGAAGGCAAATCCGCCGCCCGCATGGCATCCGTCACAAGGATAACATGCTCCGCCCCTTTTGTTTTTATGATCAGCTTAAGCAGAGAAGCCGGAAGATGCATCCCGTCCCCTATGACCTCTACGTCAAGCTCGTCCATCAGCAGAGCCGCCTCCAGGACACCGGGCCGGCGCATCCCGTTTTCCCTGACAATGGCAGACATACTGGAATACAGATGTGTGACCATGGTATACCCATCATGAACCGCCTGTTCCACATCCTCCAGCCTTCCGTCACTGTGTCCCACCGACATCAATACACCTGCTTCCCTGAACTGCCGGGCCATCTCTCCCGCGTTCTCCAGTTCGGGCGCCGCCGTCATAATCCGCAGTGCCCCCGCGCCTTTTTCCAACAGCCATCGGGTCAGCGCCTCCACGGGTTTTCGAATATATTTGGCGTTCTGCGCCCCCTTCATGCTCTCCGCAATACAGGGGCCTTCCATGTGCACCCCCAGAAGACGCGATCTGAAAGGCTTCTGTTCCCGGCAAAACATCCTGTATAACGAAAATACCTTCTCCATCTCTTCCATGGAGGCCGTCAAAGTCGTGGGGCACAGAGACGTGGTTCCGTGACGCAGATGCGCGTCCATGGCCCTCTGCCAGCTGTCCCGCTTTCCGTCCATAAAATCGCCGCCCCCGCCTCCGTGTACATGGATATCGATAAAACCGGGCGCCAGATACCTGCCCTGCAGATCAACCACCTTATCCGCCGTCTCAAATACGTGTTTTTCCTCCCCTCCTGTATTTTCTGCCTGCCAACGTACCTCCCGCTCTCCTTCAGCTGGCCGGATTCCCCGGATTCTGCCTCCGGCCACCAACAGTTTCCCCTGCTCCAGGATTCCGTCCTGCAGGATTATTTTTCCGTTTATAAATAAAGTACTTTCCATATTTTCTCCCATCTCTGTTCTCTCCCCGTTTTCTCCTCTGCTTTTCCTGAGACATTTCGGAATTGGCGGAAAATAACCGATACAACTCCCTTCGGAAAAGCCAGTACCGCTTTTATGTTTCCAGCTTTCTCAGAAGCACCCTGCGGAACCAGATCCCAAACCCAAGCGATATCATCCCCTGCAGCAGCAGTATCCTCTGAACCGGTGCAATACACACTGCCCCAAGCTGCCAGTCCTCCGGCCACAGCTTCAGAAGCAGCGTACTCAGCCCCTGTCCGCACAGGGAACCTGCGCTGACCAACATCAGATACCAGGACAGGTATGCGGTCCTGTCTTCCTCCGGTGTAAACAGGTAGGCCATATTGTTGAAATACAGTGTTCCACCCGCCATAATCGCCTGGTATACCAGCATCGTCACCGGAAGCAGCCAGACAAAATTGCTCCCCGTAATCATCATATGCAGGAACGGATACAGAGAAAACAGCAGAAAAACCTTCTGAAATGCCTGCAGCCAGGATGTCCGCAGAAGCAGTCTGTGCCAGAACGGCATGATAACCGCCGTAGTTACAATATTCATCGCCTGCACCATGCTTATGAACACATAAGAGACTTTCACATCCTTCAGCAGATAAGTATTGGCGCAATACAAAGTCATGGTGGAAACCGTCATCCACGCAAAAACGGGAAGCATGGTGAGACAGAATTTCCGATTTCCAAAGGGCAGAACCAGAAGCCGGAATCCCCTGACACTGCCACGGGGATATTCCGGCTCCCCCGGCAGCAACAGCAGGAACAGCTCTGCCAGGGCCAGGCCAAAAGCGGCAAAACGTATCATTCCCATCCAGTACATCTGTCTTCCGGAGGCTTTGGCCGCATCCGCCAACAGACTTGCTCCAAAGGTAGCCAACGCCGTAAATACACTGTTTACAATACCCGATATGGCAAAAAAACGCCCCCTGATATCCTCCGGCAGAAACCCTATGTGCCACGCCGGAAAACCGCTGGCTACCAGAATATTGCAGCCGTTTCCCAGAAGCAGCGCTGCTGCCATCCACCAAAGCAGGCTTTCCTCCGGCACATGCCCGGGCAGCAGTGTCACGCAAAGTATCACGAGTCCATGATACAAAAGCCTGGCCGTCCCCAGCACCGCTTTCCTTCTCCGGAATCTCTCCAACAAAAGAGGCGAAAAGGGATACAGAATCCCTGCCAGCAGCGGAAGGCTGGTCACCAGTCCAATCTGCACCTGCCCCATTCCCGCATATAGCAAAAAGCCTGTGAGAAACACCCCTGTCGTAAAAGCCGTGTATATCGCCTTCAGGCACTCGGCACCCAATATATAGCTCCTGGCTCTCCCCTCTGCTTTACCCAGGGCAAACAAACCGCCGCTTCTCATACTTATCCTCCCCGGACACATACATGCTTGCAGCTCTCCGATACTGCAGCCTGCTGTCCAGACTCTCCTGTGTATCCTTCTCAGGTCTCTGCCGATGCTTCTATCGGCTTCTGCTTTTCAGCCTTTGCAGACATTACCGTCAGGCTTTCGTTTCAGGTCTTTGCCGACGCTTCCGCCGTTTTCTGCTTTTCCTTACAGCCACTTTCGTCCGGCTCCTGTTTCAGATCATTTACAAATGCTTCCAACTCTATCATCTTACCGCCGGACTGGCGGGAACGCTCAGCGGCAAGCGCCATATAATGGCTCTCCAGGGACTGTCTTAAAGAGGTCAGTGTCCCTCTGCCCTGCTCCCGCGCCTGGAACATGTCCTTCAGCATACGGTAATCCCCGCCGCCGTGCCCGGATATCGTCTCCTGCACGTCCATCCGGAAAATCTCCTCAGCGCCGCCGAATCTGCGCAGCACCAATGTCTCCTCCTCCAGATTCCCACTGATATCCCCCAGGGAACCCATGATGTGTATGGTCCTGTGATTGTCCCTGTTCAGTCCGCACATATGGAAGCTTACGGTAACACCGTTTTCCATCTCCATTGTCACAGATTGATTATCTACTACATCATTGTCGCAATGGTAGACACATCTTCCGTAGGGGCTGGTACGCAGCTCTTCCAACAGCCCTTCCCTGGTGGAACGGGCCGTCACTGCCTTCTGCATCCACCCGTCACCGTTGGTATCGTAGCCTGTAACTGCGTCCGTCACATATATTTTCTCCGCGTCATAAGGGCACTCCTCCTTTGCCGGACATCCCTCCATACAGTAATGCGGCGCCCCCGCCGGCGCATTTTCCTTCCGGAAAAAGGCAAGGCTTCCCATGGAGGATATCCTTCTGCAGCGGCTGTCAGTGAGCCAGACCAGCAAATCCATATCATGGCAGCATTTTGCCAGTATCATGGGGCTGCCCTCCCCGCTCTTCCTCCAGTTGCCCCGCACAAAGCTGTGGGCCTGATGCCAGTATCCCACATTTTCACAGGCCTGTATGGACACAACCTTTCCCACGGCTCCCGCCCCCAACAGTTCTTTCAGCTTCTGGTAAAAAGGCGCGTATCGCAGTACATGGCAGACCGTCACACTTCTGTTCAGCTCTTCCGCCTTCTCCAGCAGCCTCCTGCACTCCGCCGCGTCAGCGGATACCGGCTTCTCCAGCAACAGGTCATATCCCCTGTCCAGCGCGAGGCAGGCATGCCGCACATGCTCCGCGTCCTGTGTGCAGATGAAAGCCATATCCGCCATCCTGGGCCGGGCAAACATCTCCTCAACCGAAGAGAAACAATGCTCCTCCGAAAGCCCGTACTCCTGCTTCATCTCCTTCAGCCGCTCCGGAATCCTGTCCGCCGCCGCCACAAGCTTCATCTGCTCCGGATGCCTTCTGGAATAGGGCGCATAAGTCAGCCTCCCCCGCCCTCCCGCACCGGCGATCACTACAGTCGTAACTCCCATCAGTCCTCCCTCTCCTTCCATCTGTCAAAGGATACCAGTTCTTCTATTGTCACAGGCCTGTGCTCCCTGATGCTCCTGTTCGCTGCGATACCGATGAGAATGGACATGGAACCGTCTTTTGAACCGGCAAACTGCCCCAGCGGATCCGGCAGATCTCCCCTGAACAGCATCCTCAGCAGCCTTTCGTCCCCGCCGCCGTGGCTTCCTGTCTCCTTTTTCAGGTCATAGGTCTGCGTTCCGCCCTTTCTGTCAAACAGCCTGATATGGAAGCAGTCGTCACCTGCCTGGGTTCCTGTATCAAACTGGTTCGCCTCCATCCGGCCTTTGGTGCCGCTTATGGAAATCTTCCAACCCTCATAAGGGGCATGCGCCACCAGGGAATAGGACATCAATGCGCCCTGACAATATTTTACGGCCAGTGACATGGTATCGTAAATGTCGATTTCCTCCGCAAAGACACAGCGGTCACGGTAATAGCCGTCTTCCGACTCACAGTCAAAATACATGGCTTTCACCCAGGGAACCCGGCTATCCTGATAGACATATTCGCACTCCCCCCCATAAGGACAGGTACAGCAGCGTTCTCCCCGCTTTGTGCCTGCAGAACCGTAAAACCGTAATGCCCCGTTTGCAAAAACTTCCTGGGGTTCCTGACCGATCAGCCAGTTCACAATGTCAAAATGGTGGGTTGCTTTATGTACCAGAAGTCCGCCGCAATTTTCCAGCTTTCTGTGCCATCTGCGGAAATAATCGGCGCCGTGGACCGTGTCCAGCATCCACTCAAAATGTACATTCAGAACTTCGCCCACCACCCCCTGGTTCAGCAGTTCCTTCATCCTGGCAAACAGAGGCATATACCTGCAGTTGAAAGTGACCGTAATCCTGCGCCCGCTGCGCTCCTCCGCATCCAGTATGGCATTACAGCTTTCCTCGTCCATGGTCATGGGTTTTTCACAGATTACATCGGCTCCGAAATCCAGCGCCTTCACCACATATATGCTGTGAAACCGGTCCACGGTAGTGACGATGACACAGTCCGGCTTCACCTCTTCCATCATTCTGTCAAAATCCGTGTAGACAGGCACTTCATAGGGAATCAGGCTCTTCACATATTCCGCCCTCTTCCTGTTCACATCCATGATTCCTGCCAGATGCGCCACATCACCGTAACGCTCCGCTATGGCGGAGGCGTACATCCAGTAGCCTCTCCCTCCGGAACCTGCCAAAACATACTCTTTCATACCCTGTTGCCCTCCTTTGCAGTATTCGCTTTTTTCGTATTTACGTTTTTGTATTCTCCATAATTTGCAGAACAGCGCTCATGATTGCTTCAGCTCCCGCTTTTTCGGTTTTTCCGGTTCAGCCTCCTGCCTGTATGCTCCTGCAAACGGGCCCGCAGGCACTTCCTCATCCCAACGCCTCCGCGAAGAAGGCTTCCGCCCGCCTGCCGCTGAAAGCGTGGCTTCCCTCATGGATATCCGTCCAGAGCCTGTCCTCCGCCCCTGCGGCCGCGTATATTTCCTTCACATGGAGATATCCCTTCCACATATCCTGAAAATAAAAGCAGCTGTCCGCCGTCCCCATCTCCATCATCAGATACCGGGGCGCCGTCAGCCCTCCCACATCATCCGTATCCATCCATTTCAAGATATCCGGCAGAATCTGTGATCCGCAGAAATTCCCCCTGTGGACTCCGAAAGCCGCGAAGGGATTGATGTAGGCGATCACATCCGCCGCCCGGATTCTGGGTTCCACCGCAGCCGTAAAAGCCGTGATCGTGCCTCCCTGGCTCATTCCCATCATGCCGATGCGTTCCGGATCTACCTCCGGCCTGGTGCACAGGTAATCCACACAACATTTCATATCCCAGACATTCAGCATCAGAGGGTACAATCCCATAATGCCTCCCTTCAGGAAATTCACATTGCAGGTATCTCTCCCGAGATAATCATCCCCGTCCCGCCGCTCCCCGAATCCTCTTAAATCCGGCATCAGCGTAAGATAACCCTTTCTGGCCATCTGTGCACCGTAGTCATAATTCATCAGGTCAATGTCCGCCTGATGCCCCGGCGTGGACACCAGCCCCGCCACCGGATCCTTCCCGAAGCTGCCATGGCCGTGGACACACAGAATCGCGGGCTGCGAACGGTTCTTTTTAAAATGCTTCGGAATCAATACCTGGCAGGGCACCGACATATCCCGCTCCGTGTCAAATACAACCCGCTCCCGAATAAAGTCCCTCTCCTCCACGGAATATTCCGTCTCCGCCTCAAGAGGAACCCTCTCCGGGAATTCTCCCAGCAGCTCCAGCAGCTTCCCCAGCGCGTTTTTATGCCAGTACCCAAAATCCATGCCGCATCCCCCGAACCGCAGCGCCGGCACCAGCTCCGCCGCCCGCCGATCCCAGTACGTCTGCATGGAAAATTGACGCTTACTCATATGTTTTTCTCCATTCTTCCCAGGCCGGATACTTTCCGGCCCGTTTCAATCTTCATTCCGTCTGCCCTTATTCCTTCACTGCCCCAATCATCATACCCTTGATAAAGTACTTCTGCAGGAAAGGATACACACACAGAATCGGCACCAGAGCCACTACGATGACCACGTACTTCAGCTGCAGGCTGATCATGCTCATGGTGGCGGAGCCCGTCACTTCTCCTCCCACGCTCTCGTTATTGATGAGAATCTTCATCAGAAATACCTGCAGCGGCTGCAGGTCCTTGCGCCCCGGCAGATAGATCATGGCATTAAAGTAACCGTTCCACTGATGCACCGCATAATATATGATCAGCACGGACATGATGGGCATGGACAGCGGAATAAAAATCTTCCGCAGGATGGTCCACTCCGTAGCGCCGTCAATCCTGGCTGATTCATACAGGCTGTCCGGGATAGACGACAGGAAGGTCCTGGCCATAATGATATAATAAGCCGCCGCTCCCGCAGGCAGCACGATGGCCCAGCGGGTATTGTACAGCCCCAGCCTGTTGATCAGCAGGTACATGGGCACCAGCGTCCCCGAGAAGAACATGGAGAGCGTAAAAAAGAAGGACAGCTGCCGCCGCAGAAAGAACTGCCGCCTGGACAGCGGATACGCCGCCATCATGGTAAGCGTGGTGCTGATGGCAGTCCCCACAACGGTATACCATATCGTATTATAGTAAGAGCGCCAGACCTCCTTATTGCGGAAGATCATCTCATATGCTTTCAGGGAAAACCCCTTGGGCAGCAATGTCACCAGATTTGAGATGACTGCCTCCGGCGCACTGATGGACATGCTGAACACATAAATCAGCGGGTACAGCGTGATGCAGGCTGCCAGAAAACAGAATACATAGTTGACTGTTGTAAAAATCCTGTCTCCCACGGACATCCTGCGATGCCTTCTGTGGGGCTGTACCGTTTTCTTTTTCCCTGTCACCATAGAGACACCTCCGATATCTTTCTGCTGAGCCTGTTGGCAAATATCACCAGTATCAGGTTGATTGCAGAGTTAAACAGCCCTACGGCGGAACCGAAGCTGTAATTTCCCTCCACCAGTCCGGTTCTGTATGTATAGGAGGAAATCACGTCCGCCACATCCAGCGTAACCGGATTGTACAGCAGGATAATTTTCTCGTACCCCACGCTCATCAGCGTTCCGATCTGCATGATAAAGGTCACGATAACGGTGGGGAGGATACAGGGAATCGACACATGGATTACCTGCTGCAGCTTACCGGCTCCGTCCACCCTGGCCGCCTCATACAGCTCCTGGCTGACTCCTGTCAACGCCGCCAGATAGACGATGGCAGACCATCCAAAGCCCTGCCAGATACCGCTGGCAATGAATACCGTCCTGAACCACCTGGGTTCCATGAGAAAATTGATGGGCTCCCCTCCCAGCGCCTGAATCACGGAATTGACGATACCCGAGCTGGGCGACAGGAAGTTCACCAGCATACCGCATATGATGACCGTGGATATAAAATAGGGAATGTAGCTCACCGCCTGCACCACCCTCTTATACACGCCATGCTTTAAATCATTGGTCATAAGCGCGAAGAGAATCGGAATGGGAAATCCCCACAGGATACTGTAGACACTGATCAAAAGCGTATTTCTCAGCACTCTGGTAAAATAGGGGGAATGGAAAAACTGCTGAAAATATCTCAGCCCCACCCATTCGCTGCCCATGATTCCCTTCACTGCTGAATATTTTTTAAAGGCAATGATATTTCCGTACATGGGATAGTAGACAAATACCAGATAGTGCAGCACTACCGGCAGTATGATAAGAAGCAGCGCCTTATCCCTTTTTATGTTCTTCAGAAGCCTTTTTCCCCATGTTCTGACCCGTTTTCCAAAAGACTGCTTTTCTTTTTTCCGCACGATTTCTTTCAAAGATACCTTCCACTCCTTTCCTCTGTCCGCAAAACCGTTCGCTGCAGGTATCTTCAAAAAGCATCCTGCAACACCTCTTCTTTCCGTCCGGAAACCACTTTCTGCCCGGAAGGCCGACAGCGCTTCCGCAGTTCCTGAAAAAGAGCCGGAAGCCCCTCCCGTCCGGCTCTTTTCTTTTTCCAGGTACCTGGCGAAACAGCTTGTATATCGGCCTCACAGGTTATTTTTCCGCGTCTTCACTGCTGTGATGTCAGACGGTCATACTGTGCCTGCTTTACTTCCAGTATCCTGTCCACTTCAAGCTGCTTTACATAGGACACATAATTATCCCATTCCGCCTCGATGTCAGCGGTGCCCACCGTGAATTTTCCCGTCATTTCCCAGATATAGGTGGCCAGGTCACCCGAAAGGCCGCTGATGGCTTCACTCTCCTCCTCCGTTGCCGGCGGAAGCGTCATGCCTGCTACCATATAGGGTCTGGTGGCATCGGTCACATCAATGATTTTCTGCTGCAGTGTCTCCGGATAGCTGAACAGCATGGCCTGCTCGCGCTTATCGGATTTGATATAACAGAGCCCAAGCTGACAGCCGTAGGAGCTCAGCACCTCACTGGCGGAAAGACCGTCAGGATTCGCCGTCACCTTCTCCGTGAAACTGAAGGTACCGTCATTTTCCTTCACATAAGTATCTCCTTCGATGCCGAAGTTCATAAGCTCCTTGCCCTCGTCGCTCATCATGTAGTCCATGAGAGCCACTGCCACCTCAGGATGCTCACAGCTGCTGGTCACCACATATCCGTTTACCGTCATGTCGCCCACAACCTCCGTCATCCTCGTATAAGGGCCCTGGGGAGGTACAACGGGAATCAGTTCCGCATTTTCTACGCCATTGGATGCCAACGCCGCCTCCAGAGTCGCGATACGGGACGGATACGCAGTAAATGCGCCCACCTCGTCTCTCGCCACTTTTTCATACAGCTTGTTTTCGTCGCCCAGAGTCAGGAATTCCTCATCCAGAAGCTTTTCCTCATAAAATGCATTCAGCCAGGTATAGAACTCCTTGGCCTCATCGCTGATAAACTCATACTGCATCCGGCCGTTCTCATCCGGATACCAGCCGTCCGACTGGAACAGATGCAGCCCCCACGCATTCGCCCAATAAGTGGTATACCATGCATGTCCGCCTGCGGAGAAGGGAACCTCGTCGCCGCTGTCGCCGTTTCCGTTGGCGTCCTCATCCCGAAAGGCCCTCAGAACCGTCATCCAGTCGTCAATGGTCTCCGGGACCTCCAGGTTCAGGCGGTCCAGCCAGTCCTTGCGGATAATAAAGGAATAGGGTGCAAAATAGGCGCTCTCGTTTAACGTATTTACGGAATAAATATGTCCGTCTGCCGAGGTCAGCGCTTTTACATTCGGAAACTGTTCATATGCCTTCTGGATATTGGCGCTGTCCGCGATATAGTCCTCCAGAGGAAGGATGGTTCCCTCCGCTCCCAGCTCGGCCAGACTCAGGCCGTTGGGAAGAAACATGATATCGGGAAGCTTTCCGCCTCCGGCTCCCACTCTCAGCTTCATGACCTCCACATACTGTTTGGATGCCGTCACGTCCCAGTTGATCTTAATATTGGTACGTCTCTGGATTTCCTCCCACACGGGAAGGTTATCCGCCAGGGATGCCACGCTTCCGTCCGGCGTTGCTATGGTAAGTTCTACCTGTTCCGCCAGCGGGAATGTAATACCGGTGTCCGCCGTCTCATTTTCCGGCTCGTCCGTCAATTCCGCTCCGTCCGCTGACGCTTCTCCTGTTCCGCTCTCCAGGTCTCCCTGAGATTCCGCCTGGCTGCCGGGCCGGGATGAGCCGTTATCCGGCTCCCCGCCCCCGCATCCTGACAGACATCCTACAGTCAGGCTCACCACCCCCGTCAATGTCAGCAGCCTGTTCCACCATCTGATGTTTTTCATACATTATACCTCCTCGTTTGATTTATTGCCGATTCTTCCTCGTGAAGAAACCGGTTCTGAATCTATCATATTTCTTTTTTGCAAAATATACAACAATCCATTTTTGCAGGCATATAAATCTGTCAAAATCACTAATTTACGGCTTTTTCACCGGTCTTGACAAAAAATGTATCCCTGGCAAAAACAGTTTGTTGCACCCCGCATTCATTTCATAATATAATATACTCACGGTCGAAAACATTTGCCGATGTATCCTGCACACCGAATGGATTTGCAGTCATGTGACAAATGGCCGCCAGTCATATTCCCGGCCTGAACAGATTTGAAAATTCCGGCTGACCTGAGCAGAAGGAAATATCTGCAAATAACTGTATGACGGGCAGTTATGTCCCCGGCAAATGAACATGCCCACCCGAATAAAAATTGCATGCAGACAAGTACAACCGCATACCAGAAGGAGGAAAATCACATGAACTTACACATCGAAGAAACACCTGTTCTGTTGGGAAGGAAAGCCGCCGCGCTGACAGCTGAGCTGCTGCGCCGGGCTGTCAGCGAGAACGGCCATGCCCGTCTTGTTTTATCTACCGGCAGCTCCCAGTTCGAGACACTGGAGGCCCTGGTGAAGGAAGATGTTGACTGGAGTAAAGTCACCATGTTTCATCTGGATGAATACGTCAGCCTGCCCGAGACACACCCTGCAAGCTTCCGCAAATATCTGAAGGAACGTTTTCTCTCAAAGGTAACGTTGGCGGATTGCCATCTGGTGGACGGCAATCCGGACTCCATTCCGGCCCTGACTGCCGAGCTGAGGAAGGCTCCTATCGATATCGGCCTCATCGGCATCGGTGAGAATGCCCACATTGCCTTCAACGATCCCCCGGCGGATTTCGACACCAGGGAAAGCTATATTGTGGTAAACCTGAACGAAAGATGCAAGCAGCAGCAGGTAGGGGAAGGATGGTTTGCATCCACGGAGGAAGTACCGGCGCAGGCCATCTCCATGACGCCATGGCAGATCATGCAGTGCCGCCATATTATCTCTGCGGTTCCCCACAAGGTAAAGGCCAAAGCGGTGTCAGACACCCTGAACCATGATACCACTCCCGAAATTCCTGCCACACTGTTAAAAACACACCCGAACTTTGATCTGTTCCTGGACGCTGAATCCGCCTCTCTCATCACCGGCCAGGCATAAAAATGTGCGCCAGAGCCCCAGGGCGGCGCATGAAAAAGTCCTGCTGCCAGGAAACAGATGTACGTTACAAAGGAGGTCTCATGAAATTATTTCACTTTTTCAGACATTCCCATACCTACAGACGCATGTTCCTACATAATTACATGCAATATGCGGCCTCCTCCCTTCTCGTCCTCCTGGCAGCGGGCTTCTTCCTATTTTATCAGGATTCCCACTCCATAAGGAATAATACACTGCAGGCAGCGGCCAGCCTGGCTTACTATGCGGACGACCAGCTGGCTGCCTGCCAGAAGCTTTCCGCAGCCGTAGGCCAGAGCGAGCGGCTCCTCAGCCTTTCCTCCAACACCGCCACAGACCTGGACTTCTCCCTGCTGGACTCCACCACACTCTTTGCGGCACAGCATGACCTGGTATCCGCCAAAGCGCTCAACCGCTTTGCCGCCACCCTGGGCGTCTATCTGTACAATAAACAGTATGTGGTATCCGACTACGGCACCCTCACTCTGGAAAGCTTCTACCAGAGCATTTTTAACATGAGCCCCGGCATTTATTCGGAATATCTCCGTCCCTTAAGCTCAGGCAGCTTCCTCTTCCTGCCCCAGGGCGCCATACGGGAGACCAATACCCCCCAGCACCCTCTCATTGTGCTCTCCGTGCTGGACAGCAACAGCACACGGTACGGCAATCTCTTCATCTTTCTGGACGAAAAACAGATGATGGAGGATATTGAACAGCTGTTGAATAATGACGATATGGAATATTATCTTTTTGACGGGGAGGGGCAGCTAATTGTCAGCAACTGCACTGCTTATGAGGAAGAGCTTCCGCAGATTATGTCACGCCTTCGGACAGACAGTACTTATCAGGACCGTCTCGGCAGGCATTCCGGCTGGACAGGCATTGCAGGCTATTCCAAAACCTATATGCAGCAGCGCTTATACCTGAGAATCCGGATTTTGTCCGTCATCTGCGTCTTCCTGCTGCTGTTGGGGCTTCCCCTGATCCATGCTGTCTGCCGTAAAAATTATGCCCCCATCCGGGAACTGGCAGATATTGTCAGCACACCCGAGGAGAGAGGCAGCGACTCGGATATGGAATATGAGGTGCTGAAATCCAGCATCATCTCTATTTTCAAGGATAAGTCCCTGCTGGAAGAGCAGCTCCTGATCTTTCGGCCTCTGCTGATAAACAGCTTGCTCCTGGAACTTCTGGAAGGAACACAGCCAAGAACAGATGTTCTTCCCGGTTTAAAAAAGCTGGGAATCGAGCTTCCCCACTCCAACCATGTCTGTTGCTGTATCCTCACTGCCTGTGCCAGCCAGGATTTCCTGCTGAGCCTGGCACGGACTATACGGAACGCAGATACCGGATGCCTCTATATTACCTTCCGGAAAAATTTCGGCATCTTCCTGGTCAGCGGCTCTTCCCCGCAAAAATGTGAGGAAGCCTGCTCCTGTCTCCTGGAGCTGTTGGGGGATATCAGCCCCGATGCCTTTCTGGGGATAGGAGATGTGGTAAATGACCTGGAGCTGCTGGGCACCACCTGCCAGCAATCCCGCAATGCCCTGGAATACCTGCCTCTGGATTCCTTTACCCGGGGAATCTTCTGGCACCAGATCATGGCGTCCGGCATTCTGGAGCTGCCGCTTCCCACATGCCTTGTGTCCCTCCCCATCTCCTTCGGCACCGGCCAGTACACGGAGGCCCGCAACAGCCTGAACCTGTATTTTCAGACAATCTGCCGCTGCGGCCTGGTGAAAAAGGAGCACCTGAGCTACGCAAGGGACCAGCTGCTGACTGCCATATCCAAAACGGAGAAAGAGCGGTATCTGTATTTCAATCCCGCTCCCCTGAGCTCCTGGACTCCGGAACAGCCCTGTGCCCTGGAGTGTCTGAAGGAGCTTGCCGCCCTGGCCTGCGACCGGTTGGAACAGAGCATATTTGACTCCCGGGAACAAAAGCTTCAGAACACGGCACAGAATCTGATGGACTATCTGCAGCTTCACCTGCACGATGACGATCTGTCCCTGAGCAAGCTGGCAGATGCCTTTCAGCTCTCCGAGAGCAGCGTAAGCCGCAAAATCAAGCAGATTACCGATTCTAATTTTCTGGATTATGTGAACAGGAAAAGAATTGAATATGCCTGCAGCCTTCTGTCAGAGACGGAAATGTCTGTCAATGACATCTCGAAAGCCACAGGCTATGAAAACGATATTACCTTCCGTAGATTATTCAAGAAATATATGGGCACCACGCCCGGGGAATACCGCAGGCAGGAGGGAACATAAGCATTGTCAAAAATGCCCGGACAGCATTTTCGGCTCAATCCGCCTGCCTCTGCTGCCCCGCGCTCTCCATGGGGCTGTAGCGCATCCGCACCTTGATTCCCTGTCCGTAATTGCCGAATCCGTTTCCGAACAGCGTCAGCCCTCCCACATGCACCGCATCCTCCCGCACTTCCATCCTGAAACGGATAGTGCTCTTGTAATCAAGCCTGAATCTGTCCAAAGTGACGTCGGAAATCTTCAGGCCGTCCACAAACGTTCCTCTCCTGTTAATCACCAGCATCTTCAGAAGCCCGTACTGATTCCAGTCGGGAAACCACCAGTCCGGGGTAAATATCCCTCTCACATCCCCAAAATCCCCGGGTGAGACCCATACTCCTATGGGCACATCGTTCAGAACAAAAGAAATGTCCGACGGCCAGTCATTATTAACTCCCGGTGCCTCGCTGGAAAGCTCCATGGAAAATGTAATTTCGTCTATCTTCTGCGCCGTGGGAAGCACATTGGGAATCAGGTATTCCACATACCCCTTGGTAAACCAGAGTATTCCCGCATTGATCCGGTCCGGATGCGCGAAATATCTGGGATCGTCCACTTCGCCGATGAGTGTATTCATGGTCGCAATACCGCATGTAGGGAACACATTGTAATTGCTGTACTGCCCCACGGGAACCTCGGCCTCGTAGAAGCCGCTGGTGCCGTCCTCCTCCACCGGGACGATATCCACCAGAAGCCTCTCCTGGATCACCCGGCAGACCTTCTGGTTGCCGTGCCCCGCAAAATCGGAGCGCATCTGAATCAGCCCCACATCCTCCATCTTCTTGATATGGCTGGTCAGCGCCCCATTGGTGATATTCAGATTCGCGGCAATCTCATTCATATTCATTTCCTTGTTTTTCAATAACAGCTGAATGATATTCACCCGCACTTCGGAACCTAATACCTTAAATAATTCAACCCCGTCCTCCAGATTCTTAATGTACATCATCCGAACTCACCCGCCTCCCAGCTCAATTGTTTTTTAGACTATTCTAAAATATTATATCTCTTTCTCCCTTTTCATGTAATCAATTTTCTTACGCAAATCATTTTTTCTGTGCTTCTAACGCAGTTCCAGGCTCACCACGCTGCAGGCCGGAATGGTAAAGGACACGCCCCTCTCCGTCAGCGTTACATCCCGGAACACTTCCTCCTTCACCTTTTCAGGCTCTTCGAAGGTGTTATGGGCATGCATCTCATTGGTCAGGATTGCCGCTTTCACCGTCTCCGGCTTCATCTCCGTGAGCATCAGCTCCACCGGATATGCCTCCTCGGCGGAAAGGTTGGCCAGAGTCACCAGTACGGAGCCGTCCTCCTGCACCGACACGGATTCCTGCAGGGCGGGAACCTTGTAATCTTCCACACCCGTAATCCCCTCACCGGACAGGCTGCTCTCCACCAGCTGTGCCCCCTGATGCCTTTTGTACATATGGAACACATGGTAGGTGGGGGTCTTCACCATCTTCTCCCCTTCCGTCAGGATCACGGACTGCAGCACATTTACCATCTGGGCAATGCATGCCATCTTTACACGGTCGCAGTGCTTGTTGAAAATGTTCAGGCTCACCGCCGCCACCAGAGCATCGCGCATGGTGTTCTGCTGATACAAAAAGCCCGGATTGGTGCCTATCTCCACGTCAAACCAGTCGCCCCACTCGTCCACGATAAGTCCGATCTTCTTATCCGGGTCATAGTGGTCCATGATGGCGCCATGAAGGTCGATCAGCTCCTCAATATAGAGCGCCCTGGACAGTGTCTTATACCAGGTCTCCCTGTCAAATTCCGTAGCGCTGCCTTTATTGTTCCATCCGCCCGGATGTACATAATAGTGCAGCGACAGCCCGTCCATGAAGCCCCTGGCCTGCTTTCCGCCCGGATTTGCAAAGCAGGTCTTCAGCACCTTCCTGGTCCAGTTATCGTCGTCCACATTGGGCCCGCCGCAGATCTTTTTGATGGGAGCAGCCTTGTCATAATGGCGTACATAGGTCTGGTATCTGCGGTAAAGATTGGCGTAATACTCCGGCGTCATATTGCCGCCGCAGCCCCAGTTCTCATTGCCGATCCCAAAGTAGTCCACCTTCCACGGCTCCTCATGGCCGTTCTTCCGGCGCAGTTCCGCCATGGGGGATACCCCGTCAAAGGTCATGTACTCCACCCACTCCGACATCTCCTGCACGGTCCCGCTGCCCACATTGCCGTTGATATAGGTCTTACAGCCCAACTGCCTGCAGAGTTCGAAAAATTCATGGGTACCGAAGCTGTTGTCCTCCACCACGCCGCCCCAGTGGGTGTTCACCATCTTCTTGCGCTCTTCCCTGGGGCCGATGCCATCCATCCAGTGGTACTCGTCCGCAAAGCAGCCGCCGGGCCAGCGAAGCACAGGGATCTGCAGTTCCTTCAGCGCCTCCACCACATCCGTACGCATACCATTCTTATTCGGGATATCGGAATCCTCTCCCACAAACAGCCCCTCGTAGATACACCTGCCCAGATGTTCGGAAAAATGTCCGTAAATCTCCGGATTAATGTATCCTTTTTCCTTTTTTTCGTTGATATATAATTTTGCCATGAAATTATCCTCTTCTCTTAGAAATTGTCTGGAAATAAAATTTCAATGTGCTTTGCCGGCTTTCAGGCCGCTGCAGCCGTGCAATACGCTTCCCATAGCCTGTAACGCCCTCACGACACAGGATATCCGGCACCGCCTTCTCTATGCCAGAAATGCCTTCACCCTGTTATAGACGCCCTCGCCGTCCAGGCCGTACTTCACAAGCAGCGCCCCTGCGGAGCCGGACTCGCCGAATACATCCTCGATACCGATCCTGCACACAGGCACAGGGCAGGTCTCCGCCAACGCTTCACAGACAGCGCCGCCAAGTCCGCCGATAACGGTATGTTCCTCTGCCGTAACTACCCTGCCGGTCTTCTTCGCGCTTGCTGCAATCAGCTCTCTGTCCAGAGGCTTGATCGTACAGATGTTAATCACTTCCGCATCCACACCCTCTGCCGCCAGTTTTTCTGCGGCCTCCAGAGCGGAATTCACCATGATGCCCGTGGCTACGATGGTTACGTCCTTACCCTCTCTGAGCACTTCGCCCTTACCGATCTCAAATTTGTAGTCTTCCCTGTCATTGATCACGGGAACTGCCGCACGTCCGAAACGCATATACACAGGCCCTTCAAAATCCAGAGCAGCCTTCACACAGGCTCTTGCCTCCACTGCGTCGGAAGGATTCAGGATAGTCATGCCGGGGATTGTCCTCATCAGAGCGATATCCTCGTTGCATTGATGAGAAGCGCCGTCCTCTCCTACCGTGATTCCCGCATGGGTGGCGCCGATTTTCACGTTCAGATGGGGATAACCGATGGAATTCCTCACCTGCTCAAAGGCACGTCCTGCCGCAAACATGGCAAAGGTGCTCGCCACGGGAATCTTTCCTGTCAGGGACAATCCGGCGGCAATGCCCATCATGTTTGCTTCGGCGATGCCGCAGTCGATGTGCCTCTCCGGGAATTTCTTCTTGAACACGCCGGTCTTGGTGGCTGCAGCCAGGTCGGCATCCAGCACCACCAGCTCAGGGTAATCCTCTCCAAATTCTGCCAGGGCATTTCCGTAAGCCTCCCTGGTAGCTATCTTCTTTACATCTGCCATTATGCTTCACCTTTCTATTCCAGTTCCGCAAGTGTCCCTCCAGTACCCTCCGTGGCACTTGCTGTTTTATTGTCCAGTTGCATTTCGTGCATCTCCTGGGTTAGTTTCGGCTCACTTGTTCAGTTCCGCCGCAATCTTCTCCAGGTCCGCCACTGCTATCTCATATTCCGCATCATCAGGCGCCTTGCCGTGCCAGTCCACGCTGCCCTCCATGAAGGACACGCCCTTGCCCTTCAGGGTATGTGCAACAATGGCCGTGGGCATTCCTTTTGTAGCCCGGGCCTCCGCAAAAGCTGCCCTGATCTGATCCATGTCATTGCCGTCTTCCAGATTGATCACATGGAAATTAAACGCCTCGAACTTCTTGTCGATAGGGTAAGGGGAACATACCTGATCCACAGGCCCGTCAATCTGCAGTCCGTTATTGTCCACGATTACCACCAGATTGTCCAGTTTCCTGTGTCCCGCAAACATGGAAGCCTCCCAGACCTGGCCTTCCTCGATCTCACCGTCGCCCAACAGGGTGTAGACACGAAAATCCTTTCCGGAAAGCTTCGCGCCCATTGCCATGCCCACTGCCGCGGAAATTCCCTGTCCCAGGGAGCCGGATGACATATCCACGCCGGGTACGTGCTGCAGGCAGGGATGTCCCTGGAGGTAGGAGCCCAGATGACGCAGGGTAGGCAGATCCTCCACAGGGAAGTAGCCTCTGTTCGCCAGAGCCGAGTACAGGCCCGGCGCTGTGTGTCCCTTGGAAAGGACGAAACGGTCTCTGTCCTCCATCCCGGGGTTCTTCGGATCGATATTCATTTCTTCAAAATAAAGATAGGTAAAAATATCAGCTGCGGACAGGGAACCGCCGGGATGTCCGGCCTTTGCTCCATGAACCGCTGCGACGATGCCCTTGCGGACATCATTGGCATGTTTTTTCAGTTCTAAAGTATCCATTTTTCCTCTCATTCCGCCGTTTTACGGCTGCCGTTTAGTTTACAGGACGCTATTTTATCCAGTCGTTTCATACCGGAAACATCACTTTGGGCACAGAGTCCGCAACCCGTTTTCTGCATTACAGCTTTCTGATAACCCAGCTTCCATCGCCATGCAGAAAAACATTCACTCTGTAAAAATGACATCCCGGCAAAAATTTCACTTACCGTTTTTCCTGTAATATTTCTTTATCTTAACATAATCTTCCGCTATATTCAACGATAAGAAAGCGCATTCCATCTCATCTCGTTCTTCAGATTGCGGATAGTAGTGTCGCCGTCAATCACTACAGTCTCGATTCCCATTGCATCCGCCCAGTCCACCATCTGTTCTGTAGTCAGGTCGTAGGAGAATGCGGTATGATGCGCGCCGCCTGCCAGTATCCAGCTCTCCGCGCCTACGGCAAGGTTGGGCTTCGGTGTCCAGAAGCAGTTGGCAACGGGAAGCTTGGGCATGGGCTTCTCCACCTTCTTGCAGTCCACCTCGTTGATGATGAGGCGGAACCTTGTACCCAGGTCGATCAGGGATGTAGCGATACCGCTGCCCTCCTTGGATGAGAACACAAGCCTTGCGGGGTCTTCCCTGTCTCCCATGGACAGCGGGCATACCTTGATGCCGATGGGGCCTTCCGCTATAGTAGGGCATACCTCCAGCATATGAGCCTGAAGAATCCCTTCCTTGCCGGGTACCAGATTGTAAGTATAATCCTCCAGGAAAGAAGCTCCCTTTGCATCCTTCATACCTTCAGTCATGATCTTCATCAAACGCACCATGGCTGCGGTCTTCCAGTCTCCCTCCGCACCGAATCCGTATCCCTTCTCCATCAGTCTCTGAATGGCAAGACCCGGCAGCTGCCTCAGGGAACCCAGATCGCCGAAATGGGTCACGATGGCATGGTAATTTTTCTCCTTCAGGAAGCGTTCGAAGCCGATCTCAATCCCTGCCTGAACCGCTACATGACGGCGGAACTCTGCGGCATCCCTGCCCTCGTCCAGAATCTGGTACTTCGCATAATACTCTTCCACCAGCGCATCGATATCTCCCTGGCTCACATCTTCCACGTAAGCCGCAATCTCGTTAATGGGATAAGCGTCAACCTCCCAGCCGAACTTCACCTGGGCTTCCACCTTATCGCCCTCCGTAACCGCCACATTCCTCATGTTGTCGGCCACGCGCATCACGCGGATATGGCTGGACTCCATAATGCCCACTGCCGTGCGCATCCATCCCGCCAGACGCTTCAATACATTGTCGTCACTCCAGTGCCCCATAATCACCTTGCGCTCGATGCCCATGCGGGTCACGATATGGCCGTACTCCCTGTCTCCATGGGCAGACTGGTTCTCATTCATGAAATCCATGTCAATGCTGTCGTAGGGAATCTCCATATTAAACTGTGTATGGAAATGGCACAGAGGCTTATGGTACTCCTGCAAGCCCAGAATCCAGGACTTGGCGGGAGAGAAAGTATGCATCCAGGTGATAACGCCCGCGCATTCGCCGTCCATATTCGCCTCATTGAACAGGCCGCGGATCATCTCGTTGGTAAGCAGGGTGGGCTTCCAGACCAACTCATAGGGCAGGATGCCGGTTTTATTGATTTCTTCCACAATGATTCTTGAATGCTCCGCCACTTTTGCAAGGCACTCGTCTCCGTAGAGATCCTGAGAGCCGGTGGCAAACCAGAACTTATAATTTTTCATAAGGTACCCCTTTCTTTCCTGGAATTGATATCAGGTTCTGCGACTGCGGGCAGGCATGCCTGCCATCTGACTTCTATGGTATGGCATTTTGTGGGATTTGTCAATTATTATTTTAGATTTTTGTATAATAATTTAAAATTGAATTTTATCCATTTTACACAAGTTATCACAGGTTATTTTGTATATTATATCTATTTTATAAATGGATAGTGATGTTTTTCATATTTTATTTTACTAAATTTTTGAAAAATAGTGCAATTCTTACAATTATTGCTAGTTTTAAATAAATCTAAAATATTTTATATTTTACTAAATATATATTGGTATAATAGGCTGCGGCCCGAAAGATTAGGGATCTCTCTCTGCAGCATCCGCTTATTTCCCGTTATCCGCTTCTGTTTTTTACCCTGGCTTTCCTGTCGCAATTTTATCCGGAACATAGAAACATGCTCAAAAGAAGATTTCGCTTCTGACGACCACCTTATCTTCTTTTTTCAGCAGGAATACATCCGTTTCCCCAGAACTGCCTTTGTGTATGGTCAGCACATCATTCTCAAAGGATTGGTTCTTAAACAGAATTTCCAGTTCCTTTATGGGCCTGGTTTCCAGTTCCTGGACGGTATTTATTTGCGTGGAAGTGTTGTAATCATTTGAATTATCCGGAATTATATATTATGCCACTGGTACCGGGGGTTTTCAAACGATTCGTGAAACAGCCCTATTCTTTGATTGATGATAGTAGAAAAATGGTCGCTGTTGTGGTAAACTGATAATCAGTTTGCTGGATGTATCGGTATGAGGAAAGTGAAAGTTTTATATTGCATAGATGGATATAATACTGCCGAAACTCCTATAAGGTCTTTAAGCGGACTACTTTCACAGATGAGCTGATAAAGGGAGAAACGGAATGAAAGAAAAGACACCGGAAAATGTAATCGTGAAATTAATACACATGTGTGGTTTGGGAAAAAAAGTAGCAGCTATTGAACCTGTATCCGGCGGCTTAATGCACCGGATGTACAAAGTGATAACCGATAGCGGAGTATACGCAGTGAAGCATTTAAATGCAGAAATCATGAAAAGGCCAGGTGTACATGAAAATTTCGCCAGAGCGGAGAAAATAGAGTGCATACTTGAGAACAATGATATCCCCATTGTGCCGGCCATGGTAATCGGCGGCAATAAGATGCAAAAAATAGATGACCAGTTTTTCTATATATTCAGGTGGCAGGAGGGAAGAATTACCGATTGGAATCATATCTCAACCGAGATGTGTTTTAAAGCCGGGAATATTCTCGGCAGAATCCATGCAATTGAACCACAGAATATTGCACATCAGACTCCGGTAACAAGCCATATAGATTGGCAGGGTTATGTGCAGGAAGCAAAAGAGAAAAACTCTGCGATAGCCTCCTTGTTAGAAGAGAATACAGAACTTCTTATTTACATGGAAAGCGAATTGAACAAAGCAAGGGCAGCATTGCCACCTGTGCTGTGCTTATCCAATGAGGATATGGATCCTAAGAATATTATGTGGGACAACGGAATCCCGTGGATGATCGATTTGGAATGCCTGGATTATGGAAATCCCATATCCCATGTCATGCAGCTGGCATTGCAGTGGTCAGGAATTGTTACCTGTGAGATGGATGTGGACAGGATGATTGCTTTCTTTGACGGTTATCTGGAAGCCTATGACAATTGTTTTCGGGGCTACAGCGATGTGGTAGGTGTGGCCTATACCTGGGTCGAGTGGCTGGAATATAATATCCAGAGAGCCTTGGGAAAATGTATGGACAGCGCAGAAAGAGAATTGGGTATTTCAGAGGTGCGAAATACCATGGACAGAATGAAGTACATCCATAAAACAACGCCTCAGATTAAGGAAGCATTGGACACACGTCTGCGCGAAACTTCCGTTCGACCTGTACGGCGTCAACGAGGCGGCCTCTGAAGGGCATTCTTCCCATTCCAAATTGATGAAGAAGTCCCCCAGCTCCACCCCTGCCGGCACAACACCTCTGATTGGTATGCGGCCCTGAACCAAAAGCCTGTGGGGTCAGATACGCCAATCCCCCGGTCTGCCCCCACGGAAAGCCATATGCTCATGGAAACCGCTATCCCAGCGTATCCCGGTACACCCGCAGCACATTCCCATAGAAAACCTTATCCAGCGCATCCTCTGAAAAGCCTGCCTCATGCAGTGCATGCCACAGTTTTTCCATACTCTGCACCCCGGGCAGCCCCTCATTGGTATCAATGCCGTCAAAGTCGCTTCCCAGGCCCAACACCTCAACGCCGCCTACATCCGCAATATGCCTGGCATGGCGCACCACGGCTTCCACGGTGCCCGGGTTCTTCTCCCCCAGAGGCTTCTCCTCCAGAAAATCCGCGCAGAAATTCAGCCCCATGACACCGCCCCGCCCGGCAAGCCGGCGTATCATGTCGTCTGTCATGTTCCGCACGTTGGGGCACACTGCCCTGGCATTGGAATGGCTGGCCACAAAAGGCTTCTTCGTCACCTCCAGAACATCGTAAAAGCCTGCGTCCGACAGATGGGACACGTCGGGGATGATGCCCAGCCCTTCCATCTCTGCCACCATCTCCCTGCCCTTCCCGGTAAGCCCTCCCGTCAGGTTCGGCGTATGGAGATAAGCGTCTACGAAAAACTGTGCTTCCCTTCTCTTCTGCTCCCATTCAGCCGTTCCAGCAGCACATGCCGATGCTCCGGCTGCACATGCCGACGCTCCGGCTGCACATGCCGACGTTCCATCTGCACTTGCCGACGTTCCATCTGCACTTGCCGACATTCCGGCAGTATATTCTCTCCAGGTCTTCATCACATGTTTCATCTGCTGCTTCTTCTGTGCATCGAAATTCGGATGGCCGATTTCATTATCGAAATTCCATGTAAGAGTAATCATCCTGACACCCATCCGATACAGTTCCCTCAGCTTTTCCGTTTCTCCCCTGCAGACGCCCCCTTCTTCCACCGTAAGCAGAGCCGACAGCTTCCCCTGGGCCTCATTCTCCGCGATATCCGAAAAACGCAGCACCGGTGCAAGGATATCCTGATTTCTCTCCAGTTCCTCCTGATAATACCGATGCAGCGCGCAAACCCGCTCCCAGGGGTCGCCGAACCCCTCCAACACTACAAACATGGCAAAATTCTGAAGCAGATAACGGCTCTCCTTCATCCGCAGCAAATCCACATGACAGTCATTCTGCCGCAGTCCTGCTGCTTTCCCTCTCTCCCGCCGTCCCAGGAGCTCACTCAGCGTATCACAGTGCATGTCAATAACTTTCATAATCACACTCCTCACGCGCATCCGGCGCACCTTCATTCCCTTTTTCAACAGCAGGATTCGTTTCTGTTTCGAATTCCGCTGTCAGAACACTTCTCGCAAATCTGCGGTTCACTCTTCTGCAATTCACATTTCCGCAGTATTTTCCACAGCGTCTATTCCTACAACGTCTATTCCTACAGCCCGCACTCTGGGACGGACTGCCAGAACCTAAACTTGCAGCAGTCATTTCCAGACACTTCCTCTAAGCAACAGAAACCGTCAATCTGATACGTAATCACGAAGTCCGGGGGGGAGACTCAAAAACTACGGAAAAATCCCGGCATACCTGACTCGAAATCGTTGCACGGAACATTCAAAACGCACTTCCTCCAACCCTGCCCGATTCATGCTTGGATGCCGCCGTTTTCCATGTCTGTCCCCAAAGCCGCTCAGCGCTCCGACCTGCCTCTCACCGCAAAGTCAACCCCAGTATGCTTCGGATTATCGTCATCAAACTTATAATCCTTCCCCGGCAGAACCGCGTTCAGGATGATTCCCACCAATGCCCCCACTGCGATTCCTGAAAAGCTGATGGACAGTTCTCCTATTGCAAAGCCCACGGAACCGGCAGCGCTGTAATTAATACCGATGGACAGTACCAGAATCAACGCTGCAATGATAACGTTGCGGCTCTTTGCAAAGTCCACCTGTGTCTCCACAATATTGCGGACACCCACCGCGGAAATCATACCGTAAAGCACCAGGGACACGCCGCCGCAGGTGGCAGTGGGCATGCAGCCGATGATTGCCGCAAATTTCGGAGAGAAGGAGAACAGGATGGCAAACAGCGCCGCCATTCTGATGACAAACGGGTCATATACTTTTGTCAAAGCCAGCACACCCGTATTCTCGCCGTATGTCGTGTTGGCAGGCGCGCCGAACAGGGATGCCGCAATCGTCGCCAGACCATCTCCCAGAAGGGTGCGGTGAAGTCCCGGCTCCTTGATATAATTTTTCCCTACAGTAGAAGATATGGCGGATATGTCTCCGATATGCTCCACAATGGTCGCCAATGCGATGGGCATGATGGTAATCACGGAGGTGATCAGAAGGGAAATGTTTCCGTCAGACACCGCCCAGAAAGCCGTGCTGCTCCAGTGAATGGGAATCCCTATCCAGGCCGCCTCCTTTACCGCCGTGAAATCCACCCTTCCCAGCACCGCCGCCAGCACATAGGAGCCTATGACGCCTATGATAATGGGCACAATCCTGATCATTCCCTTCCCCCAGATATTGCAGATGACCACAAGGGCAATTGCGACGATGGCGATCAGCCAGTCGGAAGAACAATTGTCTATGGCGGACTGGGAAAGAGTCAGACCGATGGCAATGATAATGGGCCCCGTTACGATAGGAGGGAAAAAGCGCATCACCTTGCCGGTACCGAATATTTTGATCAAAAGAGAAAGCAGCAGATACACAAGACCCGCACAGGCTACGCCGAAGCAGGCATATGGCAGAAGCGCCGAATTATCCATCGGATTTCCGGCTGCATCCATGGTAGGCGCGATTGCCGCATAGCCGCCCAGAAACGCAAAGGAAGAACCGAGAAACGCGGGCACTTTGCCCTTTGTCAGCAAATGAAACAGCAATGTGCCCAGCCCCGCAAACAGCAGTGTGGTGGATACATCCAGACCTGTCAGCATGGGCACCAGTATGGTTGCCCCGAACATGGCAAACATGTGCTGCAGTCCCAGTACCGCAACCTTCGGCGCCCCGAGGCTTTTTGCGTCATAGATGCAGGCATCGCCGATGCCTTTGTCTCCCGTAACCCTGCCCCCGGGAATGTTCTTCTTTTTTTCGCTCATGTACTTTTCCTCCTGATTTGAGTTCCGTATCTGCCCAAACAGATACTGTTTTTGAGTTTCCCACACAAAAAGGCTGCCGCGGCAGTGCCCGCAGCAACCCCTTCCCTATCATAATATTTCGTGCAACAGCAGTCAAGAAAATATTGCATGTGTTTTCAAATAATCTTTCCAGATTTCGATGTACTTCGCCTTCAGGTGTACACCGTCGAAAGTATAATCCGGTATCATCCCGCCCGACTCATCGCAAACCTCCGGATTTACATCCAGGAAAAATATCTTCCGGTTGTCCGCCAGCTTCGCAATTCCTTCGTTCCGGGCAATAATGCCTTCGTTGGTAATATAATCTCCCTGGGCAGAGCGCTCCGCAGTCACCTTAATGATGGCCTGCAGATAGATAACAGCATCCGGCTGCAGTTCCTGCAGATGCGCCACCACCTCCTGGTATTTCTCCAGAAAACTCTCCACGGTTCCCGTGCCCATCTCATTGATGCCTATCATCAGATAAATCTTTGCAAAACTGTTCTGCTGCAGGGCCTCCTCCACGGTAATCTTCTTCCGCTCCCCCGGAACAGACGCTATTTCGGATTCAAACATCTTGTAAACTGTCAATCCGGTGGAGGCATAGAAAGTGGATATTTCCTCCAGGCCGCCGTATTCAAACATTCCCACCGTTCTGGAATCTCCGATAAATACTGCATCCGAAAAATAGTCGTCCTCCACGGTCATATACTGTACTTCCGGAAGGGCGGCTCCGTCCGGACTGCCTTCGTTTCCGCTTCCCGTAATCCCGCCGGGACGGTTTGCTGTATTTCCGCTTCCGGACACGTTTTCCGCATTTCCGTTTTCTCCGGGGCCGCTTCCAGCATTTCCGCTTCCTGTCGTGCCCTCCGGTCGGCTTCCTGTATTCCCGCTTCCCGTCGTTCCTTCCGGATAGCTTCCGGTATTTCCGCTTCCGCCTGTTGCACCCGGAGCACTTCCCGCGTTTCCGCTTCCGTCCATTGCGCCCGGAGCACTCCCTGCGTTTCCGCTTCCGTCCATTGCGCCCGGAGCACTCCCTGCGTTTCCGCTTCCGTCCATTGCGCCCGGGGCACTTCCCGCGTTCCCGCTTCCGTTCATTGCGCCCGGGGCACTTCCCGCGTTTCCGCTTCCGTTCATTGCGCCCGGGGCACTTCCCGCGTTCCCGCTTCCGCTCATGCCATCAGGATTACTTCCTGCGCTCATATCCCCCTCCGGATTTTGTCCGTAGCCGTTTCCCGCCGTACCTCCCGGCAAACTATCCATGCCGCTCAAACCTGCATTGTCTCCCATTCCGCTGCCTGCCGAACCGCCGGAAATGTCTCCTTCCCCAGATACCCAGGTTTCCTCTGCCCGGCTTCCGAGCGCAAACAGACCTCCGTTATCCGCTTCATGATACCACTCCTGTAACTGCCGCAAAGGCTTTGCATAAACCTGCCAGTGGTCCACACAGGACAGGTACACGATTCCGCCTCCTATAAGCAATATGAAATAACCCCATTTTTTCAGCCACTTCATTCTTTTCTCCCAATCAAGCCGCTGTGCGACGGCACTGAAGGGCAAATCCCCTTCGCACACTCTCATAAGAAGAATTTTCATTCGCCAGTACATTCATGAAAATTCCTCTTAGGAATTGTCGGAAAATAACCGCTACACTTTGTTCAGGGAAAAGCCCGGAAATACAATAAAAATTGCTGCTAACATGTAGCGGTTATTTGTAGACACTTCCTTATGCGCCTTCGCGGCATTTCCATCAGATAAAAAACATTTACACAATCAAATTCTAAAAACTCAGGTACTTGAACGGGTTATGCCCCTCAATCTGCAGTCTCCAGACACACAGCCAGAACAGCGCCGCCAAAATCAATACGCCCAACAGGCTGTCCTTCAGCCGCCGGAACAGTTTCATCACAAAGGGCGTACAGGCAATCGCTCCCGCAGCAAGCAGACCGCCATAATCCGTCAGGGCATTCCTCCAGTCTCCTGCATGTACCGCCTGGCCGGGAACAATCTGAAACATTCTGCCCAGGTAAATCTGCAGCTGGCTGATATCCGTGATGTCAAAGCATACCCAGGTAATCGGGATAAACGCCAGCACATACAGATGGGACAGTATCTTACCCGGTACGCTCTTCCCGAACCAGGTATTTCCCAGGCCCTTCAGCAGCCGCTCAAACACAATCGCAAGCCACAGCAGCATTCCCCAGATCAGAAAATTGGCTGATGTGCCATGCCAGACGGATGTCAGCGCCCAGACTGCCAGCAGATTGCAGACCGTACGGGATTCGCCTTTACGGTTTCCGCCCAAAGGAATATATACATATTTTGTAAACCACCGGCCCAATGTCATATGCCACCTGCGGTAAAATTCCCTGACGGAAGAAGCCATATAAGGATTCCGGAAATTCTCCGGCAGCCCAAAGCCAAGCATGCGCCCCAGCCCCGAGGCCATCAGGGAATATCCGTAAAAGTCAAAATAAATCTCCATGGAATAAGCAGCTGCCGCAATCCATGCCAGGGGTGTGGAGATACTTTCAAATCCGGTAACCTGCACCTCCTGCCACAGGAGCCCAACCCTGTCCGCCAGCAGCACTTTCGATGCCAGTCCCATGGTAAACAGCTTCAGACCTTCCTGTACACCTGCGGCAGTGAACGGGCGCTCCCTTAAGCTCTCCCGTATCTCTCCGTAATTGACGATAGGCCCTGAAAGCAGCTGGGGAAACATGGTAATATAACTGGCCAGCATGAGGAATGATCTCTCTCTCTTCTGCTCTCCCCGGTACACATCCAACAGATAGGATAAAATCTGGAATGTGTAAAAGCTGATTCCCAGCGGAAGCCCCGCCCCTCCCACACCGCTCTTAAAGAGCGCCAACAGCCCCACGTTAAACAGAAGCGCCAACGCCAGGACTATGTTTTGTTTTTTATTTCGTTTCTTTTTATGTTTTTTATCCTTATCTTCCTTCTTTACATTACGCTCCAGATGCAGCCCGAAAAAGTAATTTACCAGCACTGAAATCATGAGCAGCAGCAGGTACTTCGGCTCCCCAAGGGCGTAAAAAACAAGGCTTCCTGACAGAAGCGTCACATTTCTTGCGTTTTTAGGGGTCAGTCCGTATATTACCAAAAAAAGCGGAAGAAAGAAGAGTAAGAATTCCACACTGCTGAATATCAAGAATCATCACATCTTTCGTTGCTTTATACTAATATAGTATCTCTACAAAGGGCGGTTGACAACTAAAAAAATCTTAATTTTAGCTTCCAATTTGTTACAAAAATGTAGCAATTGCGTAAAAATTGGGACAGCCATCCGGAAACGGCCTGCAAAATCAAGGCTTGCTGAATATCATCTGCCCATCTGTCATCATTTTGTACCTTTTTTGTACCTTTTCCTAAAAATAGCCGTCATCCGGCTTTTACACCAGGTGACAGCCTGCTCTTCCCCTCTTCATGCCGGTTATAAGAACGAAACTGCCCGGCCACATTTACCACGGAGCCGGTATAATCCTGCCTTACATCCAGAAGCCTGTCCGAAAACATGAGCGGTATGATATCCGCATACCCGCTCTCCCTGCTGATACTGATGTCTGCCAGGTAAAACTTTTCCCCAAAAACCTGGTGGCTCTACCTGAGCCCTGAACAAATCCTCCCCGTTATATTTAACTAAAGGGAGAACCCGCAATGAGTCCTCCCACTTCTGCCCAAACTTCCCCATATTCACTTATGCACGTATTTCGTAATTCTATTTCTCCTAAACCAGTGTCTATTACAGTCATCTCAGCAGCATTTTTCTATCTGCCTTATCCTACAACTTAGCTATATATTTTCTTCTTTCAGCATCCGGAATCTTCATCGCCGCCATAGCATCCTCCGCCGACAGCTTTAATGTCTCCATCAAATTTCTAATTGTCTGCAATATGCTTCGCTCCACGGCCTCATTCCTCATATCCTCCAAAACCTTACACATCTCGTTCACTCCTTCCGGGTTTTCTTTCAAATACCTTGTACGCTCTGCCATCAAATCAAAATTCATGTCATCCGCTTCGGTACAATTAAAATCATGCATCAACTTTCCAATTTCAGACTCCCCACGAAACTCACCATTCACATACAGAATATGTTCTCCATCTTCAAAATTCTTACCTGTTGTCAGATTTATTCGTTCCACCACGTAAATCGGCTCACCCATCCCATAAAAATCTTTCTCAGTGATGAATATCGTATAAGTATCCGGCAATTCTACAAATTCCTGTCCTGCATCCAGATTTTCAACATCCAGCACACTGGAATGATATCTGGCACGGTATGGGTTGGCCCCCTTGTCCGCCCTTTGAATTTCGCAGTCATATTTGATTTTAAGCCACTCATGCCCGATTACAAGATTAGATAAAAAATGTTGTTCTCAATCATAGCAATTACGGAAAGATTGTTGTAAACTATAAGGGATAACACTGCAGGCTTCCCCGGCCGCGCCGCGGTCAGGCTTTGACACGGAAAGGACAGAATATGAAAGAACAATTATACACCATCCCCTTAAACGATGCCGTAAACGCCAACGACGAATGCCCCTTCTGCCATATTGAGAGAAGCGTGGAGCAGGATCTCCTGGACTTCGTGCTGGGCAGCGGCTCTTCCTATATGGAGGCCGATATCCGGGAGATGACGGACAATGCCGGCTTCTGCAGGCAGCATTTTCAGAAAATGTTTGACTATGGTAATACCCTTGGCAATGCCTGGATCCTGAAGACTCATTACCAGAAAGTCATCGGCGAGATGAAGGAACAGTTCGCCCGCTTCAAACCCGCAAAAACCACTTTGAAGGACAAGTTCCGCAAGACCGCCGAATCCTCCAACGCCATCGGCATGTGGGTGCGCAAAAAGGAGAGCTCCTGTTATGTCTGTGACCATTTTAAGGATACTTATGAACGGTATATGGATACTTTTTTCTATCTCTGGAAACAGGATGCGGAGTTTTGCAGGAAAGTAAAAGAAGGCAGGGGCTTCTGCCTGCATCACTTCGGCGACCTCTGTGAAGCGGCAGACAGCAGACTCGCTGGCAACGAAAAGGATACCTTCTACGAGATCATGTTCCCGCTGATGGAGCGCAATATGCAGCGTCTGGCCGAGGACGTGGCCTGGATGGTGGAAAAGTTTGATTACCGCAACAAGGATGCCGACTGGAAGGATTCCAAAGACGCCATCCAGCGCGGCATGCAGAAATTAAAGGGCGGCTATCCGGCAGACGGACCCTATAAAATGAACAAATAGCTGTCCCGGGGTAATCATGGATTCTGCAGTATACGATTTCCGCAAAACGGCCAAACAGGCTCCCCCGGGGACAATCCTGATTCAGCGGTCAGCGGTATACGATTTTCCGCATCACATCCAGGTAGTCGCATACCTCCTCATACAGCATCTCCGGCTGGAAAGAGGCATTCTGAAACCGCTCCGTCATCAGCCCCTTGATGGTGAAATCCAGCATCTTCCGCAGCTTTTCACCATCGATTCCCGCCGGCAGGGCCGTATAGTCAATCTGGGCATCGATGGCGGCACAGGCCTCTTCCAGCACGTTTTTCTTCTCTTCCACGGCCAGAAGCGCCTCATAACAATCCTCCGACATGGAACGGTTCAGAAACTGCTGCATATAGGGATATCCCCGCATGGCGTGCATCCTGGCCCGTTCCATCTGTTTGAGCACCGTAAACAGGTCGCTTTCCTTCGAATCCACGGAGGAGCGCAATTCCAGCGTCATGTATCTGACACTGTAGTCATATATAAACTGATATACTCCAACCTTATTGCCGAAATAATGGAACAGCAGCCCCTTACTGACGGCCGCCTCCCGGACGATGTCATCCGTGCTGCCGTGACGGTAGCCCTGGATCGCAAATACCTTTAAAGCGGCGTTGATCATCCTGTCCTGTTTCTCTTTTTTCAGGTCAAAAAATTTGCTGTTCATATCATATGCTCCTCTTATGTTCTGCCTGAGGAATCATTCAGAAATAACCTGTGATTTCCTTCAACCAGGGAATCATGCCCTGCACCTGAAATCATAAATTTCTATAAAAATTGTGCATATTCCCTTTTCAAAACTGCAAAATAGTATTAATATTTAAGTGGTACAATTACCAGTATAACCCATTTGAAAGGAGTTGCCTATGTCTAAAAAATTTCGAAAACTTTTATTCCTCTCAGCCGCTGTTGCCTCCGCGACCGCTGCCGTCTGCTACTTCGTGCGCAAAAAGGAATCTGCACTGGATGAGTCCGAGGAAGACGACTATGATGACTTCAGCGACGATACGGAGAAGGATTCCGATGGTTCCACCAACTATGTACCGCTGAATAACGACACCCCTGAAGAAACATCAGCCGAAGCCGGGAATATCTCTGAGGAATCCGTCCCGGCAGAAAACACTGCGGAAGAAACCGTTTCCGCTGAAGCCGCTCCCTCCGAAGAGCCTTCCGGGGAAAAAGCCCCCGAATCCGCTTCCTTCACTCCCCTTGCAGAGCAGGTAGCCCAGGCTGCCGAAAAAGCAGAGGAATCCGTGGAAGAGTTTTTCGATGAGGATGACAGTTCCGAGGAAGAGCCGCCCATCAGTGAGTCTTAAGAAAGCCGCCGCTAAAGCGGCTTTTTTCCTTATAGGAAATTCCATTGTCAGACGGACACGGAATCGGCAAGGTGCCGAAGGCATTTTTTACCTTACAGGAAATTCCGTTGTCAGACGGACACGGAATCGGCAAGGTGCCGAAGGCTCTTTTTTATATGGCCTGAGCTGACAGGAAAGCTGCGGCAGCAAAGCACCGGAACGCGCTTTACCAGACCCTCCTCAGCAACTCCGCTCCCTCCCTGATTTTCTCCTCGGAAAGCCCGCCAAAGCCAAGCAGCACCGTGGCGCTGTCAGCGGCATCCTCCACCATGCTTTCGGACAGCCCATACACCCTCACCTGCTGCGAGGCCGCTTTACGAACCAACTCCCCTTCAGGCACCCCGCTTCTGGATGTCAGCAGCAGATGCAGACCCGCATTCTCTCCGGATACAGCAAATCTGTCCTGAAGCGGCTGCAGACATTCCAACAGCAACTCATGCTTTACTCTGTACAGTTTCCTCATCTTGTTCAGATGCCGCTCAAAATAGCCGTCCCTGATAAATTCATTCAGAATGCTCTGATCTATCCTGGACACCGTGCAGGAATAGAAAGAACAGGTTTTCAGATACTTTTCCAGCAATGTATCCGGAAGCACCATAAAGCTGATACGGATGGCGGGCGCTATAGCCTTGGAAAAGGTTCCCATATAGATAACTCTCCCATGGCGGTCCGAAGCCTGAAGCGCAGGAACAGGTTTTCCGTGAAAGCGAAACTCACTGTCGTAATCATCCTCAATCAGATACCGCTCCGCGCCGCCTGCCCATTTCAGCAGTTCCATTCTCCGCCCGATGGGCATCACGGTTCCCGTGGGAAACTGATGGGAAGGCATCACATAGGCCGTGCTGACGTCCGCCTGCTCCAGCTTATCCGAGCGCATCCCGGCCTCATCCATATCCACAGTGGTGATATGGTAGGCAAAGGAACGGAAGATTTTATAAGACCTTTTGTAAGTGGGATTCTCCATGGCAATCCGCACATGGCGGCCCAGTATCTTCTCCAGCAGCATCAGCAGGTAATCGTTTCCCGCCCCCACAATAATCTGTTCCGGCCTGCAGTTCACTCCCCGGGAAGAATGGAGATACTTCGCGATGGTCTGACGCAGCGCATAATCCCCCTGGGCTTCCCCCCTTGCAAATAATTCACTGTTGGCAAAGGTCAGAATATTTTTCGTAATCTTCTTCCAGACACTGAACGGAAAGCCGGACATATCTATCTCATAGGGCGAAAAATCAACCCGAAAACAGCAATTCGCATCTGCGCCTTCATGCGCCTCAGTGCCGCTGCTCCTGTCCGCGGCCGTTTCCGGCTGCGTCAGCGGCGGCCTTCCGTTCAACCCTCCGCTGATACGGCCTCCAATATCCCGCTGTCTTTCCTCCTCAATATCCTCCAACTGAAACAAATCCTCTATGGGGCACACAAAATACCCCTTACAGGGTCTGGACTCAATATATCCCTCGCTGAGCAGCTGCCCGTAGGCATAATCCACCGTACTTCTGGCAACCTGCAGATATTCCGCCAGAAAACGCGTAGAGGGAAGCTTCTCCCCAGCAAGAAGCTTCCCAGCTTTGATTTCCTTCTTTATATGCTCATAAATCTGCTCATACAGACATTCCGTGCCGTCTGTCCTGAGCGGAAAAGTCATTTCATTCAAAACTGCCTCCCGTGGGCTTATTTCGTCTTCAATTCCCGCATTACCTGGTCTTTCATATCCCGGGCTCTGTCCTTGATTCGCATATTCGCGCCGGGAGCAGTGATGACCGCGCTCAGAAGCTTCGTAGCTACGCCGTAATCCTTAAACCTGACAGCCAACACTGCCACCAGATAATCCACCGTGACCGTATCCATGCCGCATATGGGAAACATCTCGGACTGCCTTGCCTCCTCAAATCCCTTATAGGCATTCTCCAGAAATTCATTCTCCTGGCTGGCCAGTGCCGCCACCAGCTTCTCATCATATTCTTCCTTCTCCCGCAGGCTCTCGCTGTACCCTCTGAGCAGCCAGGCATTCTTCAAACAGATATACGCTTTTTCGCTTGCTTTAGAACGTTTTACTACAGCATTTACCAATGCCATCTTGTATCGCTCCATGGCCTGCTTATAACTGTATATTTCATCGTTATACGCGGTAAGCTTCACTGTCTGGCTGATCTGTTCCCGGATCATTTTGGCCTGTGTGGATGTCACATTGGTAAAAAAGCGTATCAGCGCCGCATAGCCGCAGATCGGACACATCACCACATCATACTTGACGGCGTCAATCCCGTCATACCTCGCCCGCAAATCCTTGTCGGTTCCCAACAGCCTGGCCTTATTTGACTTCATAATCTTCGCGCTGAAAGAACTGTCGCACACCGGACACACAAAGGACCTGTCATAAATCAGATCCTTCTCCTGCAGTTTGGGAGGCGCCGCGGCAGGAGCCTTTTTCCTGGCCTCCTCCTTCTTTGTCTCCTCGAAGAGATCCATCTCTTCCATATTCCCCAGGCCCAAATGCTTTAAACCCGAAAAAATTCCCATGCTCTCCTCCATCCTGGAAAGGGCTTTCCCTCATTTATTGTTTCCGGCTTGCCGCACCACTGTTTCTGACTCCCCCGGATGCCGATCACAAATTATACCGGAAGGCAGTCGCCCCACCGGCGGATGCCCTGTTTTAACCGGCTGCATTTTACGGCTGACTAAGCTGTCATATTCCGCTTCTTCTCCCCTGCTTCGGCAGAGCATCCTGCTTTGGCAGGACATCCTACTTTGGCAGAGCATCCTGCTTTGGCAGGACATAAGAACTCTTCAGGGAAACGATGCGGTTAAAGACCAGCGCTTCCGGCCCGGAATCTTTGGAGTCCACACAAAAGAATCCCTGTCTCACAAATTGAAATCTGTCAGGACTCACAGCCGTAGCAAAGGCAGGCTCCAGACGGCAGTCCTTTAATACAGTCAGAGATTCAGGATTCAGATTCAGGCTCCCGTCCTCATTATATACGCCCTTCTCCTCATCGATGATATTTTCATACAGACGTACTTCCGCAGGAACGGCCGTTTCCGCTGCCACCCAGTGAATGGTGCCCTTGACCTTCCTTCCGTCCGGGCTGTTGCCGCCCCGGGAAGCCGGGTCATATGTGCCGTGTACCTCAATAATTCTGCCGTTTTCGTCCTTCACGCAGCCTGTACACTTCACAAAATAAGCACTCATCAGGCGCACTTCATTGCCCGGGAACATGCGGAAATATTTCTTCGGAGGCTCCTCCATAAAGTCCTCCCGCTCAATATACAATTCTCTCCCAAAGGGAACCTCGCGGCTTCCCAGGGCTTCATTCTCCGGATTGTTTCCCACGAACAGCTCTTCTGTCTGCCCTTCCGGATAATTGTCAATCACCAGCTTCACAGGGTCCAGAACAGCCATAAGCCTGGGTGCCTTCGCTTTCAGATCCTCTCTGATACAATACTCCAGCATGGCATAATCCGCAATGGAATTCGCCTTGGCAACCCCGCAGAGTTCCACGAACATCCGGATGGATTCCGGTGTAAAGCCCCTGCGCCGCAGCGCCGCTATGGACACCAGCCTGGGATCATCCCAGCCATCCACGATCTTCTCTTCCACCAACTTCTTAATATACCGCTTTCCGGTAACTACATTTTTCAGATACAGCTTGGCAAACTCAATCTGTCTGGGCGGCATGGGATACTCCAGTTCCCTCACAACCCAGTCGTAGAGAGGCCTGTGATCCTCAAACTCCAAAGTACAGATAGAGTGGGTAATTCCCTCTATGGCATCCTCTATAGGGTGAGCAAAATCATACATGGGATAAATACACCATGCATCCCCGGTATTGTGATGGGTCATATGAGCCACCCTGTAAATAACGGGATCCCGCATATTAATATTCGGTGATGCCATATCGATACGGGCGCGAAGCACCTTCTCTCCGTCAGCGTACTTTCCGTCCTTCATCTCCCTGAACAGCTGAAGGTTCTCCTCTACAGTACGGGTACTGTACGGGTCTTCCCTGCCGGGTTCAGTCAATGTCCCACGATATTCCCTGATCTGCTCCGCCGTCAGGTCCGACACATAGGCCTTGCCCTTCTCGATCAGCTTCACAGCGGCTTCGTACATCTGTCCGAAATAATCGGACGCAAAAAACAGCCTGTCCTCCCAGTCAGCTCCCAGCCACTGGATGTCTGCCTTAATAGACTCCACGAACTCCGCATCCTCCTTGGTGGGGTTGGTGTCGTCAAAACGCATGTTGAATTTCCCGTGATATTTCTGTGCCAGGCCATAGTTCAAAAGGATGGACTTGGCATGTCCGATATGCAGATAACCGTTGGGTTCCGGCGGAAATCGGGTGTGCACATGGTCATATACGCCCTCTTCCAGGTCCTTGTCGATCAATAGCTCTATAAAATTTTTGGATTCCGTCTCACTCATCTGATCTTGTCCTTACCTTTCTCTGCCGCACGGGAACCGCACTGCCTCCCCCGAAACACCCTGACGGTGTCTCTGGCATGCGACATGAGCCTATTGTACCATATACATATATCCTTTTTCAACTGTTTTATCCGCTATCTTTCAGAAAGGATTGTCATCAAACGGTAGATAATTGCGCAATTTTATGCTAGACTAAAAATACCTCCCGCAAAATTGGAGGAAGGATCGCCGTATACAAGAGATGGGCTTAGAATGCCAAAAAAGGAAGGATATCATTATGTATGGTACATTGACAGGAAACCTGGCAGGAATTACATATTATCTTTACTTCCAGTTTCTGGGAATGGCTGTGTTTTTTTTCTTTTTCAGCCGGGAAAGAACCCTTGCAAAAGTACTGGTTGGCAGCACCGCCGGCTCCCTGCTCGCCACCTGGCTGCCTGTATTGGCCGCTTTTTTCCTTGACTTTACATTACCGGCGCATATGCTGGCTCTGCTCCTTACTCTGCCGCTGCTGTTTCTCGTAGTCCGCGGGCTGTACGGACGACATTACGTTATAAATATATCTGAACTCCGTTCAAATTTATTAAGGCAGAAAGCTTTTCTGTGCCTCTTCCTTTCTGTCATGGCGCTTTGGGTATACCTGCTTCATACCCATACTTTGCTTCCCGCAGAAACAGGCGCTTTTCTTACCGGTCAGTGTACCTATGGCGATATGAACATGCATCTGGGCTTTATCACCAGCCTTGCCAGACAGCAGGCATTCCCGCCTGATTATTCCATCATGCCCGGAGTCAGGCTGTCCTATCCTTTTCTGTCTGACAGTATCTCTTCAAGCCTGCTTTTACTGGGTGCCTCCCTGCGGCTGGCGTACATACTGCCGATGCTGTTTGCCATGGCGCAGATTTTAACCGCTGTTCATCTGTTTTCGGAGACCGTGCTGGCTTCCCTGCACGGTAACCTCCATGCAGCGAACCGCTCCGTCTCGCATGAAAGTTTGAGAGAATGCCGTGTGTCTTCCGACACACCGGGATGCACATACTCCTGCAGGAAAAGCGGGTTTGGCGCACTCCTTGTATCAGTGCTCTTTTTCCTGAACGGCGGGCTTGGATTTTCTTACTTTATAGACTGGTCCCGTGAACAAACATACTGTTTTTCGGATATTTTTACGGGCTTCTATACCACACCCACCAATCTGATAGACCAGAATATCCGGTGGGTCAATGTCATCGCCGACATGCTTCTGCCCCAGAGAGCAACCCTGTTCGGATACGCCGTCCTCTTTCCGTTCCTATGGCTGCTGTACCGTGCCGTCTTCCAAAACTGCCGGTATTTCTTCCTGCCGGCGGGATTATTTGCGGCATCTCTTCCAATGATACATACCCATTCCTTTTTAAGCGCCTGTGTCATCAGCGCCTCCTGGATGCTTTTATGGCTGTACCAGAAAACGGCTCCCTCTCCGGCTGCTCCTGGCCATGCCGGATTCAAACGCATATTACAGCATTCCGGCGTATGGATTCTGGTTCTGTTTACCATTGTCATGTGTCTGGTCCAGTATTGGGTTAAGACCGGGAAAATCGTACCTGAAGTCCTCATGGCAATGGGAATTATACCTTTTGCCATCGCCTTTTTCCTGGGAATCCTGCTGTTAATCCGCCATATCAAAAAAGGCGGTTGGAAAGAATTACTCCCGCGCTGGGGTATCTTTCTGGCCTGCTTCCTGCTGCCTGCACTGCCCCAGCTGCTCTTCTGGACCTTTGGACAGGTGGCTGAAGGCGGTTTTGTAAGAGGACATTTCAACTGGGGTAATCAGGGAGACCTTTATCCCTGGTTCTATCTGAAAAATATCGGGATGCCGCTGCTGCCGATCATTGGGGGCATCTGTACCTGCGACCGGAAGAGAGCCCCTTTATTCCTTCCTGCCTTTTTCCTGTGGTGGGTTGGAGAACTGATCGTATTTACCCCCAACACTTATGACAATAACAAGCTTTTGTATGCGGCATACCTCCTGCTGTGTACAGGCGCTGCTGATTTTTGTGTCTCTCTCGCAGAAAAATTCCGTTCTTCCGGAGCGGAACAACGTTTATCAGGCTCATTACGTGTCTGGACGGCTCTCTTTCTGTTTTTTGCCACGGTTTCCGGCGTACTGACACTGGCCAGGGAAGCGGTCTCTCAGTACCAGCTTTACAGTGTCTCACAGATAAAGCTGGCAGAATACGCGGAAGCAAATACCCCGGCGGATGCTGTCTACCTGACGGGCACAAGACACACCAACGAAATCGCGTCTCTTTCAGGTCGGAATATAGTATGCGGAGCAGATACCTTTCTCTACTATCATGGTCTGGATACCACAGAGAGAAAAGCTGACCTGAAGTTAATGTACGAAGCCCCTCTGGCACATATGGAGCTGTTTGAAAAATATAATGTGTCCTATGTAGTAGTCTCTGCCTTCGAACGCAATACTTATTCTGTAGATGAAGCTGCTTTTCAGGAACAGTTCAGGGAGATTTACTCCTGGGATGATATTGTACTCTACCAGGTGCCGGGCATGCCGTAACATTCCTGTATACCCGCCAAGTCCGGTATGCCATGACATTTTCTGTGTATTCATCAGATATCGACATGCCGTAACGTTCCTGTATATCTGTCAGGCCGCGGATATTCCTCTACATTCCTATGCATCCTTCTGTCCGCTATTCTCCCTGCTTTTTTCCCTGCTGCTCCTCTTTAACAGGAAGGCAGCCACTGGCTTTTCATAACCGTAAGTCAGAACGGAGGCAACCAGAACCGATAACACGACAATTAATATCTGATATTTCCACATCCATGCCGTATCCCCAAGCTTATTGGGCGGTGTGTCACCCTCCCACCAGGGCACATGATACACTTTGCATTTCACGGCTATAAGCTGATGCCAAATGTACAGATTGTATGAAACCGCAGCAATAAACCTCACAGTTCTGTTTGCAAAAAGAAACCTGACCCAGCCTGCGGCAAAGAAAAGCGACAGAAGAAACACAGAAAAAACCAGCGACAGTTCAAACCGCTGCTGAAGCTGCACAACCTGTGCCTCTGCGCCTCCCAACTGCCCCATCATCCTGTGCAGATACCAGACGGACAAAAAGGCTGCCGCCGTTGATGCCAGATGTGTATACCTGTTTTCCCTTTGCCGCCTCTTTATCGTAATGTAGAGTATGCAGAGTATCATTCCGTTTGCATAACATCCGGCAAAAGTAAGCGCCTGATTTCCCAGCACTCGTATCATATCCGCTTTTTCAGACGCAATGTAATTCGAGGACAGCAGGCCGCAGCTCCACAAACCGATACAGGTGAGTGCAGGCCATCTCCGAAACAGCTTTGCAAGCCATGGCAGGAGAACATAATAGAGTACCTCTATCTGCACCGTCCACAATACACCGTTAAAATTTGTTCTCAGATAAGTATCCGGAAACAAGGGCGAAATACAGAAAATATGTGTAACCAGATCCTTCCAGAAAAAGGTATTTATGCTTACCCCTTCTCCCAGCATAATAACCAGCATCACCAACAGACTCAGATAGTATGAGGGCAGTATCCTGGCGGCCCTTTTCAGATAAAAACGCTTCGTATCCGGCCAGGGCTCCTGTAACAGGATTGACCTTGCATAAGGATAAAAGTTACAGAATGCGCTCAGCAGAATCAGCAAATCCACAAACTGATATCCGCACCGCACAAATCGCTCCAGCCCAAACCCCTGAATGCCCAGGTAAGCACTGAGACTGCCATGAAAAGCTGCGTTCGGGGTCAGCCAGCTCTGCTGCCAGAAATGAAACCATACCACGAGCCCGACTGCAAGCGCTCTGACCCCGTCCAAAACGTCAATATGCCTTTCCGTTCCCGCTGCATTCGCCCCTGCGCAACTCTTTCCACTCCCAATTCGCTTTGCTCCGCTAACACCGCATACTGCCTTTTTTATAAGCCGTGCCATATTATCCTTATGTTCCATGTCCGACTCCAAATCCAGAAATTTCCTTCCCTTACAACTCCAGTCCTGCAAAAAATCTCCCTCCTCGCCAAGCGCATCTAATGTCAGGAAAAACGCTTTCATCTCCGGACATTTCTCTCCGATATCCGTCAGAATTCCCTCCAGATTCTCCTCCGTGGGACAATCGCATGATCTCGCTACGATCCAATATTCCCGGACCCCTGCCTGTTGGGCCTGGCGCCTTTTCCGCTGGCAATGTCATATGTTGCTCCTCCTTACCAAAAAAGTTTCCTGGCCTTTCGTTTTTCAATTATATCATTGTTCCCTCTTTCCATCAATCCTGTTCCCCATCTTCATTCTTCTCTACCATTATGACATCAATCCCCTTTTCCTCAAAAGCCGCCAGATCCGTCTCTGCCGCATCCCAGTCCGTGATCATGATATTCAGCTTCTCCGCCGGACAGATGCTGACCACGGAATCAAATCCTATCTTTTCCTTTGGATACAGCCCGATGACCTTTTTGGAGCTTGCCACAATTGCCTCGTAAAAGCTGATTGCAATGGTTTTCTGAATGGACAGCCCGAATTCCGCAGAAATAAATGCGGAGGTAATAAAGCTTTTGTCAAAGCGCAGTCTTTTAATCGTTTCTACCGCAATACTGTCATAGCAATTGCCCTTATGGTCCATCTCACCGCCTAACAGAATGACGGAAATGTTTTCTCTGGGACGCAGCTCCTCCGCTATGATAATAGAATTGGTTACAACCCGGATCCTCTTATCCTTTGGCATGTTTTGTGCCATAAAGTAGCACACGGTGGCCGGGGACAGGTAAATGACATCATTGTCCGCAATCATTGTCACCGCTTTCAGCGCAATCTGATAATAATTTTCTTTGATGGATGTCATATCCTTTATGGTCTCTCCGGGGGGTCTGCCGAAAGCGACCTGATGTAAGGGGATTGCTCCGCCATGGGTCCTTTTTAAGAGCCCTTTCTCATCCAGGATGCGCAGGTCACGCTTTGCCGTTTCGTAACTTACATTGTATTGTCCGGTAATATCGTTGGTGGTAATACTGCCGTTTTTCTCCAGTTGCTGTAAAATCATTCTGTGTCTTTCCTCAATAAACATAATTGCCTCCTTCTGATTCGTTTTTATTGCCGTTTGTCACACTTATATTACCGTTTTAATTAATGTTTGTCAAATATTTTATTGAAATATATTATCATTTATTGCCGTTTATATTTCGAACTGTAATTTGATCCCGTATCTGGTTTCAAGAGCCTAATCTAGATAAGTTAGAACAAACTTTTGCCATTTTGTGCAAGCTTTCATTGTTAAGTGCCTAAAAGCATGCGAGGGTTTCAAAGGAATGAAACCGTTTCCGTTCCCTTAAAACCCTCTTTCATACCGTTTTTTATTTTACGGACAAATCCTGTTGCCCACTCCATACCCCAGCAATATTTTCCCCATACTGCTTCCCGTCATTTATGTATTTTACCCAGGAATGGAATATCCGGCGATATCACACGCAATGTTTCCTCACAAACGCAATCGAATGCTCCCTGGCCGCAGCGCTGTCTGCTCCCTCATAGCCATGCCCCGCCCCGGGCATACTGACCAGTCTGGCATCCTGACAAACGGTCACTGCCCTCTCGGAACAGCTTATCGGCACAATCGGATCCTCCGTTCCGTGAATCAGCAGCACCGGCCTGCCATACTCCGAAATTCTTCCATACACATCAATCAGTCTGGCCTGTTCATCAAATTCCTTCCCCAAAACTATGCCGAACACCTCATGTTCCCCGGCCAGATACCGTCTCTGGGCATCCTCCGGAATCGAAAATGCCGGATACCAGAGAACCAGCGCCCGGATATCCCGGGGATGCCGGGCCGCTACCAGGGCGGAGACCAGCCCTCCCATGCTCTCCCCCTGCAGAAAAATCCGCTCCGGATCAATATAATCCAGCTTCTTCATATCCGCAATGACGGTCTCCAGATCCCCGCACTCGGATTCCACCGTCATTTCTTTCATGGTACCGTCGCTCAGACTCTCTCTGCCACCTCCGCAGAAATCAAAGAAAAGACAGCAGATGCCGGCCTCGGCGAAGCCGTCCCCATGATGCATCAGTTCCCGGAAATTGCCGCCGAAGCCATGGCAGAAGATTACCAACGGCATTTTCTCCTTCCTCTCTTCCGGCAGATACATCCGTCCCTGTATTTTCATTCCGTTCTGTTTTTTGAAAGTCATCTCCCGAATCATTTCCTGCTCCTTCCTGCACCGGATAAACCGGATACTATCTTATAAATTCCTCTTTCTTAACCAACTTACTCTTTATTTTTCAATTCTCCCCAAGGGCTTTAGCCCCTTTCACAAAATCCTCCCTCTGTACTTTTCAGTATATCATTTTCCCTTCTCTTTTACCACCTGCATATCCTGAATTTTTGTTAAAACTACTTAATTTATTTTACCCAGGAATGGAATATCTGGCGATATCACACGCAATGTTTCCTCACAAACGCAATCGAATGCTCCCTGGCCGCAGCGCTGTCTGCTCCCTCATAGCCATGCCCCGCTCCGGGTAAACCACATCCGCCGTCTTGTTCAGGCGGACGGCTGTATCATTATCCCCATTATCAACTCGGAATTGAGCTACAATACATTTTCACTGTTAAAAAAAGGAGGAATTCCGTTTGTTGTATGTAACCGGATCATAGACGGCCTGGACGTCCCCTTCATCGGCATGAACAATAATTATGGCGCTTATATAGCCACAAAGCATCTGATCGAGCAGGGATGCCGGAGACTGTCCTACATTTCCGAAAAGAAATATTCTACCGCAATCGAACGCTACCACGGGTTTGAGACAGCAATCTATGACAGTTCTGCCGGAACACAGAAGGACAGAGTAATCTTCGGTAACTATGATGACTACGAATTAAAATCCAGGATCAGAAGTCTGTTCGGAGATAAGGAACACCCTGACGGCGTGCTGTGTTTTGACGATACCACAGCGGCCGTGTTGTATACCATGCTGGAGGAGAAGGGGCTGCGCCCGGGAAAGGATGTACGGATCGTAGGATACAATGACAGCAGTCTGTGCAATATGCTGTCGGTTCCGCTTTCATCCGTATCTACCGAGGGAAACAAAATGGGAAGGGAGGCGATAACGATGCTGATGGGAATGATCCGAGGAGCCGGGTCAGAAGACGATTTCAACGACTTCAAAGTGATAAATCCCAGGCTGGTGATAAGGAAAAGCAGTACAGGACTTGACAAAAACTGACAACGAAAAAAGAAAGAGAGAAAGAGAACATTTATGAAACTGGATGGTATCATTCCTGCAATCGTTACGCCTTTTGACAAAGCCGGAGACGTAAATTACGCGGAATTAAAGAGACTTGTAGAATTATTATTGGAGGAGGGTGCAGACGGGTTCTATGTGACAGGAAGCACAGGCGAATGTTTCCTGCTGACAGATGAGGAGCGTACCCGCGTGGTTGCCGCAGTGGCGGAGGCAGCAAACGGAAAAGTGCCTGTCATTGCCCACGTTGGCAAGATAGGAGCGGCCCAGGCAGCGCACCTGGCAAAGGAAGCCCGGAAGGCGGGAGCATCTGCCGTTTCCAGCGTACCGCCTTTTTACTATAATTTCCAGACAGAAGAGATCGCAGGCTATTATGGAGTGATTTCGGACGCAGCGGATCTGCCTGTAGTGATCTATAATATTCCACAGTATTCGGGTGTGTCCATCAATGCGGACAATATGGAAGAAATCATGGGCCAAAGCCGGATAGAGGGATTGAAATACACGGATCTGAACCTGTACGAGCTGGGACGGATACGCAGGAAATTCCCCGATATCAAGATCATGTTCGGCAAAGACGAATCTCTGCTCTATGCGCTTTCCGTAGGAGTGGACGGCGCGATCGGCAGCACTTACAACTTCATGCTGAAGATGTTTAAGAGGATCTGGAACGCATACCGCGAGGGACGTTTCCAGGAAGCCGAAAAGCTTCAGCACAAAGCGAGCAGCCTCATAAGCGAGATGCTCAGGGTAAAGAATATCATTGCAGCGGAAAAGTATCTTCTGGGAAAAAAAGGAATTGACTGCGGCATCTGCAGGGCTCCCTTCCGTCCGCTCAGAGAGGAAGAAAAACGCATATTAGATGGGATAGGTGATGTAGATTGAAGATAGAAAAAGAGAAAATCATTGAAAAACTGGGTGTGGGCATTTATCACGAATACAGAATCCCCGGTATCGTGGTGACCAGGAAAGGGACGATTCTGCTGGTATATGAGGCCAGAGACGCCCACAGGGATGACTGGGCGGATATGTGGGTTACCATCCGCCGCAGCACGGACGGCGGAGAGACCTTCAGCAATCCTGTTTATCCCCATAAGCTGACCAGGGGAACCGAAGAGCGTAAGATAACCTGGAACAATCCGGTACTGATTGTGGACGGGGACAGAATCCATCTGATTTTCCACCGGGATTATGAGCAGGTATGGCATTGCTGCAGCGACGATGACGGAATCAGTTTCAGCGAGCCGGTTGAGATTACCGGCACATACAGAAGCTTTCCATATAAATGGAATGTGAGCGCTTCCGGTCCCGGGCACGGAATTGCCACCGGCACAGGAAAACTGGTAGTGCCCATCTGGCTGGCGGACGGAGAGATTCACTGGGATCAGGAAGCCACCGGCAGAATCAAACGCCATGCACCTTCCAAGGCAGGCTGCATATACAGTGAAGACCACGGAAAAAGCTGGAAGGCAGGCTTCCTTACGGAAAATATTCACTGTGCCAACGAGACCACGGTGGCGGAAATCAGCAGCGGCAAACTTCTGTTCAATTTCAGGCACCGGGAAGAAGCAACCTGCAGGATATTGGGCATAGCGCCCGAAACACCTGTCCGCCTGGAAAAAACCTGGAAAGAGAACAGCCTGCCCGATCCCAAATGCTTCGCATGTATGGATGCGGATCAGGGAAAATTATACTTCATAAACTGTGCGGACACAGTCAAAAGGATCAACCTGACAGTATATGAGAGTGATGACGACGGCGTCACCTGGAAGAAGATTTTAAAGGTGGATGAAGAAGGCGGATATGCGGATCTGGCTGTCAGAGGAGACAGAATTTACGTTTTCTATGAAAGGGATACCGATCTGACCGTCCGGGATATGGGCGGGACTGTCAGAGAGCTGGTATTCAAAAGTTATCGAAAGGAGGATTAAGTAAGTATGAAAAAACGACAGGGATTGGCGGCCATATTGGCAGCAGTAACGGCTATGGCATTGCTGGGCGGCTGCGGCGGAAATGATGAGTCTTCTCAGGCAGGCGAAAACAGGCTGAGTGAAAACACACAGAATGGACAGGAAAGCGGAAGTGCAAATGCAGGTACGGATAATGAAGACGTTCCTACTATCGTAATTTATAACAACTCAGGCGCATTCTCCGTCTCAGGAGCAGAAGCGGGAAGCGATGAAGCTGCCTACAAGGAGATGCAGGATTACATTCTGGAGCAGACAGGCGTAAAGGTGGAAATCATCATGCCTCCATCGGATGCCTCCGCAGAAAAGGAAAAACTGAATCTCCTGCTGGCAGGCGGCGACCAGATTGATGCCTGGTGGGAAGATGACTGGGGAAAATATGCCAAAGACGGCATTATCATCCCGTTGAACGAATATCTGGAGGCACCGGAAGCAAAGGCGCTCTGGGATTTGTGGGAGCTTTCATAATGTATACTGACGATCATTGAAACTTGCCCGGCGTCCCGACTCACGAGCGAAAGATGCCGGGGACATTGTGACAAATTTCATCGCTCGTGAGTATAAGTTCATTCTACAACGCATCCGTTTTTCCCCTTAAGGGAAAAGATTGGCAGCGGGAAAGGTATGGGTATTGTATTGAAAGAGAAAAAGAAGAGAACGTTTCTTTACTATTTGAAACGGGACCGTTTTATTTACCTTCTGATGCTTCCGGGGTTGATTTATTACATCGTATTCCGCTATCTGCCCATGTTTGGCATTATCATCGCCTTTAAGGATTACAAGCCGTTCTTTGGGGTGGAGGGAATCTTTACTTCCGAATGGGTGGGACTGAAGCATTTTACCAAGTTTTTCGGCTCCATGTACTGCTTCCGCCTGATACGGAACACGCTGCTGCTCAGTGTCTATACATTGATATTCAGCTTCCCTTTGTCCATTGTCCTGGCATTATTCATTAATGAGCTGAAGGGAAAAAGGTTCAAAAAGACAGTACAGACCGTTTCTTATCTTCCTCACTTTCTGTCCGCAGTTATCGTCTGCGGCATGATCAGGACACTTACTTCGGTGGACGGCGGCCTGCTCAATATAATCGTAAAGGCCTTTGGAGGGGAGCCGATTCCTTTTCTGGGGCAGCCTGAGTGGTTCCGCACGATCTATACGGTATCCGAGGTCTGGCAGACCATAGGATGGGAAAGCATTGTGTTCATCGCTGCCATGACAGGCATTGACCGGGAACTCTATGAGGCAGCCATGGTAGACGGAGCCGGTATCCTGCGCAGAATGTGGAGTATTACCCTTCCCGGTATCATGCCGGTGGTGACCATTATGCTGATTTTAAAGGTGGGCAACATCCTGAACATGGGCTATGAGAAGGTGCTTCTTCTTTACTCGCCCCAGACCTACTCTACAGCAGATATCATCAGTACCTATGTGTACAGGGAAGGTGTGCTGAACCAGAACTATTCCTTTGCATCGGCCGTTAATCTGTTCATCTCCGTCATCTCTCTGATACTGGTCATGGGGACGAACCATATCACGAAAAAAATGGGACAGGAGGGCATCTGGTAATGAAAAAAAGACTTTCAGGCGAAAAAATATTTCAGGCAGTAGATGTAATTATCATGTGTATCTTCATGATTCTGATCCTGGTGCCCGTATTTACTGTAGTGATGACATCCTTTATCAGCGAGGCAGAGATTGCCAGAAGGGGAAGCTTCATTATCATCCCGGAGAAGTTTGACTTTACGGCATATGAGATGCTTATCGCCAGCGGAAAAAATATCATTCGGGCCTACAAAAATACTTTGTTCCGGGTATTTGCAGGAACATTCCTGAGCCTGGCGGTAACCATCGGCCTGGGGTACGGGCTCTCCAGGACACAGCTGAAAGGCAGGACCGTAATCACCGGCTTCGTATTTTTCACCATGCTGTTTTCCGGCGGAATGATCCCCACCTTCATCGTGGTAAAGGGTGTGGGTCTGATGGACTCTCGCTGGTCAATGGTACTCCCCTGCATGGTAAACACCTGGAATCTGCTGATTATGCGCAACTTTTTCTACGCAATTCCGAAGAGTCTGGAGGAAGCTGCGGTGATCGACGGAGCCAACGACGTACAGATTCTGGTAAAGGTAGTGCTGCCCCTGTCCAAGGCCTCCATCGCCACAATAGGGCTGTTCTATGCGGTGAGTCACTGGAATTCCTGGTTTGACGCCATGCTCTATATCAATAAAACCGCCCTGCTGCCCATGCAGAACATCCTGCGCAATATCATTACCTCCGTTTCCAGTATCGGGGACCTGGGGGCGGATGCTTATAACTCGCTGGATGTCCTGCCGCCTTCCCAGTCCGTGCGCGCGGCCACCATTGTTGTTACCACCCTTCCGATTCTGGTGGTCTACCCTTTTATCCAGAAATATTTCGTAAAGGGCGTGATGGTAGGTTCCGTGAAAGGATAGCAGAACAGGCAGCCAAAAAACAGCTTACACGCAAAACAGTGCCAATGTTGATATGATACGGAACAAATACGGGCCAAAAACAGGAGATACTTATATGAGACGTTCAACAGTCAATCAGGTCATCAGCAATGCGATTCAATTTGCAGAAAGCCATTCTCTTCCCCTTCCTCCCTTTGCATATTGGGGCGTGGATGAATGGCGCAGTCTGGGCGAAGAAAACAGAGAAATTGCGGACAATATGCTCGGATGGGATGTCACGGATTTCGGCAGCGGCGACTTTGAAAAAGTCGGCCTTACGGTCTTCACCTTCCGAAACGGAAATTTTTATCACAAGGACGCCTATCCGAAGCCCTATGCGGAAAAACTGCTCCTGGTCGGAGACGGACAGATTCTGCCCTACCATTACCATTGGAGCAAAATGGAGGATATCATCAACCGCGGCGGCGGAACTCTGATTCTGACGCTTTACAACAGCACAGAAGCGGATTTCGCGGATACCGAAGGCGGAAGGAACGGACAGCCGGGAAAATTTGCGGATACCCCGGTCACAATTACAGTGGACGGCTGCCGCATGACGCTTCCGGCCGGCAGCCAGGTCACATTAAAGCCGGGACAGAGCATCACCCTGATGCCGGGCCAGTACCATAAATGGCAGGGTATCCCCGGCACAGGTCCGGTCATGCTGTTCGAGGTGTCGGCCTGCAACGACGACAATATTGACAATCGTTTCCACACCGCCGGAAAGCGGATTCCCGAAATCGACGAAGACGAGACGCCGCGGTATCTTATTTTTGACGATTACAAAAAGTACATAACATTTTAATGCGATCAGGATATGGGAACCATCATCCTCTTCTGGCCGTATCCCGGCAGAACCTTCATTTTCTTCCGGCAATGTTTCCGCGGAAGTTTCATCCCCGGTTTCTCCTCTGTCATTTTTCAGTCCGGATGTACCGCTCTCTGTCTGCTCTGTTCCCTGCCCGTCAGCATACAGCTTACGGAAGAAGGAATCTTACTGCGGAAACGGGCAGAGGATCTGGTAAAAATGGCCGATAAGATCTCAACGGAATTTCTTGCCCCGGACGATACTCTCGGGGCTTTGTACCCTCTTTCATCCTCAAAATCGTCGCGCACAATCGCAAAAACTATGCTATACTGAATTTGCTTCGAAGCGATCAATCAAAATCCGGAGGTGAACATATATCCTGAAATGAATCATTACATTCTCATATGGTCCGTCTGTACTTTTGTGGAAACACGGGTGCAGGAGGAGATCAACCTGGAGGAACTGGCTTTACAGACAGGCTTTTCCCTGGCACATGTCCGGGATATCTTCCGGCAAAATACCGGAAAGTCCCTTTCCCATTATATTCAGGAACGGAAAATCGCCAATGCCGCCCAGGAGCTCCTGTATACGGACCAGAAGATCATTGATATCGCAATGCGCTACGGTTTTTCGGGCAGAACCGTATTTTCCCGGGTTTTCAGACGGTACACCGGTTATACGCCATCGCAGTTCCGTCTGGAACAGCCGCTGTTAACACGCATACGGCTCTGTGCCGGTGTATTTGGAGTGGGATTGCCCGGGATAACCGAAGCTTCGGCCCACTGCCATAAACAGGGCAAAACGGATGCCGCCGAATGCACAGTTAACTGTGCTCCAAAATGAGAAATTGCGGATACGTCATGTACACAGCCCCCGCAGAACCGGAACACAGCTGCAAACGCGGTTACTGACCAACAACTTTAAAAAAACAGGAGAAAAAAATGGAAATAAACGATACAACAATTCTTTACGGCGTCCCCAAAGTCGCCTACGGCGTAGATGGCTGCACTCCCTTCCCCATGTGCATCCAATCCTGCGCAAAATACCTGGGCATCCCTGCAGATTACACACGGGCAATGGCGGAAAGCGGCGCGGCATTCCGGCTGAACTGGAATACTTCCTGTTGGGACGGCGGCAATGTAGACGCTGTTTTTGCTTTCGACGACCCGGACAAGATATTCCGGTGCGGTATGCGCGCCATGGAGCGGGAACTGAAGATACTGAAAAGGACACCGGATACGAAAAAAGAGGACTTCATGGATTTTATTCGAAATGAGATCAACGCCGGAAATCCTGTCATCGCCCTGGGGATCATAGGCCCGCCGGAAGCCTGCGTCATCACTGGTTATCGAGAAAACGGCAATATATTGACGGGGTGGAATGTATTCCAGGAATACCCGGAGAACCAGGCCAGCGTACAGTTTGAGAAAAACGGTTATTTCAGCACCGGAGACTGGTGGGAGAATCCGGACACCACTGCCCTGATTGCCACCGGTACACAGTCTCTCCCTCCTCTTACCACAAAGGAGGCGCTCCAAAATGCCGCCGAAGCCTTAAAAGGGCGCATGTGCGGAACCTTTGCCAGAGGAACCCATGCCTATGACGCATGGAGAGATGCCCTGTTGTGCGACAGGGATTTCCCCCGGGATGCAGTCTTTCCTGTACTGGTGGAACGCATGATGTGCCACGGTGACGCCATGGACTGCCTTTCGGACGGACGCCTCCATGCCGCAAAATATCTGCGCCGTCTGGCGGAATCACTGCCCGCGCAGGCAGAAAAGCTGAACCGGGCGGCACAGGAATTTGAATCCGTAACAAAAATCATCTGGGAGGAAATGATTCCCGTCCTGGGCGGCTGGGAACGCGGAGAAAAACAGATGCGCCAGCTGGCTGAACCGGAAAACCGGCGTCTGTTTGCCGACCTGATCCAGCGAATGAAGTCCCATGACGAGCAGGCATATACATACCTGTGTGAACTTGCCGCGGCTGAGTAAGGAAATGCCTCCAAATAACCTACGCAAGTCTGTTGCAGTATCTACAGATTTTATCAGGTTTACTCTAAACAAAATGCGTAGGTTATTTTCCGGCAGTTCCTAAGGCCATATATCCCTGTGAGCGCTTTCCGAGCAGTTACCTATAGTTTCGCAAAAATTTTCTACCTACACATAAATCCTTTAAATACGGGGTTTGTGGAGCAAATTGTAAGTCCAGTAAATTCTACTTACACTAAAGATGATAGACTTACTAACCAATCAGCAATTCAGTGCTTATGCGGATTTCAGCATTCAACAGTCATGTAAGTAGAATTTGGTTGCAGAACTATAGGTTACCAGTGTTGCAGATCCCACCAAAAAGGCATATATCCCTGTGAACGCTTTCCGAGACTGAATAAGACATATGCCGCATATCCATACCCGACTGCATGACCGGAATACGGCATATGCCGTATATCCATATCCGACTGCGTGACCGGAATACGGCATATGCCGCATGCCCATACCCGACTGCCGGGACTGGAATGCGGCATATGCCTGTCTGTACATGGGCTTGCCATGCCTGCAGACCAGCAGACAGATCACACGGGCAGCAGGTCACATGTAATAGCTCTTTCCCCGGTCATATGCCGTCTTCTGCCTGCAGAGATAGAGATATTCGCTCACATTTGTGTATAATCCTGCCATGGATGCCGCCTTTCTTTCCATCCGGTGGCGGCTCAGACTGATCTCTTCTGCCATACCGGACAACAATTCCGACAGATACGCCATCCCATACTGTTCTGTCAGTTTTGCGGTATTTTGTATATCTTTCAGCGTACTGTCGTGAACCGTATCAAAACCGCTCTGGTACAAATCCTCCATCAGGGAGCCGATCTCCGCCGCCAGATCCTCTATGACCTCATACTTCGACCTGCGGCCGGAAAATGCCGCATCCTGCGCTTCATCCCGACTTTCCAATCCCGCGCCCAAACTGCCAGTCTCATTTGCAGTGCATCCTGTACCATCCCGTTTTCCCGCAGCGTACTGCCCTTTCGTCTCCGTTTTGTCGCATCCGAAGTCTTCCTCCAGTTCCATCAGATCCACCGGATACATCCGCACCCTTCCGTCCTTCAGATAAACCTTCCCGATAAAGCAGGGCAGCTTCCTCTCGGAAATCCTCTCCAGATACCGTATGGTACCGGATTCCTGTCTGGAATAAACTACCTCAACCAGAACCTCCCGCCCTGCTTTATCATAGAGCGGCAAAGTCAGCTGCTGCCCTGTCTGGGAGAATTCCGCCTTTGCGCAGGATGCAGGCTGGACAAACACCAGTTCAACCCCTTTTCCGGAGACACCGTCCGACCCGTTTCCTTCGTCTCCCGCATTTTCCTGTCCTCCTGCGTTACCGGCATCATCCTGCTCCATAAGCCATGCCTTCTGCTGCTTACCTATCTGTCCTGAAAAAAGATTGTCAAAATCCCGGTAATACCAGTCCTTTATATCAGAAAGCGAAAGCCCCTGTTCTCCAGTGACCTCCCCTCTCGTCTCCTGACTGGAAGAAAGCCGGTTTCTCTCATCGCACTTTGCCCCTGTCAGATGAATCCTGACCTTCAGCAGATTCTCAAAGGTAAGATTAAGCCCCCAGGGTGCCTGCCCCTTTTCCGTGTATCCCCTTCTTTTCCGCGAATCATAAAATACGGGCCTGGCGTTGGTGTAGGTATACCACTTTTTCGTATTTTCCTCCAGAAAATAGATAGTCTCTCCCTCGTACCCGGTCTGACTCTCAAAATGCTCCATAGCAATGCCGATCAGGTCCAGATTCCCCACAGGAATATAATCCGCCCGGAATTCGCCTGCAAGCCTGGCCACCCCGCCTGCATCCTGCGCCTGCAGCAGCATTTCCACCCGCCTGTACAGCCTCGCCATCTGCTCCATAAGGTCTTCCGTCTTAAAAGCCGCCTTCCTTGCAAAATATCTGTCATAAGAATCGGAAAGCGCGCGGAAATAGCCCTCGAACCTGGCCAGGCCTTCATTATGGCTGATGATGGCAAGCCGCTCCAGGTAATCCAGCACATCCGGCGAAGTCCGGGAAAGCCCTGTGGCAAACAATTCCTCCAGAAATGCCTTCATCTGCCCCGCGGCTTCCTTCACATGCGCCATGTCATATTCCTGGGTTTCCACAATCTCTCCAAGCAGCGTTTGCTTCGTCATGGTGCCTGCCTCCAGCTGGCACCAAAGGATGGCGGACGCCTTATGTACACACAATTCCTTCTTATGGCAGCTGCAGGTGGAATATTCCAGCGGAGACAGCAGCTTTACCGTATGGTCCCGCCGGGGCAGCTGTACCGTGATCACAGAGGAAGATCTGATCTCCGGACGGATCCCGGCAGCCACCTGATTTACGAAAGTCTGAAACTGCCGGACTCCCAGCGCCTTTTTCAGTTTTTCAAACGGGTAAGCGCTTATTTCTTTCCAGACTGGCGTTTTTTCCGCCGCACCTGCTTTATCTGATGCGGATGACTCAGGCGATATGTGCTTTTCTGTCCGTCCTATTTGCGGAGAAGCTCCGCTTCCGCCCTCATGCCCATGTGACAATTCCCTTTCCTGCCCGGTTCTTTCACCCTGCCCTGACAGTTCTCCCTGTACCGGCTCCCGGCTGTGACCTGACTGTGCGCTCCCATCCTGTCCGCTCTGCCCTGCAGGCGGCATGCTCCCGGCTGTCTGACTGTTCTGGCCTGACTGCACACACTCGCACGCCTGACTGTTCTGACCCGCCTGCATACGCTCGTCTGTCTGACCATTCTGCTCCGGCTGCGCACACTCGCACGCCTGACTGTTCTGACCCGCCTGCACATGCTCGTCTGTCTGACCATTCTGCTCCGGCTGCGCACACTCGCATGACTGACCGTTCTGACCCGCCTGCTGCTCCTGCGGCCCGGCCGGAGACGCCTCTCCTGTACTCCCGTTTCCCTCCGCTTCTTCCGCCATGCACTTTTCTCTTAAAACCAGTATGGCCTGCACCACATGGCGGCACATGCTTCTGGAAGGGCAGGTGCATTTGCTTTCTGCCAGGGGATAACGCACTGTGACGGTTTCCTCCCCCACTTTCACGGATGCGTCTTCCCCCATATCCTGAACCGCTGCCGCAACCTCGCCTTTATCCTTATAAGCACGCTTGACGATTCCCTTATTGCTGAGACCGATCAGATAATCGTCATCTATATCGGCCAGTCTGTCTTTCCAGATGCTCATACCTTCTCCTTTACGATCCAATGTCCTTTTCGTGATGCGCCCACCCGTTCCAGACAGCCTTTTTCATATAGATCGTTTTCAATACCGTTCCCGCAACGCTTAAATTCAACGGCAATCGTCTCTCCAATCTCCAAAAAAGAACTCATTCCCGCCGCATCCATTCGCCCCTCCTCCTTTCAGCCGCCTGTCATGCCAGAATCCTGTCAATCCGCTCCCGCTCTTCCCCGCTGAAATCCATATTGGAAAGCATCCCCACATTGTCCAGTATCTGGGAAGGTTTTGAGGCGCCGATCAGGACGCTTGTGATATCCCTGTCCCGGAGAATCCATGCCAATGCCATCTGCGCCAGGCTCTGGCCCCGCTCCCCTGCGATCTCCCCCAAAGCCCGCACTTTCTTCAGGGTTTCCTCCGAAACGGCGTTCTCCTTCAGGAACCTTCCGTCCGTACGGATACGGCTGTCCGTCGGAATCCCGTTCAGGTATCTGTCCGTCAGGAGCCCCTGGGCCAACGGGCAGAATGTGATAATGCCGATGCCGTTTTTCGCCGCGTAATCCTTCAGACCATCCGCCTCAATCCCCCGGTCAAACATGGAATACCGCCTCTGGTTGATGATAAACGGCGTTCCCATCTTCCGAAACAGCGCCGCAATGGCAATGGTCTGCTCTTTGTCATAATTGGATATTCCCACATATAGCGCCTTGCCGCTTCTGACGATGCTGTCCAGCGCACCGGCGGTCTCTTCCAGGGGCGTACCCGGGTCCGGCCTGTGATGATAATAGATATCCACATATTCCAGCCCCATCCTGCGCAGGCTCTGGTCCAGGCTCGCCACCAGGTACTTCCTGCTCCCCCAGTCGCCGTAAGGCCCGGGCCACATATCATATCCCGCCTTGGTGGAAATCACCAGTTCGTCCCGGTATGCACCCAGGCTCTTCTTCAGAATGCGGCCGAAATTCTCCTCCGCCGCCCCGGGTGCCGGGCCGTAATTGTTGGCCAGGTCGAAATGTGTGATTCCGTTGTCAAAGGCGGTCTCACACATCTCCGTCATCGTGTCAAAATTGCCGTTGGAGCCGAAATTGTGCCACAGCCCCAAAGACACAGCCGGCAGCTTCAGGCCGCTGGCCCCGCATCGGTTGTACTGCATTTTATCATATCTCGTTTCCTTTGCAATATACATATCTCTCATTTCCTTTCTTATTCCAATCCCGCATCTCCCTGCCCTGTACCAGCTCCCGGCATAGAATTTGCAGCCACCAGATGCATGCGTCCTCAAATTCTATGGTCACTGAACGGGCAGATGCAGTTTCCCGGTCCCGAATCTGTATTTATCTCTTTACTAAGTTATAGTGTAACGCATTTTCTTAAAGTTTACAACTTTCCTGTTTCAAAAAAATAATTGCATAATCCCGTTGGTTCCATAACCGAAAAAATGACCGTTTTTATCATCAGTCAATGTGCTGCAATATATAGCCGAAATCTGTGCAACCGGCAGTCTGCCTTACTGCACAGCTTCCAACAGCCAACATGAATTTATGCTTGTAGACGAAAACATTTGCCGGGCAGAACGCATAACGTAAAACTGCCAGCCAAATTCCCACCCTGAACAGCCGGCGAAGTTTTGATGTTTTTTCGTATATAATCACACATATGTACGAATAATTTCCTCCGCCACCTGACGCCTGGTGATGCACATGTCCATGGCCTGTTTTTCGATATATCGGTGGGCATGCGGCTCATCCATCTTCAGTTCACTGATCAGCAGCCATTTTGCACGGTTAACAATTCGGATTTCTTCCATTTTTTCTTCAATAGACAGCGATTTCTTCTCGACCCGCCGCAGACGCTCTCTGGCACTGACCATCCAGCGCAGCGCCTGCCCCAGCGTCTGCTTCGATACCGGCTTTGCCATCACAAAGACTCCATGGGCCACCACTTTATCATAAATTCCTATATAATGTTCCGCTTTAACGAATAACAGCACCACCGTACTGTTTGCATCGCACGCGTCAATTGCGAAACGAATCCCCGGTTCGTCCGGCAAAGGCGAATTAATCATCACAAAATCAAAGCTTCTCTCCGCAAACATTCTCCTGGCGGCAGAGACATTTGTGACACTGTGAACTGACGAAATGGCGGCTTCGGAAAGCAATGGCGATAACGCATCGTTAAATCCCCCTGACGCCGAGGCGACAAGGACACTGTATCCTCGTTGTTCCAGACTCATTTTCCTCCTCATTCCTGCACTGCCTCAGATAATCTGCTTTCTCCGAAACATGCACACTAAACTGTTTTTCTGTTCGGGAACAGCCACTTATGGCTCCCGCCGGATCAGTTTTTGCCGCAATAACTATCCAATACAGCCGAAGGAATGTGCTCTCTGATAAATGCACTGTTCTGCGCTTCCCTGCGCGCTTCTTCCAAATTCAGCGGCAGCCTGCCATACTGTTCCAACACAGCCGCATTCGCCTTATACAAATTAAAATCTGCTGCCGGAGGCAGTTCTTTCCCGTGTCCGCATTCAAGCCCATACATAACTGCATATATGATAAGTGCAAACGCCAGATACGGATTGGCTTCCGGGTCCGGTGAGCGAAGCTCCGCGCGCCGGTACTCTCCCGCGGCAGCTGGAATCCGAATCAACTGGGAGCGGTTCTCATGGGACCAGGAGATATACTTCGGCGCTTTATTCCGGCCAAACCTCCGGTAAGACGCCTCTGTCGGATTCAGAAACAGCGTCATATCCCGGCTCTTTGCCAGGATACCTGTTATTACACTGTTTAATATATCCCCGGTATCTTCACCATCCATTTTTCTCACGGACACATTGATATGAAAACCGTTACCCGGCTGTTGCTCCAACGGCTTTGCCCCGAAATCCGCGGCAAGCCCGTTCCTGTGAGCAACAGTTTTCGCCACCGTCCGGAGGGTCATGGCATGATCCGCCGCCGTCAGCGCGTCGGAATACCGAAAGTCAATCTCGTTCTGGCCGGGACCTTCCTCATGGTGGGAACTCTCCGGTCGTATCCCCATCTGCTCCAGGATAAGGCAGATTTCTCTTCTGATATTTTCTCCTCTGTCATCGGGGGCGATGTCCATGTAACCGGCTTCGTCATAAGGCACTCCGGTAGCCTTTCCGTTCTCATCCAGTATAAAAAGATAAAATTCCTGCTCCGCACCAAATGCAAATTCATACCCGGCCTTCTCCGCTTCCGCCACAGCCTCTTTCAGGAGATTTCTGGTATCACATTCAAAAGGCCTGCCATCCGGATAAGATATGGCGGAAAACATACGCACCACCCTGCCATGCTCCGGACGCCAGGGAAGCAGTGTCAGCGTCTCCGGTTCCGGATGGAGAAACAGATCGGAATGCACTTCATCCCCAAATCCTGCAATGGAAGAAGCATCAATGGCGATTCCGTACTCAAAAGCCCGCGGAAGCTCCCGGGGCATAATGGAGATGTTCTTCTGCCTGCCGAAAACATCGCAGAAAGCAAGTCGGATAAACTTCACATCCTCTTCCTGAACATATTGTATTACTTCCTGTTTTGAATATTTCATATCATACCCTCCTGCCCGCTTCGACGGGCACACAATCAAACTTTTACCTTGGGAATTGTCGCATAACAATTGGTACAGTGTGCTTTTCATCAAGTACCATGACAACTGCAGAACTCTCCGTAAACCCGCACAAATTATTTTAAGACAATTGAACAAATCCAGAAAACTGTCAAAAATTCTGCCTTTTGTATTTCATGCAGCGATAAAGCAAACACAAAACCTCAAATTTGTCGTTATACCGCGGACAAACTTATGTAAATTATGTAAAATTCAAGTTTGCTCTTTTACGGGACAGTAAGCATACCATGCATAATTGTATCATGTTTATACAACTTCGTCTATTATTTATGCTCACAAGTTTATTTCCGGTTTACTTCCGGTTACTGTTCACTCGGTGTCACCGCGAGGCGTTTTCGTGCGCACTTCACATGAACAACCTCGCGCAGTCGAAGCGGCTGCTTTGAGCGCAGACACAAAAATGTACGCACTATGCTCATTTTGTGCGCATCAAACCACACAAAAACAGAAATTTGATGTGCAGGGGTTGACAAATGCCTTTAAGTGGTGCATAATGCAGATTGAAAAAGGCAAAGGCGTCTTTCATGCAGATACATGAGAGGCGCCTTTGCCTTTTGTATTGGGAATTGTTGAAAATAAGGAGCCGCCAGGCGGTTCCTGTCATTTGCAGGCACTTCCTCAATATCAAAATTATCAAAAAATGTACAAAGTGCCTGCGCCCGAAATTTCGCAGGTTACGGAAAGGGACAGATCATTATGGAAAAGGTATCGGATTATTTTGGATGTATGGTATTTGACGACAGGGTCATGAAAGCGAATCTGTCCGCTGAGGTTTATCAGTCTCTGCGGAAGACCATTGACGAGAACGCCCGTCTGGACATCAACGTTGCCAATACAGTGGCGGCTGCCATGAAAGACTGGGCTGTAGCCCATGGCGCAACCCATTATACACACTGGTTCCAGCCTCTCACCGGCGTTACTGCGGAGAAACACGACAGCTTTATCTCCCCTTCGCCCGACGGCGGCGTCATCATGGAATTTTCAGGAAAAGAGCTCATCAAGGGCGAGCCTGACGCTTCCTCCTTCCCCTCCGGCGGTCTGAGAGCCACCTTCGAAGCCAGAGGATATACCGCATGGGACCCTACTTCCTACGCTTTCATCAAAGGAAAGACCCTGTGCATTCCCACCGCATTCTGCTCCTATGGCGGCGAGGCACTGGATAAGAAAACACCCCTTCTGCGTTCCATGCAGGCGCTGAACAAGCAGGCACTGCGCATTCTGAAACTGTTTGGCAATGATACGGTAAAATGTGTCCGCACCTCCGTGGGACCGGAGCAGGAATACTTCCTGATCACGAAGGAAATGTACGACCAGCGCCCGGATCTGCGCTTTACCGGAAGGACATTGTTCGGCGCAAAATCTCCCAAGGGGCAGGAAATGGATGATCACTACTTCGGCGTCATCAAGCCCAGAGTGGCCGCTTACATGGAAGAGCTCAACCGGGAACTCTGGAAACTGGGCATCCTGGCCAAGACAGAGCATAACGAGGTGGCTCCCGCGCAGCATGAACTTGCCCCTATTTATACTACCACCAATGTGGCGACCGACCACAACCAGCTGACCATGGAAATCATGCAGAAGGTAGCTGCAAAACACGGCCTGGTATGCCTGCTGCATGAGAAACCTTTCGCCGGGGTCAACGGCAGCGGCAAACACAACAACTGGTCTCTGACCACCGATACCGGGGTCAACCTTCTATCTCCAGGCGAGACACCTTATGAAAATGCGCAATTTTTGCTGTTCCTTTGTGCAGTCATTAAGGCTGTGGATGATTACCAGGATCTGCTGCGTCTCTCTGTGGCCACTGCGGGCAATGACCACAGACTGGGTGCCAACGAGGCACCTCCTGCAGTTGTTTCCGTTTTTCTTGGCGATGAGCTGAATGCTGTTCTGGAGGCCATCGAATCCGGCCAGCCTTACAGCGGCGTGGATAAGACCGTGATGAAGCTTGGCGTAAATGTCCTGCCCAGGTTCAACCGCGACACCACAGACCGCAACCGTACTTCACCTTTCGCCTTCACCGGCAATAAATTCGAGTTCCGTATGCTTGGCTCCTCCAACAGCATCGCCTGCGCCAATATGATGCTCAACAGCGCGGTTGCCGAGAGCCTGAAGATTTATGCGGACCGCCTTGAGGACGCGGCGGATTTCGAAACTGCACTGCATGAAATGATCCGTAAGACCATCAGGGACCACAAGCGTATCATTTTCAACGGCAACGGCTATGACGATACCTGGATTCAGGAAGCCACCGAAAGGCGCGGACTGCTCAACTACCGCACCACGCCGGACTGCATGCCTCATCTGCTGGATAAAAAAAATGTGGATATGCTGACCTCCCATAAGGTATTCTCCGAGACGGAGCTGAAGTCGAGATGTGATATCATGTTGGAAAATTATTGCAAAACCGTCCTGATTGAGGCCAATACCATGGTAGATATGGCAAGAACCCTGATTGCTCCGGCAGTGGAATCCTATACGCTGAAAATTGCCCGGACTGCCGCCGCCAAAAAGGCAGTGGATGAGAACCTGGCATGCAGCTATGAGAAAGATCTGGTGAAGAAGCTGTCTACTCTCACTGACAGGATTGCAGTGAAGACTGCGGAACTGGAAAGCGCGATTACTGCCCTCCAGGAAGAAACGGACATTATATCCGAATCCAACGCCGTCCGCGATACTCTGCTTCCCAGGATGAGTGAATTAAGGCTTGCATGCGATGAGGCAGAGACACTGACCGCCAGGAGCGACTGGCCTTTCCCCACATATGGCGATCTGCTGTTTGGAGTGAGATAAAAAATATGCTCATTACCCCATATTGATTGTTGTCAGGATGATAATTTCCAGGCAAAGTCAATTACGCAATAACGTTTATAACAAACGAACTGTCGGCTTGAAAGAGATTCATACACCATGCACTTCCCTTGTATGCACCTCCCAGGACGGCAGTTCTTAATCATATATGATATTTACCGTATTTGAAGCGTAAAAGACATTGAGTACACAAATCAGAACTTCCAACTCATCCGTTATACTCAAGGTCACCAGAATTTACCAATCTGACCCGGCCAGGAATATGCCTGGCAGCTTTAAGGCCACTGCCACAACAGTGGATAAGCCAGTCTGATACTTGCCTACATGTTACCGGAAACAACATGGATTCCCAGATTGACAATCCCGCATAGAAACATCACCAAAATCGGATTCCACTTCCATTTTCTCAGGACAAAAAATGCTGCGGCAAACAGACAAATCCCCACCCAGTTCACATTTGCCAGCTGCACAGGCTCTTCTCCCACCGCCACCGTACGCAGCAGAGAAATCCCGGCACCGGCAATCAGCGCAACCACCGCAGGCCGCAGGCTCGTCAGAATGCCCTGCAGCGTGGATACATTTTTATACTTATAGTAGATAAAGGCAAGGAGCGACACTATGATGCAGGAAGGAAAGATACAGCCGAACGTGGCCGCAATTGCCCCGGGAACCCCTGCAATCCGTATACCCACGAAAGTTGCCGAATTTACCGCTATAGGCCCCGGCGTCATCTCCGCAATCGTAATCAGATCCGTAAATTCACTCATGGTCAGCCATCCGTAGCCGGTCACCACCTCGCTCTGAATCAGAGGCATCGCCGCATAGCCGCCTCCAATGCTGAACATCCCTACTTTCAGAAAACTTAAAAATAATTTCAGATAAATCATCTATCCATAGTTCCCTTCTACTGTTCCGAATCGAGTACAATTTCGTCTTCTTATCACAAGCAGGAAAATTGAGATATTAAAATATGGTGACATCATATTTTTCTGAAAATATCACAAAGCCGTCCGCCTGTTCCACAATGCCCGCAGCCCTCCAAGCACTGCCGCTGCCAATATGATCAAAATCACATTCACCTGAAATACCGCAGTTGCCACAAAAGCTGCCACCATCACAACGCATAAAAACAGGCTGCGCTCTTTTACCACTTTCCCGCCAAGCCCCCAGACCACATCCAGAATCACCGCTACCACCCCGGCCTGCATGCCCTTCAGCAGAATCGCCACATAGGCATTCGCAGCAAAGGCCTGATAAAAAAAAGAAATCACCGTCAATATCAGCATGGGCGGCAATATGGTCCCTATGACCGCCGTCAGCATACCCGCAGCCCCCGCCACACGCCATCCCACCAGAATTGCCGCATTGACCGCAATAGCCCCCGGCGAAGACTGCGCCAGAGCCGCCAGATCCAGCATTTCCTCCTCCCCGATCCAGTGCAGTTCATCCACGAATTTCCGCTTCATAAAACTGATAATGACAAAACCTCCTCCAAAGGTAAACGCGCTGATATACAAGGTGCTTAAGAATAACTGGACCAATGTCTTTCTCTTCGTATTGCCTTCCATTGTCTCTCCCAACTCCTGTCAAAAGGTACCGTTCTCCTGTCGGATATGCCTGCTCCGCTCCTGCTGCGGACCAGAAAATCGCCCTGCCTGGGAAAAATGCTGTAATGGCAGCAACGCATGTTTCTACTCTTTCCAGCCAGTCCCTGGGCCGCCGGAACTGCCGGTGTCTTTTCCTGCGTTTTCTTCTGTCTGTCTTTTTCATAACATGCCTCCCTGTTTCCTTGCAGGCAGACAGGAAACAGACCGCTGTCCCTTGCGCGTCTGCCTGCTTTTCCTCCTTAATAAATGGATACTTTCAGGCAAAACGCCCGGATTTCGGACTCCCTTTGGAGCCCTTTTACTACATGGCATGGGGCTGTTTCTGTCAGCCTGCTGCCATTCATGAAAAATAGATTTTCTGAAGTGTTTTTATCATAGCATATACGATGAGACTTTGCAATAAAATTTTCCTGAGAAATTCAACTGTGCATTTTGTCAATAGTTATGCAACAACTTTTTGAAAAAAATTAGGCCAGATTCTTTATTTCCTCTTCAAAGAGTTGGGCGGAAGTCTTAAAACCCAAAATCCCCCTTGGGTAGTTGTTTATCCAGGTTTCTATAAAATCTATGTCTTTATCCTGCTTTTCCTCGAAATCCTCCCCTTTTGGTATATGGCGGCGGATAAGGCGGTTACTATTCTCGTTTGTGCCCCTCTCCCAACTGCTATATGGGTGACAGTAGAAAAGAAATGTTCGCTTTTCCCCCTCACGCAAGACGGACCGTTCCAACCCCTCATAGTCTGCAAACTCCACCCCATTGTCCACGGTGATACTTCTAAAGACTTTGGGGAACATATCCCCCCATTTCCTTTCTAACCGGTCCAGGGCTTCCACTACGCTTGCCGCCTTTTGGTCTGGCATCTTAATGATGATTTCATCCCTGGTCTTGCGCTCTGTTAATACAAGCATACATGACTTTGTAATACCCTGCTTTCCCTTTACCGTGTCCATTTCCCAATGTCCAAAGATTTCCCGGCCCTTTACTTCCTCTGGTCGGTTCTCTATGCTCTCCCCGGCGGATGCCCTTTTCTGTACCTTTACTTTCTTATTGTGCTTTTTCTTCTTTCCCTTTATCGGCAGGTCCTTATTGGTTAATTTAAGGAAAATGCCATTGTCTATATATCTATATAAAGTCCTCACACTGATAGAGGTCTTAAACTCAA
>CAJUJN010000020.1:55933-65111 GCA_910586775.1 uncultured Acetatifactor sp. | reverse complement strand
ATCTCCAATCCTCATATTTTGCCTTTCCAAGAATAATATCTTCTGTCTCCATCCTGCCTTTATCCTTCATAAACACCTCCATCACAGCCAGACTGTCCAGTCTCCGTAATCAAAAGTCCCGCTCCCATGACCCAGTTTCCCGCTCTCTTTCAATCCCCGGAAAGCATCCCTCATCCGGCCAATGATCTCCGGCTGGATATCCGGGGAATGGTGCGCCGGAAAAGACGCATCAATATGTACTGCACGATATTTCCTGTGCAGTTCCGCCGGATATAAATGTCCGGGGATTTACGGCGGATTTTTATTACCACCATATAATATAAAATAATGTCAGCGCAAGCCCAATACACACCAGCAGCAATCCAAAAGAAAGGCTTCTCTGAATAATGTGATTCGTCTCCCTGATTTCCTCGCTTTTTACTGCCGCCAGATGCACATAATCCCTGTGGGCAGGATTTCCCCGCCGCCAGGTACGGTTGCCCGCAGCCTGTATCGCATTCAGGACTGCGCCCAGAGTCTCCGTAAATACGTTTCCTTCCGCCCGCTCCCGGGGAAGCCTGCTGTCCCGGTATACGGTCTTTCTCAGCAGCACCACCGCAAAATCCGCGAAACTGTCCAGAATCCTGCACAGGATACCCAGCGCGGCAGGCAGGACCTTCAGCAGCAGCGGCCTGTAAACCAGTTCTTCCAGATCAAGCCACCGGGGCCAGACGTCCACATATTCGGTGTCGCCCTGTTCCGTTCTGCGAAGCAGCCGCCAGCGGATAAAGAACAAATATACCAGCGCTCCGATACATAAGGAAATCAGCGCCCCCTTTAGATTTTCCGGGCTGAAATAAGCCACCGCTTCCCCGGCTTCCGCCAGTCCCAGAAAGCCCTGCATGACACCCGCCGTCCGTTCCATGACAGCATGGGGAAACGCCCCCCAGCCTAAAAGCAGCAAACCGCTTCCCAGCAACGCGAAAGCTGTACCTCGATTCATATATTTCTTCATCCCGTCATACGCTTCCTGCCGCCTGCCGTCCTCATTTTTCTCTATAAACAGCGCCGCAAAAAGCTTCGTCATATAGGCCGCCGTTAAGCCTCCGGAAAACAGAAAAAGCGCTTCCACCACCTTTATGGCAGTATCTCCGCCGTATGCGGTAATACTCTCATGCAGTAGAGTCTTGCTCACATATCCGCCGAAAAGCGGAACTCCCCCGATGGCCAGCGCGCCCGCCAGAAAAATTCCCGCCAAAAGAGGCTTCCTCCTGCCAAATCCCCGGATATCGTTAAGATTCAGCGAATGGGCATTCAGAAAGACGACACCGGCCGCCATGAACAGCACCAGCTTGATCAGCGAATGATTCACCATATGCAGCACTATTCCCCGGGCCGCAAGCATGGTATGCACGGAAGCCTCCGCCGAATACGTTTCTCCTGTTCCTGCCGCCGGCAGTGCCAGCATCCCGATTCCCACCAGGATAAAACCAATCTGGGACATGGAAGAACAGGCAAGCGTCCGCTTCAGATCCACGGAAAATACTGCCAGCAATGCGCCTCCCAGCATCGTAGTCACACCGATCGGCAGCAACAGTTTCCCCCAGCCTTCCTCCTGAAAAAACAGTCTGCCAGTGACAATCAATATCCCATAGATGCCTGTCTTGGTCAGCACACCGGACAGCAGCGCGGAAGCCGGCGCAGGTGCCACCGGATGCGCCTTGGGAAGCCAGATATGCAGCGGAAATGCCCCCGCTTTTGCCCCGAAGCCAAACAGCATACAGCATCCCGCCGCATATATTACAGACTTCTCTGCACATCCCGCAGCGGCAGCGGACAATTCCCGGATTTCCAGAGTCCCCAGCTGATGGTACAGCAGAAAAATCCCCATCAGCATCACCAGCCCGCCTGACACCGCCACTGCCAGATATGTGTCGGCCGCCTTCCGCGCCTTTATGCTTTCCTCCTGCACAACCCACACATAGGAAGTAAAAGACATAATCTCAAAAAAGAGAAAAGTGGTATACAAATCCGCCGACAGAAACACTCCCAACGTCGCTCCCAGCGTCCACAGCAGAAACAGATAATAGCGGTTCCGGTTATGATGCCGCATCATATACTCCCTGGAAAAAATCGCTGCCATCATCCACATAAAAGCCGTCACACAGCTGTATACCGCCCGGAAGCCGTCCATTGTAAAACTAAGTCCCAGGCCGCAGATTTCCGGGATTTTCAAGTACAGAGCCGCCCCGTCTCCGCTCAGTCCGCCTGTCGTCCCCGGAAATGCCGGCAACTGCAGCGCCATCACCGCCGTCATTGCCAATTCCGCCACTGACGCTCCGATTACAAGCCCGTCCCGCAGATTTTTCTGTCCCGTTTTCTGTCCGGCTTCCCCGCCTCTTCCCGCTCCCGTTCTCCGGCAGAATCTCCCCGCCGCATAGGCCAAAAGCCCTGCAACAAAAGGAAAAAAGACCATTGCCGCCAAAACCGTTTCCTTACTCATACCATATCCCTCTTTGCTCCAACCTCAGAATCGCCGCCTAAATCACTCCCGCAATCTGCTCCAGCATATCCGTCAGCGGCCCGGAATGCAGCCCGATGAAAACAATAAAAATCACCGCCGCCCCAATGGGAACCAGCATCATCCAATTGGGCTCCTTCACATCGCTTACTTTCCTGTAGTCAAAATCTTTTCCCGGGAAAAATACCCGAACCACGATACTCAGCATATAAATGGCTGTCAGCAACGCGGAAACCAGCAGCGCCCCGGCACCCACATATGCCAGCACTCCCCCGCTGTCCAAAGCTGCTTTCACCAGGTACCATTTGCTGACAAAACCGCTCAGCCCCGGCACCCCGGTCAGCGCAAGCGCAGAAATCGTAAACATCACAAACACCTTCGGCATCCTCCAGCCGATACCGTCCAGCTCATGAATATATTCCCGGCCAGTTTTGTGTATCACCGCCCCCGCACAGAGAAAAGAGCACAGCTTCATAAAGGAATGGCACACCATATGTGCCAGAGCCCCCGCCAAGCCCAGCGGCGTCATCAGCACTACCCCGAACAGAATGTAAGACAGATTGCTGATAGTAGACCAGGCAAGCCGCCTTTTAAAATGAGTCTCCTTCAATGCCCTGCTGCAGCCATATACAATGGTAATGAGCACCGGCAGCATCACCGCCCACTGCGCCCAGGTTCCCCGGAGAAGTTCTGTCCCGAAGCTGTAATAGGTCACCCGCATGGCTGCAAAGGCGCCTGTATTCACCACTGCCACCGCATGGAGCAGGGCCGTTACAGGCGTGGGCGCCACACTGGCCCTGGGCAGCCAGGCCGAAAAAGGCCACATGGCCGTCTTGACGCTGAAGCCGAAGAAACAGAGCATATAAATCAGAGGTAAATTGTCTTTTCTGTCTGCCGCCTGCGCCGGATCAAAGACCCCGCCTGCCACAAAAGAGGACGTACTGCCGTAAGCCAGCACAAAGGTCATGCCGATAAAGGCAAATGCCGCGCCTCCCAGCATATAGAACAGATACATCCTGCTGGCCCTGACAGCCTCTTTGGTTCTCTCGTGCATCACCAGGGGCAGTGTCACCAGACTCAGCATCTCAAAGAAAAAGTACATGGTCAGAATATTCTCGGCCAACGCAACTCCCAACGCAATTCCATACGTAATTACGTAAAAGGTATAAAAGGACTTTTCACTGCTCTCCTGTTTCATATACGCAAAGGCATACAATGTGGCAAGAGGCCAGAGCAGCGCCGCTATTGCCGCAAACACTGCCCCCAGACCGTCCAGGCGAAGCGTGACGCTCAGACTGCCTGTAAAACGGAATACCGTCAAACTGCCCTCCGGCGCATGAAACAGCATCCATAGCACCAGAGCGGAATTGATACATACCGCCGTCTCCAGATAAATCCACATGCCCTTTCTGGAACGGAACGACAGCAGGGGCACCAGCATTCCGGTAAAAAAGGGCAGGAGCACTACTATCAACATCATTATTTCTCTCATATGACTCACCTGCATTTCATTCTTTGTCGGGTAATACATCTGTTTACATGAAAGACCGCAGCTTTTGAATTGTCGAAAAATAACTGCTGCGATTTTTCAGGTAAAAACCTGGAAATACCAACGGCATGATTTTGACTTTCCAAATGTTACCGGAAACCATATTCCCGCTACAGCACCGACGCGGCAATCTTTTCCGTATATCCGATCAGCATATTCGGCAAAACGCCCGCCAGCAGCGCCAATGCCGCCAACAGCGCAATGGGAAACACCTGCAAATTCACATTTCCCCCTGCTCCAGCCAGTTCCTGCAGGGAATCGTCCTCCTGCACACCGGGAAAAAATCCCCGCAGCGCAACGGGAAGCAGATATCCCGCCGTCAACAATGCACTGACAAGCAACACCACCGGTCCCAGCCAGGCCAAAATCCCGGTACCGGACTGCAGCGCCCCTTCCGCCAGATACCACTTGCTGATAAACCCTCCGGCAGGCGGTATTCCAATCAGCGCCAGAGACAATATCGTATAACACCACATAAGCCCGGGCATCCTTTTCCCTGTTCCCGTCAGCTGCCCCACCTTTGTATAGCCAAAACGCTGCAGAAAAATGCCTGCCGTCAGAAACAGCCCGCATTTGACAAATGCATGAACCGCCACATGAACCAGCGCGCCCGTCATTGCCCCCGGCGTCAGCACCGCCAGCCCAAACAGGATGTAGGAAACCTGGCTCACCGAGGAATAGGCCAGTCTTTTCTTGAATCCCTGTTCCCGGAAAGCAAGCAGGGAGCCCATAAACACCGTCAACAGCGAAAGCACAATCCAACTGTATTGGACCCAGGTTCCTCTCAGGAGCTCCGCTCCCGCCACATAGAAAACTCCCCGGATGACAGCCAGGACGCCGGACTTCACAATCACTGCCGACAAAACCGCCGATGCCGGAGACGGCGCAACCGGATGTGCCGCAGGCAGCCAGGCATGCAGCGGAAACATCCCCGCCTTTGCCCCGAACCCGATCAGCATGACAAAAACCGCCAGCAGTAAGGCCCCTTCATGTCCCTGCACCGCCGCAGCATTCAATGTTCCCCCGGGCGTAAAAGCCAGAGAATCACAATACCGATACAGGAAAAAAATACCGAACAAGCCTCCGTAGGCACCGCACAGCGAGTAAAACAGATATTTCAGCGCCGCCATGACTGCTTCCTTCGTCCCGCTGTGAAGCACCAGCGGCACGGAAACCAGCGTCATCAGTTCATAGAAAAGGTACATGGTAATCAGATTGCCGGAGAAATCAATTCCCAAAAGCACGCCGTAAAGCAGCAGCCAGAATCCGAAATACCGTTTCTGTTTTTCCTCTTTTTTCATATATACTACGGCATACACCGTCGCCGCCAGCCACACAACACTGGTAACCGTCACAAACAGCCTTCCCAGAGCATCCACCCTGAACATCACAGGCAGCCCATCCACCAGCCGAAACAGCGTAACAGACCGCTCCCCTGTCCAGCTGACAACAAGCGCCAGAACCACGGACACCGTGACCACAATGCCGGCGTAGAAGAAGGGCCAGTTTTCTTTTCCGCTTTTCCAACGCTTTTCCGGTGCAAGACCTTTATTATTTTCCAGTGCAAGGCCTTTTTTATTTTCCGGTGCAGCGCCCCTTTTATTTTCCGGTACAGCGCCCTTTTTACCTTCTTTTTTCCCGCTCCCGACATTCCTGACCTCTGCCAGCTGCTCCCAGAAAGCCAGGATTACAAGCAATGCCCCCGCCAGCACCGGCAAAACGATGGGAACTATCAATAATCCGTCCATCTGTCATTCCTTCTTCCTGTTGTCATACAATAACCGCCGTCCCCCGTTCCGTCCAAAGCTGTGGGAATGCGGATTTTCAGTCAAACATCTCCAGCCCGCCCTGAATCAGCCGGATAATCGGGTCGGAATTCAACCCGAGAATCAGGTTCAGGAGAATGAAGCAGACCAGCGCCGCTGACTTTGCCGGCTGTTCCCCTATGGAAACTTTCCTGCCTACTCCCTCCGGTACCGGCGTGTAAATCCTTATCACCGTTTTCATGAAATAAAGTTCATTCAAAACCGTACTGATCGCCAGCGCAATAAAGGTAGGCAGCATTTTATGGGTATGCCCCACTGCAGCCTGGGCGAAAAAAAGCTTCGAAATAAACCCGGAAAACATGGGCATTCCCACCATAGCCAGTGAGCCTACCGTAAAGGCCACACCTGCCAGCTTATTTCGGTATGCCGCCCCCGTGATATCCTTAAAGTGCGCCTCACCCCTGGATGCATCCGTAAGTCCGGCAGCCGCCACAAAAAGCAGTGACTTGGTGGCCGCATGGGACATCACATGATAGATACTGGCTACCGTCCCGGCTTCCGTAGCCAGCCCCAGACCCATATAGATATATCCGATCTGCGCCACGGAAGAATAGGCAATCATCCGCTTTACGTTATCTGTCCTTATGGCATTCACGGAACCCATAATCATACCGATGATACCGAAGACAAACAGCACATTTGCAACCTTGCTCTCCATTACCAGTTCAAATCCCACCACGCGGTAGAAAATCTTAATCAGCAGAAAAATATATCCCTTGGAGACCAGCGAAGACAAAATCGCCGAAGATGACAGCGTCGCATACCCGTAGGCATCTGGCAGCCAGGCATGAAAGGGATACAGCGCGCTTTTGATGGCAAGCCCCACCGACATCAGCCCCAGCGCCACCATCAGCGTGATATGATACTGATGCCCTGCTGCAAGCATCTGTACCGCCTCTTTGATATTGCTCATCAGAAGCTGCCCGGTGACGGCATAGAGATGGCAGATGCCCAGAAGCAGCAGGCCGGAACCCAAAAGGCTCATAATCATGTACCGGACAGCCGCCTCAATGGTACGGCCTGTCTGCCGTATCATAATCAGCCCGCAGGCAGAGATTGTGTTAATCTCCACGAATACATATGCCGTAAACAGGTCATTGGTATATATCAGCGCCAGCAGGGAGCACAGCAGTAAATTCACCATCACATAATAAAGATTCTGCTTGCTGTCCTCAATCTGTTCCTCCCGCTCCCGCGCACCGCTGACCATGCACAGAAGCATGATCACACAGAAAAAAAACGCCATAAAAGCTTCCAGTACCCCGACTCGGATCTCATTTCCCCAGGGTGCCGGAAAATGTCCCATACGGTAGACAAACGCCTGCCCTGTCCTCACCACATACACCAGCACCGCTGCCGAGAGTCCTCCGATAATCGTAATTACGGCAGTATTTACACGTTTTGCCCACTTTCCGTCCAGAACAGAACAGAGCGGGCCGGAAAACAGGGATATCAGAATGGACATAAAGGGAAAATTCTGCACAGAGTCCATCATTTTCCCTCCTTTTTCAGCAAAGTGCTGATTTCATCCAGGTCCAGGGTATGGTATCTGCGGTACAGCCGGATGGTCAGGGACAGCATCAGCGCAGTCACCGACACGGAAACCACAATTCCTGTCAGCACCAGGCCGCTGGGAATGGGATTGATGTACGCCTCTGCGCTTGTGACTCCGTCCACCACCACCGGCGCTTTTCTCCCCTCAATATACCCCTTCAATGCAAGGAACAGATATGTGGCAGTGTCCATGATGTTCAGCCCTATGATTTTTTTGATCAGATTCTTCTGCAGAAGCAGGTTGGAAAAACCGATTCCGAACAAAATCATGGCTGCCGCTTCCTCATAATTCTGCAGTAAATATTCAAAATGCATTGTAATCCTCCTTGTTATATCCACTTTACCGCCTGCGTCACGACACCCTGCATTCCGCGCCCTTATATGTCGGCTCAATAATTCCCCTTCCGGAACATAACATAAAATGTATACATGGTGCCTGCCACCACAATGCCCACGCAGATATTCAAAATCAGTATCAGTCCGCTGCTCAGGATTGCCCCCGGCGTTCCAAGGGGAATGACGCTCTCAATATGATTTGCGCCGGTATAAAAGGAATAGCTTTTCGCGATACTGTAGCATGCCAGCGCGCAGAAGCTCATCCTCCGGTAGGTTTTGGCTGTAAAAAATTTCTCTGTCTTCGCGAAACCAAAGGCATTCAGATACAGTATCAGCCCCGCCCCTATCACGGCACCGCCGGAAAACCCTCCCCCTGGCCCCAGATGTCCTGCCAGAATGATATAGATTCCGAAAATGAAGATGGGCGGCACCAGGATTTTGGCCACTGTCTGAAGGATAATATCATTTTTCGGTTCATGAATCCTGTCATTGTTTTCCTCCTCTTCCTTATCGCCTTTCCTGTCCGAACGCAGCAAAATCAGCACGGTACAGGTAGCAACAAACAGTACGTGAGATTCTCCCAGCGTGTCAAATGCTCTGTAGTCAAGTATCATTCCCGTGACAATATTTACCGCGCCGGTCTCCTGCATGCCTTTTTCAATATAGCGCTCAGCCACTTCATTGTTAACCGGGTTGTCAGCCTTACCATGAAGCGGCAAATCCGATACCGCCACCAGCAGCATGGCTACCAGGAAAATACAGAACAGTACACTGAACACTTTATAAAAACGATTGAATATCCTGACCTCCAGGTTATTCTCCAGGTCGTACACTTTCTCTTTCAGGCGTCTGCGTTCTTTTTCACGTTCCGTTTTTTCCTGCGCAGATTCCCGGAACGTCTCCTGCTTCTTCATTTCAACATTTCCCAGATACGGGTCCCTGGTGCCGTCCAGCCATTGCCTGAATCGAAAGGAGAGTGTTTTTTGGTATTCCTCATCCGAAATTCTTTTACTCATTTGCTGCTTCTCCCCTCTCTTCTCTCTCTTCCTTCTTTTCTTTCTCTTCCTTCTCTTCTTCCTTTTTGATGATGGCATTGATCTTTTTTAATGTCACAAGAAAAAGCACCGTTGTAACCCCGGCTCCCACGGCTGCCTCCGTAATCGCCAAATCCGGCGACTCCAGTATAATCCAGATAATGGACATTACCAGACTGTAGGACATGAAGATCAATATGGTGTTCAACAGCTTTTTGGACAGGCTTGCCGCAATGGCACATACAATCAGAAATCCCAGCAGGATGCACTTAAATATCGTCATATGAATCCCTTCTTATTTGTAGTTCCGCATCTGTGTCAACGGTGCCCCCTCATGGAAGAATTTCCGGACACAAGTGCATCTGTCCGTAAATCCTTC
>CAJUJN010000020.1:0-55833 GCA_910586775.1 uncultured Acetatifactor sp. | reverse complement strand
CCTTCCGGGCACCGTTCTCTCAGATGCTGTTTTGTAGTTCCGCATCTGTGTCAACAGTGCCCTCCTCATGGAAGAATTTCCGGACACAAGCGCATCTGTCCGTAAATCCTTCCGGGCACTGTTCTCTCAAATGCTGTTTTATAGTTCCCTGTCCGTCCCGTCCTGGGAACGGGCTTCGGAAGTATCCAGATTTTTCACCTGATAGTGCGCTTCCTCATCCTCATTCGTGAACACCTCCAGCCTGGCAATCAGGTGAGAGGAAACCGGAGAGGAAAACCACAGAAACACAATCACCAGAAACAGCTTCAGCGATGTGAAATTAAACCCACTCATTACAATCAGCCCCAACAGGGCAAAGCCGATGCCCAGGGTATCTCCGATTGCTGCCGCATGCATCTTGTTCAATATATATCGAAAGCGAAACGCCCCTATCATCTCTATGATAAAGGTGGCAAGCCCCGCAAGCAGCAGCCCGCCTCCCAGAAGGAACCGAATCCATTGCAGTATCACTTCTCACCCTCCATTTCAAAAACAATAGCCTCCCGGAATCTGCAGGCCGCTTATCGTGCAGTCTTCCGGAAATCGTTTGTGCCGATTCTCCCGCTCCTCCGTATCCCAGTCATCCCCAATGTCCGCTTCCGCTTCCTGAAATGCCGAGAGTCCATAACCATCTGTCAGCCTGTATCTATCTCTTTTTATTTTCCGGAATCATCTGTTCACTTATAACATTATTGTCATTTTCTTTTTTCTTCTCCGTCCTGCGGCTTTCCGTGTAGACTCCCATATATACCTTCGTCAGCACAATAACCGCCAGGAAACTGATCATTGCATAGATGAGACAGATATCCGCCAGATACCCCTCCCCCAACATCAGCGCCAGTATTGCAATCATCACGATGACCATGGTTCCCATCATGTTCACCGATACGATACGGTCCGCAACCCTTGGTCCGATAATGGCACGGACCAGACACAGTATCACCAGAATTGCCAGTATAACCAACACTATTGTCAAAAAAATACCATATGCTTTCTCCAGGCTTTCCATCTCTCACCCACGCTTTCTGTCAAATCCGGTACCACCACACACGCCTGCCGCAAACTGCCGCTGCTTCTGTTCCATACCTTAATGTGCAACATACGGCCCGATTCCTGCTCCTGCCTCATCGTATGGCGGCAGCTTTTTATATCTCCTCTAACCTGCGAATGTATTCAGCAAATTCATTCTCAGCAAGCCCTTCCGCCAGGGATTCATCCAGGCAATGCACCTGGTATTCCGAGCCTTCCAATGTAACCGTGATGGTTCCCGGCGTCAGGGTAATCGCATTGGCCAGCAGAACCTTCCCCGTCTGCGTCTTCAGGTCAGAATGAAAGGTAACCAGTACAGGCTCTATCTCCTCTCTCTGAGTCAGAATCAAATGCATTGCCCCAAAATTAGCTTTGACAATTTCTTTCACCAGCAATACACAATATCTGAAAAACAGAAAAATTTTCCTGTATAATTTACGTTCTTTCGTCAGACTGTAATCCATAAATCTGCATGAAAATGCCAGAAGCCCGCCTGCAATCACCAACCCGAAAATACAGATTTCCAAAGTAAAACTTCCGTTAAAAATCACCCACAACAAAAAATATACCAGATACATAACCTACCGCCTGTTCCATTTCTACATTACCTGTGGATTCTGCAAGTCCGCTGTTCTCCCGCTGTCCTGCCCCCACGGTGCACCACAGTTCTTCTTCCACGGCTCCGCTCCCGCGCCGCAATCCGGCTTCCATCATTCTGCTCCCACTACACGCCACAATCCGGCTTCTTCCACGACTCCGCTCCCACGCCGCGCCGCAATCCGGCTTCTTCCATGGCTCCGCTCCCGCGCCGCGCCGCAATCCGGCTTCTTCCACGGCTCCGCTTCCGCAGCACCCCGCAGCCCTGTTGTCCCTCTACCATTTTCGTCCATCCCGGCGCAGAATTCTCATACAAAAAAGCAACCCTGTAACGCAGTTGCTTTTTCGCAGTCGGTATTGTTCCAAAACAATTGTTTTTGTCACAAAAATATGTCTTAAATGATTTCCACTCTCTCAAAATATTTCATCAGTATGCCGGCACAGTTCTCAATGCCCAGCTGGGAAGTATCCAGAATCATATGGTAATTATTCACATCTCCCCACACCTTTCCGGTATGCCTGTAATAGTAATCCGCCCGCTCCCTGTCATTTTTCTCCAGGGTGGCTTTGGCTTCCTCGTACCCCAGAGACTTTTTCTCCATAACACGCCGAATCCGGTCTTCCTTATCCGCGCACACATAAATGTTGAACACATTGCCCTGATCCTTCAGAATTTCAGAAGCACAGCGACCCAGAATAATGCAGGAATGAGATGCCAGTTCCCTGATCACCTCCGCTTCGTCCGCATAGCTTTCACCTTCCAGTTCATGCTCAATATAAGCCTTGTCATACACCGGAACATTCAGCTTTCCGGAAAGCTCTTCCGCAATCAGCCCTGCTCCCGTACCGAACCTTCGGCTTATGGTAATCACCAGATTCATAATCATTCCTCCTCGCCACTGCTTCGAAATAATGCTAGTTTTATCATGCGTTTCCCTGCTCATATCCTGCCGGGAATACAGCTATTTTATCATACTTGAACCGCGGATACAAGACTGTCGGGCCGCCAAGATATGTCAATTTTATACACGTGGGCGCAATTAACTGCCGCTTTCAGCTCTTGATTGCTGATGCGTTCACTCGTTATACTGTGCAGACGACCGAACCGTCACTTTTGTGCTGCATTCAACTATAGGCAGCTGTACTTTCCTTCCTATAGTATATCCTGCCCGAAAAAGGAAAACACCTTGAACACGGAACCTGTCCAACGTTCAAGGTGTCATTATTTTTTGCTGTTTATCCGATTATTCTGCTACTGTTACAGATGTAATGTGCGGATTTACACCCTCATACCAGTACAGGAAACCTTCCAGGTCAATCTTGTCGCCAATCTTCAGGTTCTTCACTGCAGCGTATACGTCTGTGGTATTGTCGCACAGGTAGGATTCAACCGTAAACGTGTATACTTGCCCATCCAATGAAACCCTGAAATACAAATCGTCTCCATCCTGGCCGGAATTGTTATCTTTATACCAGAATGCATCCTCGCAATCTGCATTATCCGGATCTACCGGTTCTACAGTCATACCCTTAAATGATACAAACTGATTCTGGAAATCAATCAGTTCATCAAGTCCCAGATATGCAGTTACATCTGTGGGTTCTGCAACAAAGCTGTCCCCGCCTTCTACGATCTCGAAGGTGGCGTCCATGATCTCCACTTCGCCGGACCACTCACCCTTGAAGCCGGTTACCTTGATCTTGGTTCCGGGTGTCAGCTTAGCGTAATCTTCCTCGGAACATGCCGCATTGTATACAAAATAAGCGCCGTCCTGATCCTGCGTATAGAGGGTAGCCTGATTCTCCCACCATGCCTGCTTTGCCTGTACATAGGTCTCTACAACAACCTCGGAATCCATGGGTGCCGCCACATAGTCAGCGTAAGTCATAACTTCTCCGGATGCCTCGCCGCCCTCTTCAGAACCTGCATCGGAGACCTCGCCGGACTCTTCGCTTCCGGCATCAGAAGACTCGCCGGACTCTTCGCCGGATGCCTCGCTCCCGGCATCGGAAGCTTCGCTGGACTCTTCGCTGCTCTCACTGCTGCTTTCTTCCACACTGGAGCTTCCTGATTCACCTGTTCCTGCATCATTTCCGCAGGCAACACATGCGGTTACCAGTGCTGCAGACAAAAACAATGCTGCAAATTTTTTCATTTTTTTCATTTCTACCAATCCTCCCGTTTTCAGTTCCGCAAGATCCCTGTCCGTTCAAAAGCTTACTGACCGGAAAACTCCCGAACTCCCGGTTACAGAGTCATACGCTTGTAAATCTCCAGGGTGTCCGCCGGAACCAATACTATTTTTAAGTCTCCGGACAGCCTTCCTCTGAAGAAATGCCATCTGAAAACTTTGAACTTATTATACACGATATTTCCAGGAAAACAATAGTATAATTGCTCATTTGCTCCCGCAAATTCTTCCTGCTTTTTGCTTTTTTGTACATTAAAAAGCCCCCCGCGGTTCCGGTCCGGGAGACTTTTTAGTAATATTTCCTATGCACGGCTCCTTTTTACCCTTTGCCAAACCACATACAGCAGGATTATAATCCATGCTCCCGCCAGAGATGACAGCAGAATTACCGAGGTCCGGGGCAGCTCTCCCAAATCAGCTTTTCCGCCTGCTGCCGATGCCCCCTGGCCTCCCAGCTGATCCAGACGGTACAGGGAAATCGTATCCTTGTACAGATTGTCCATGTAGGCCTCATCAATTGTCTGCTTCCTTCTGACGGACTTCACCGTAGTTTCAATCAGCTGCCCCGCCGCGTCGCGGAGAGAAGCCGAGCCATTGAACACTGGTGTGACAAAGGTATCATCCACATTGTCCAAAAGCAGCCTGGCCGCCTGGATTTTGACATCGTAATGGAGCTCATTATCCTCGCCGCCTCTGGAGAGATAATCCTGATATTCAGCAGAGTCCTGGGCTTTTGAGGTCACGGGAACATACCCTTCCGTCTCCGAATAGGCGATCTGGACATCATTGGTCAGCAGATACTGGGCAAACAGCCAGGATGCCAGCACTTCCTGTGTATCCTTTTTATTAAAAATACAGACGGAGGGACCCTGAGAAATCATAGCCGGGTTAGACGCATCAAACTGCGGAATCGTCATAACCGCCGTTTCAAACTCCACCAGTTTGTCCTCGCTGATATCAATCAACGGCGCATCCGTTCCCATCCAGGTGGCGCCTGCGGTAGAATCCACCGCGAAAATACACTGTCCGGCATTCAGAAAATTCGCCGGATAACTGGAAATCTTAAATGTGGAAAATGCACCGGTGCCGGCATGCTCCGCTATTGTCATCAGCAAATCCTTCGTGGTGTCATGGAAAAGCAGGATTTCTCCGGCATCGGTGGAATAATCCGCACCTTTCTGCCGAAGCATCTGTATCATCATGTTGTCGGTGGATTTATAGATAAAAGGAATCATCACCTTCTGACCGTTGACCAGATAATTTTCTTCCTCATCCCGGGCCATGGCCGCCTCGGACACTTCCCAGACAAAATCCCAGGTGAGAACCTCCGGCAGCGTGTACCCCAGAGCTTCCACATATGTCTTATTGATATAGCAGGCTTCCGTAGAACGCATATACGGAATGGCATAATAATGTCCGCCGAAGGAGCACTCCTCCAGAAACCTGGGAATAATCTCATCAGCACCCGGCGTATCAAACCGAACCTCACTGCCCCCAAGCCCGTATTTTTCATCTGCAAAAAGCCCTTCGAGAGGAACCACCTGGTTCGTCCCCGTCAGGTATGTGGCAATGTGGTCCGGGTAGGTGATGCACACATTGGGCGTGGTATCTGTAGCAATATTTGTGATTACATCGTTATAAATTTTCCCATAATCCGTATACAGGCGCAGATTTACCGTAATATTCGGATACAGTTCCTCGAAATCCCGGATAGCCTTCTCATAGATATCTGTCTGGGTCTTGTTGGTATCATTTTTCGCCCAGAAAGTGATTTCATATTGTTTCTCAGCATCAAATTCGGCAGGAATCTCGAAAGCAATGCTTCCCCGGGAACCGTGACAGCCCGTCAGAGCAAATACGGCACATGTCAGAATACCTGTGTTTAAAAATACGTTTCGCATCTTCCAGTCGCGCTTTTTCGGGGAATTCATACACAGGCCGCACTTTTTATGCATGCCATGCTTATTTCTCAAGGCGTTCTCTTCCCTGCATCCCGCCTGTCTGACTGCTCTATCCTCTTTTCCAATGCGTTCTCCTCTGCAAAAACATTCATCTGCCACAGTACCGGTCCCGCCTGATTTCCTTTTAGCCCTGCCGAAAAAGCCTTTCACATAGACAAATACATTCCATCCCATATCAGCAGTACATCGTTTCCTCATCCCTTCGTCCCTCCTCTCGACACCCCCTCCATAATCTTTTTACGGAAGAGCAGAAACAGTACAATCAAAGGAAAGGAAATCACCACAACCGCAGCCATCATGGCCGGGATATTTTCCCGTCCGAAACCATTCTCCCGGATTTCCTGGATTCCGTTTGAGACAAGAAAACAGCGTTCATCGTCCGTGATCAGCCTTGGCCACACATAAGAATTCCAGCATTCTATCACCTTCAGAATGATCACCGTGATTAACGTGGGCTTAGAAATGGGCACCATGACTTTCAGCAGATATTTCATATCCGAAGTACCGTCTACCTTTGCCGCATAATAGAGGCTGTCCGGTATCTGCTCAAAATTCTCCTTCAGCAGATAAATGTAGAAAACCGAAGTGACAGACGGCAATATCAGTCCTGGAAATGTATTGCGCATATCCCAGTTGGTAATGGTCACAAAGTTGGTGATAATCACCAGTTCGTTAGGAATCATCATCAGGGAAAGGAACAGCACAAATACGATATTCTTCCCTCTGAATTCCAGCCTTGCAAAAGCAAACGCCGCCAGTGTAATCACCACCAGCATAGCGGCTGTGGTCACTACGGTAAAAATTGTGGTATTCAGAAGGTACCGCCCCAACGGCACTGTGGTAAAGGCATCCGCATAGTTCTGCAGCGTGGGTGACAGGGTGAAAAATCTGGGGATATACTCCGAGTTATATGCGCTGTAACTTTTTACAGATGTGAGTATCATCCAGTAAAAGGGAAAAAGTACAATAATCCCCCAGATTGTCAGAAGCACATATGTGGCTGCACTTGCTGTCTTCTGGCGGATTCTGGCGCTTTTTTCGATTTTTTCATAATCCAATGCCTCATAATCCCGGCGTTCATAATCCAATCCGGAGCCGCCTGTATTTTCATCCCCGGTATTTTTCCGACTTATGTTTTTGTAATCTGTGCCTTCTTTCCGCTCTTCCATCTTCCGATTTCCTTTACTTCCATATTCTGTAGGAACGCCGCTGAATACAAACCTTTTCCCGTTCAAGTCTCCATCCCGTTTCCCGCCGTTTTCGCTCCACCCCAAATCTGACTGACGGTCTAATAATGCACTTTCTTATTGCCGGCCAACAGGTTGATACAGGTAATGGTCAGCACAATGGCAAACAATATAATTGCTGCTGCAGATGCATAGGAGGGATATCCGCCGCTGTCTCCGTACAGCATATCGTACACATAGCCAACTATAGTATTCATCTCCGCTGCATTCAAATCCGTTCCAAACAGCGCTACCGCGTCGCTGTACGCCTTAAACGCACCGATAAACCCGGTAATCACCAGATAAAAGATCATGTGGGAAATCATCGGCAAAGTAATCCGCCGGAAAATTCTGAACTTCGATGTCCCGTCCACCCTGGCCGCATTATAATATTCCTGATTGACAGAAGAAAGCGCACTGGTCAGAATCAGAATTTTAAACGGCATTACCACCCAGATTGTATAAAAGCACAAAACAAACATTTTCGCCCAGTAAGGTCCGTCAATGAAATCCACACTGTTTCCGCCGAACCAGGAAATCAGCAGGTTAATAAAGCCATCCGAATAGGCTGTCTTTTTGAACAATATCATAAACACCAGGCCCACTGCCAGTGTGTTCGTCACGTAGGGCAGAAAATATATGGTCTGGAAGAGATTTCTGAGCGGTTTAACGGAATACAGCCCCACGGAAATCAACAGCGCAATCCCTGTGGACAGCGGCACCGTAATAATGACCAGAAGAAATGTATTTTTCACCGCCTGCAGAAAATAAGGGTCATGCAGTACATAGGAATAATTATAAGTACCCACGCCATAATAGGTCTGGGATGCGGAATTGTACCCCTCCTCAAAAGAATAGACAAATACATCGATGAGGGGATACACCATGAACACACCCAGAAATAAAATCGCCGGCAGAAGGTACAGCCAGGCTTTCAGGCTTCCGCTGTTCCGCTTTTTCTTCATATTCAGCCTCCCTGTCTCCCGGTCTCAAAATAAATCCGTTTCTCTGTCTCCTGGTCAAACAGGAATACTTTGCGGGGAATAAGGTCAAATCTGACTATATTGTCACTTTCCCGCTTTTCCGGAACGGCTTCCTGACCTGAAGCCCATTTCTTCCTATCAGCCTTCTCATCGCCGTCTTTTTTTGCGGCTTTTCTTTCCATGGAAAAAATCCGGTCCATATTCTCTGTCCCGATAATGGAGCGAATTGTGGGATTCAGAGATGCACGGTTTCTGGAGACCACGCTGATATCCCGTCCCATTACTTCCACGCCGTCCAGTTCACAACACAGAGGGCCCTCTTCCTGAAGCCGGAAGCCTTCCGGGCGGATTGCGGCGTAAACCTTACCGTCCGCAATCTTTCTGCCGCTTCCTTTCGTATGCCTGTTGCCGCTTCCCTGCTGCTGTCCATTGCTGATTTCCTGCACCTGTCCGCTACTGATTTCACCTGCTTTTGAAGTTGCGGAAGTCTCATATGATACCTTCCCGTTCATAGCCCCACCTGCTGCCGCATCCGTCTTCGACGATTCCAGAACATCCAGCACGGCATCTTTCCCTATATACAAACTTCCGTCCCTGACACACCCTTCAAAAACATTGACAGGCGGCGTCCCCAGAAACTTTGCCACAAACAAGTTGACAGGATTGTCATAAACCTCCTGAGGCTTTCCAATCTGCTGGACAACACCGTCTTTCATAACGACAATCATGTCGGAAATGCTCATGGCCTCTTCCTGGTCATGGGTCACAAAGATAGTCGTAATGCCGGTTTCCCGCTGAATCCTCTTGATTTCCTCTCTGGTCTGAAGCCGCAGACGGGCATCCAGGTTGGAGAGCGGCTCGTCCAGCAAAAGCACCCTGGGCCGCTTCACCAACGCACGCGCAATCGCCACGCGCTGCTGCTGCCCGCCGGAAAGCTCCCCCGGTTTCCGATCCATCAACTCATCTATCTGTACCAGCTTTGCCGCCTCTGCCGCTTTCCCCAGCATTTCCGCCTTGGACAGCTTGTTCTTCCCCTTCAGATTCTCCAGCGGAAATGTAATATTCTGCCTCACCGTAAGGTGCGGATAAAGCGCATAATTCTGAAATACCAGACCGATTCCCCTGTGCTCCGGCGGCAGTTCGGTGACATCATCATTCCCAAAAAATATCTTTCCGCTTGTAGGCTTGATAAGACCGCTGATCAAATTCAGCGTAGTGCTCTTACCGCAGCCGGAAGGTCCCAGCAACCCGATCAGCTTGCCGTCCGGAATTTCAAAGTTAAAATCATTGACCGCAATCACATCCCTGCGGTTCTTTCTGTCACGGCTTGGAAATTTCTTCGTCAGATTCTGTAATATGACTTTCATACCTGTTTCCCTTCCCAATCTTTATGCGGATTCCCGCTCTATTTATTCATGCTCCCTGCATGACTGCTCTGTTTCACCAATTCTTGCCCTGCCGGCTTCAGCCATATCTATACCGTTACAGCTTTCTCAATTACACAGGTATGTCGTCTCTTATCTCCCCTTGTATCCCTGTCATAACTGATACAACTCGTGAGTGCATTCTTTTCATCTCCTTTAATTCCATTCTCTGTCCATTATACCAGTTGTTTAAAGCCTCAATCGCATCAAAACGAGCGTCTCCTGCACGCCGCTGCAACTTCCTGCAGCCTCGGCAGGCAGGCGTCAAAAAACATCCTGTACGACTCACAAAAATAATTCAGCCCCAACTCCCGCTCCGTCTGTTCCCTGTGCCTGCGGCATCCGCCCCGGCAGATTCTGAAATACGGACACTGCGCGCACTGCTCCGCATAACTGGCAGAATCCTGTACAAACCCGCTTTCCACCAGGCGCTGTCCCAAAACTTCAAAGCTGTCTTCATTCAAATTCCCCACCCGGTATTCATCCAGACAATAGAAATCACAGGGATATACGCTGCCATCCGCTTCCACCACGCTCTGAAAACTACACACGCCCCTCTGCTCACAGGATTCCGGCATCCGCCCCATCAGTATCCCCACATAATTCTCAAACTGCCTGATATAAGGCTGCTGCCCCTTCTGCAGGTCCAGATACCACAGTTCAAACAACTCAATCAGAAACTGTCCATACCCCCTGGGAGTCAGGGAATATTCCCGATTTCCCCTCTTCTCCCAAACCGGGTCCAGACAGGCAATATATTGCTGCCAGGAAAAACCCAGCTTCCGATAATTCTCATAAATTCTGCCGATTTTCGGAGCCGTCTTCCCGTTCACCACCGTCAGCACATTAAACTCTGCCCCCGCCTTTTTCAGCAATTCCGCAGCCTTCAGCGTATGAAAATAAGTATCCTTTCCCTCTGCGTCCCGCCGGAACGCATCATGGGTGGCCTTGATGCCGTCCACAGACAGGCCGATCAGAAACCGGTTTTCCGCGAAAAACCGGCACCATTCCTCATCCAGCACATAACCGTTAGTCTGCAGGGCATGAGATATGTTAACGTTTTTACGATTATATTTTCTCTCCAGTTCCAGACATTCCCTGAAAAAGCCAATCCCCGCCAGAGTGGGCTCCCCTCCCTGAAAAGCGATGGTACATTCCCCCTCCGCGAACTCCAGAAGCTTCTTTATGACATTCTCCAAAGTCTCCCGGCGCATGACGCCATAGGAAGCCTGGCTCCGGTTATCCATCTCATCTGCATAAAAACAGTATTTGCAACGCATGTTGCACAACCCTGACGCGGGCTTCATCAAAATATTGACAGGCGGCATGGTCTGTTTTCCTTCCGTAGCTTTCATATCCTTTACAGGATTCCACGACAATGTAAGGAAGCGTCTACAATTCCCAAGCAGAATCTGATTGCGGAACTATAGATAAATATGCGCTTACTTACTCACTCACCCACTTTTGAAACCGAAAACACCAGCTTCTCCACTTTCCGCCCCGTCAGCTTCTCACTCCTCGTATCCGGAGCCTGCCCGCCGATGAACACCGTCGCTTTACCCTCGGCAATCTGCAGCTTCCCGTCCTCATCATACAATCCGAATGCTTCCGCCGGGAGATGAATCACCGCCTCCTTCTCCTCACCCGGTGCCAGATGCAGCTTGCAGATTCCCTTCAGCTGCGCATTGGGCGTGCCTTCCCTCTCTATCTTCACATAGGCCTGAACAGTCTCGCCCCCTGCCATGGAACCGGTATTCTTCACCATGACACATATGTCAACTCCCTTTTCCGTCACCTGACACGAACTCGCTTCCGCCTTACCGTATGCAAAACTTGTATAGGACAGTCCATACCCGAAAGGATATAACGCCTCCCCCGTCATATAGCGGTAGGTTCTCCCTTTCATGCTGTAATCCTCAAAATCAGGCAGTTCCTCACAGGAACGATAGAAGGTCACCGGCAGTTTTCCTTCCGGACATCTGTCGCCAAACAGAATCTCCGCGATGGCGCGCCCTCCCTCTGCACCGGGATACCAACCCTGCAAAATCGCCGGAACATGCTCGTCCGCCCAGTTCACCGCCAGCGCGCTGCCGGACAGCAATATGAGAATCGTCGGTTTCCCGCTTGCATATACCGCCTCCAGTATCTCCTCCTGAAGCCCGGGAAGATTCAGGTTCGGCTTGTCCCCGCTGCCGTACTCGTTATTCGCATCGCCCTGCTCGCCCTCCAGACCGGCATCCAGTCCCATGCATACCACTACCACGTCGCTGCACTGACAGACACCCTTTACTTCCGCCAGACGGTCATGCTTCTCCGCCAGCCCTTCCACCTTATCATGATACAGATGACATCCCTCGGAGAACATGACACGCACGTCATTTCCTGCATACTCCTGAATTCCTTCCGATATGGTCCAATATCTGGAAGCCGTTCCTTCATAATTTCCCACAAGCGCTTTTCGGTTATTTGCATTCGGCCCAATCACACCGATGGTCTTAACGACAGACTTATTCAAAGGCAGAATACCGCCTTCATTTTTCAGCAGCACCACACTCTTCGCCGCCGCATCCCGGTTCAGTTTCCGCATGGGCTCACTGTCCACTACGCTGTAAGGAATCTTATCGTAAGGATTTTCCTCTTTTCTTTCCAACACGCCCAGCTTCATCCGGGCCGTAAACAGATTGACAAGTGCCTCGTCCAGACGCTTCTCATCCACCAGCCCTTCCCTCACCGCCTGCTTCAGGAAACGGAACATGCCGCCGCAGTTTAAGTCACAGCCATTGTTCATGGCCATGGCAGCCGACTCCATGGGCGTATCCGTAACATGATGCCCTTCATGAAAATCATAAATGGCGCCGCAGTCACTGACCACATGTCCTTCAAATCCCCACTCGCCCCGCAGAATCTCCTCCAGCAATTCGTGATTGCCGCAGCAGGGCACACCGTTGATACAGTTATAGGCCCCCATCACGGCCTCCACATGCCCTTCCTGTACACATGCCTTGAAAGCGGGAAGATAAGTTTCATACAAATCCTGTTTGCTCACCACCGCATTGAAGCTGTGCCGGATTCCTTCCGGACCGCTGTGCACCGCAATATGCTTCACACAGGCCGCCGCTTTCAGGTACTTCTCATCATGCCCCTGAAGCCCTTTCACAAATCCGATTCCCATACGTGACGTCAGATAAGGGTCCTCTCCGAAAGTCTCATGCCCCCGTCCCCATCTGGGATCCCTGAAAATATTGATGTTTGGAGACCAGAAGGTCAGGCCCTTGTAAAGCCCTGTATCGCCTGCTGCCTGCTGCATATTAAATTTCGCACGGCCCTCCGTGGAAATGGCATCCGCCACCTGCTCAATGAATTCCTCGTCAAAGGTCGCCGCAAGTCCGATAGACTGGGGAAACACGGTCGCCACTCCCGCCCTTGCCACGCCGTGAAGCGCCTCATTCCACCAATTGTAGGCCCTGATGCCCAGCCTCTCCACCGCCGGAGCCTGATTCACCGTCTGGTCCACCTTTTCATCCAGGGTCATCTGCGCCACCAATTCCCTGGCGCGCTCCCTATATTCTTTGATTTTGCTCCGATTTTCTACAATATCCATTACCAACCTCATTTCTGCGCATAATGCGCCCCTGTTTCCGGTCACTTTCAGAAATCTCGCTTCAGCCTCTCACCTTTTTCACATACACGCCGTTTTCTATGGTAAAGCCCATTTTCTTCAAATACGCTTCATGCTTATGCGGCTCCTGCGAAAAGAGAAGACTGTGTATTCCCAACTCAGGCAGACGGGAATACAGATATTTTCCCACAGAGCAGTCCCTGTACTCCGGTGTGGAATAGTCCAACAGAATCTCCAATGCACCGTTTTCCTGCTTTTTGCCAAGCAAAATACCCGCCGGGGTCATATTATGACAGACCAGGCAGGCTACATCCGCTTCTTCCGGCACTATCCGAACGCCCGAAAAACAGGCTGCAATATCCTCCCTGTAGTGCTCCAGAAAAGCCTGCAGCACAGGACTGTCCTTCTTTTCCTCAATCAGAGTGTAATGCCTATCCGGGTGCCGCAGGCGCGCCAGGTAGTAGAGATTAATCCCCACCAGGCAGAAATTCATCAGCGCCGTGGGATAGGAATGAATCAACAGTGCATACACCGCAAAGATAAGTCCGCCCACAGAATTGATCACCCGCAGCTTCACCACCGAAGCCATCAGGAAGGAAACCAAAACCAACGCCGAGCCAAGATAACCTGTCATTTCTATTATCATAGAACTATCCATACCGCACTCTCCTTTCCCTGAATGAACTTCTGAAACATAAAGATTCCAAAATTACGGGCTACTTCCACTCTGCCGGAACGCTTACCAGCAAATCGCACGCTTTACTACAGTTCAGTCTTAAAAAAATGCAGAGAGGATTCCCTGTCCCGAAAGACATCAATGTGCGTAAAGAAGCAGGCTCCCTGGTATAAAATAGTGCCTGCAGCCCCTTGCATGTCATGTAAATAAGGAGCAGCTGAGGCTGCTCCCTTAAACCACAGCAGCCCGGACAGCTTACCGAACCGTTGCCTCATATTATAATTTTATGCCTTTCAGCAGATCCGCCAGCGAAGTACCCACAGCCTTTCCTGAGCTGTACTGTGCCGCCACCTTCTCCTCGACAGGCTCCGGCTCCGTATTCTCTTCAACTGCCTTCATGCTCAGGCTTATCTTATTGTTGTTGGTATTCAGCACCTTGGCCTTAACCGTATCTCCCACCTTCAGCACTTCAGAAGGATTCTTAATACGCTTCTGGCTGATCTGTGAAATATGCACAAGTCCGCTCAGGCCGCCGCCCAGATCCACAAACGCGCCGTATGGCATCAGGCTCTCGACCTTTCCTTCCAGGACAGTGCCGGGCGCCAGCATGGCAATCTTCCGGTTCAGCTTCTCCGCTTCTCTTTCCTTCAGCACATCCCTGGCGGAAAGCACCAGCTTCTTCTTCTCTTTCTCCACGGTAATGACACGTACATCCATGGTCTGGCCGACGAAAGTACTCAGATCTTCCACATATTCCAGAGCCAGATGGGAAGCCGGTATAAAGCCCCTGATTCCTTCCAGGTAAGCAATCACGCCCTTATTCACCACTTCGCTGACCTTTACGGACAGAATGGTTTTCTCCTCCAGGTAAGACGCAAGCTTATCCCACCCCAGTACCTCCTTTGCCTCCGCACAGGATAAAAGAATATTGCCCGCTCCGTCATCTCTCTTTATCACGGTGCCCTCTATCTTATCTCCGATATGCACATCATTGACAAGCGAAAAAGACGGGTCCTTGCTCATATCGGCGGCTTTGATAACACCCGGTGCATAGTAATTCAGGTCCAGTGTGACTTCTTCCTCGCTCACATGGATTACGGTGCCGGAGAGAATGTCTCCCTCGTTAATCCTGCGGAAGGATGCCTCCAGTTCCTCGTCGTAGTCTGCCATGGTTTCCACGGGTTCTGCAGGCGCCGACTCCTCCGGCTCTGCTGCCGTTTTTCCTGCTTCCGTATTTTCACAGGCATTCACGGGTTCTGGCACTGCCGTCTCCGGAATTGCCGCTTCCGCTGCTTCTGCAGATGCAGCAGTCTCACTCACTTCTGTCTCTGCGATATTTGTCTTGATTTCTGTTTCCATAATACTCAAATTCCTCCTACTCTTCCGTCACAGACTGACACCTTATGCAGAATTTTTTCTGATACAGGGTGTCTGACCCTTGATATATGCTATTTTATCATGCATCAGCAGGAAAGTTCAATAGTATTATATAATTTATCCAAAAATCTGTTTCCGGTGCAGCCTTCCCTGCTTTTCAACGAATACATCGTCACTTTTCCTGTATTCTGCTTTCATGAAATCCTGAAATTTCTCCAGAACCATATTCCATGGTGAATTATACTTTTTCTCTTCATTTGGACGGAATTTTATTTTCGGATTTTTAATGTCATAAACGCCTGCAAGCACATATCTGAACTTTTATCCACTTCATCAATAAAAAGAAGCACTTCCCTGTCTGCCTGCCCACAAAACGACAAAATACGCTCCCTTAATGTGTCCAGGTTTTCTTCCTGTGAGACTGTACTCCAGCTCTCCACCAGTCCTTCCTCATATCCGGATAATCTAAGTGCTCTGGCAAATCTGGCACACAATCTCCTGACAAAAGTATCCTCTGTGTGAAACGCCTCGTTTCCCATTCCTTCAAAGCGGATATTTATAACAATGTAATATTATCTTCTCCTCCCGGCCGTGCCGGAACACCTCTTACAGAAAGCAATTATGCAAAGCCGGAAACATTTGGCCAATTAGCCCGGTTTTTGAAAATGATTTCCTCGCTGCAATTCCTGATATACCACGCTGCGGAATACAAGGTGGCGCTCCCCTGATAAAAATCAAATATTTTATAAAGAAACATCTATGGCGCCCCCCGCCGCGGGAGCCGCCTGGGAAGCCACCTCTGCCGCTGTCCTCCCGTCCGTCTGAACCGGTACCTCCACTCCGGCCAGCTGCAGGGACACGCCGCTGTCCCGGGCAGCCGAGGCAGCATCCTGCCTTTCCTTTTCCAACTGGCTGAAAATGGCCCGCAGGTACTTCATGTCTGCCTCCACGATTTCCCGCATTTCATCTGCCCTGTGCTTCTTCTTCAGCTGCTCCAGTTCTTCGGGGTTCATGTCCCTGTGCACTGTCTGTATCAGCTCCAGCATCTCCAGTTCCTGTTCCTGGGCCAATTCTTCCATTTCCTCCTGCAGCTCCTGCATGAGTTCCTCCATCTCTTCAGCACTCATCTCGGCGAAATCGGAGGCTTCTATCTCCTGTCCGTTCTCTTCCCTGCCCCCTTCGTCAAGGCCCGCCTGCCATGTGCCGCCGCCATGTTTTTCGATATACTCCTCCTGCTGAAGATGTTTCATCCGCTTCTTCGCAACACGTTCCATCCGTTCCGCATGGCGGATGGCAGCCCGGACTTCTCTGTCGTTATACTGTCCGCTCACCAGCTTCCTCCGCAGGTTCACCGTCTCGGTCTTGGCGCTGGCCAGAACCTGTCTCGCATTACCGGAAGTGGTCGCCTGGGTAATCATGGTGGAAATCCGCCGCTGTTTGTATCCCAGTTTCTTCAGCTTCTTCAGACTCGAGCTGTGAATCGTGATTGTGCCTACGCTGGAGCCGTCAGGCCTTTTAATGGTAATCTGTTTTACGCCGGTGTTTCTGTTTGTGTTAACCTCTATGCTCATATTGTGACCCCCTTGTCCTTTTGCCGCATCCCTGCGTTCTCCGGCTTTATCATTAATATCGGCTTTTTATCTGAAAAATATAAGGCGGATCAGCCTGAAGAATGGAAAGGAAAACACAGGATATTTCTCCTGTCAGTCAGGTTTTCTGCTGTAATAATCGTTACGTTATATATTCTTCTGTTGACTTCATAACATTTTCCTCCTGCAGCTGTTTGTCGGATACATAATTCCCTTTTTCACGGATAAATGTAACATATGTAACTCCCCTGTTCCACCCACAGATTTTTAAAAAACAGAAACCGACACCATATGTCGGCTCCTGTTCTTAGTAATTGTCGAAAAATAAATACAGTATACCCCATCCGCAGCATTTCCACAAACAAAATCTCAGTCCTACCTGATATCAAACACACTCCGCACCTTCAGACCTTCCGGTTTCCCTTTCAGAATCTTTACCCGCCGTTCCCCGGCATTCATGTCGAAATAATTATCCTCCAGCAGCATATCATCCGCCTCGTTAATGATTTCCACGGATTTCGCGTAGGCATCCGCCGTCAACACCAGCTCATCACCCTCCACGCGCACCTCCAATGCCGGGTCAGCAAACCGGAAATGTTTCGGCGCGCAGAACAGCACCGTCCCTCCCGAAACGGCCTTCCCATCCTTCAGGCACTCATAACTCACATAGTCCCCGTAAAGAGACGCTTCCCCCATGTCTTCCTTCTCCAGCCACACGCCGGAAAGAGCCGGAACTGTCACTTCACATTCTCCCTGTCTCCTGATTTCGGCCTTTGCGTTCCGAAGCGCCCACCGCACTGTCACATTGACTTCTTTCATGGTCTCGTTGGCCACATTCAGGCGAATGGATTTCTTCACTTCATAAGGCTGCGCATTTACGTCCGGTTTCTGGCTCAGAAGCCCTTCTTCCTCACAGGAGAGCATCACCGGCGCAAAGAACCGCTTCTCATAGTAATGCAGCGCCTTCCAACGGCCGTAATAATCGATGGAAGACCAGCTTGCCACCGGCCAGCAGTCATTCAGCTGCCATACCACGGTACCCATACAGCGGCCTCTGTACCGCCGGAAATGCTCCACGCCGTAGCGGATAGCCTCCGCCTGGAGAAGCTGAGACGCATACAGCAGTGTATCAAAATCCGAAGGATACAGAAATGTTTGCTGCATATAATTCATAATCTTGCCGTTGGCGCTTGCATTCCGCTGATGCTTTTCCATCACATAGGAGAAAATGTTCCTGTCCTCCGGCAAAGTGAATGTCTCGCAGGTCTTCAGGGACGGAAACGACTGGAAGCCGAACTCCGACACATACCGGAAATGGAATCTACGGTACGCCGTAAACGGCCTGTTGCCGTGCCATACATTCCAGTAGTGCACGTCTCCCCGGTTCTCATCGCCCGGATCATCAAAACCGCCTCCGGAGGAGGGGCTGGAAGGCCAGTAGAAAGTGTCGGGATCATATTCCTTCACCACCCGGGGCAGTATGTACTCGTACATTTTTATATAATCGCTGGTATATTTTGCCTTACTGGCCCAGTAGCTGCCCGGCACCATAAAGCTTTCCATCTCATTGTTGCCGCACCACAGTCCCAAAGAGGCATGATGACGGATGCGCTTGATATTGTCGATAAATTCCGCCCTGATATTCTCCTCAAACTCCTCCGTCAAATCGTAAACAGCGCAGGCAAACATAAAGTCCTCCCACACCAGCAGCCCCAGTTCGTCACAGGCATCCCAGAAATCATCCCCCGGATAATGGCCGCCGCCCCAGACGCGGACGCAGTTATGATTGGCATTTTTCGCCTGAAGCAGCAGATTGCGGGTACGCTCCGGCGTCACTCTCGGCAGAATATTGTCCTCCGGAATATAATCCGCTCCCATGGCAAAGATTTTCACTCCGTTTACCACATGGCAGAACTGCTCGCCGTATTCATCCTTTTCGGTGCACATGGTCACGGTGCGCAGGCCAATCCGGCGCTTCCAGGTCTCCAGGGCTATTACATCCCTGCATTCTTCTGCTCTCTGTCTGTCCGCCGCATTCTGTTCCGGCGCTGTCTCCCGGCTCTCCAAGATTTCCTGCCCTTCGGGAACGGCTGCCGCCGCATTTCCGCAATCCGTAAGCAGCTCCACCTCCATCTCATACAGCAGCTGTTCTCCGTAGCCGTTAGGCCACCACAGCCGAGGCTCCTCTATCACAATACCCGCCATGGCCTCATCATGGCCCCAGGTCTTTTTCTGCCCGTCCGGATCTGTCAGTGTCACTCTGCAGGACAATCCGGAAAGCCTGTCATCATCCTGCCCAAACCGACGCAGACGCTCTTCTCCCAGACGCTCCACATCCACATCCAGTTTCAGTGTCACTTTGCCGTTTTCATGCACCTGCCTGACATACACACTGTCAATCCGCGCCTCATTGAAACCGATCAGTTTCACATCCCGCCAGATTCCCGCATCCGGAAGGCGCGGACCCCAGTCCCAACCGAACATACAGTGCGCTTTCCGCAAATACGGAAAGCCCCGCATGGCATCTCCGCTCCCGGGAATCGGCTCCTTTTCCTCCTGCTCCCGGATAAATTTCGTGGGAGAATGCAGCACCACTTTCAGCTCGTTCTCACTCTCCCGCAGTAATCCTTTTACCGGGAATTCCCAGATGCGGTGCATGTTATTCGCCGTCCCGATCCATGTCCCGTTCAGCCGGATATCCGCCAGTGTGTCAATCCCGTCAAAGTGCAGCATCACCTGTTCACAGGCCAGAAGCTCTCCCTCTACATCAAACCGCGACACATACTCGAAGTCGTCCTCCATCAGCGCAAGGGCTTTTGTCTCGTTGTCGCGGTAATAAGGATCCTCCATCTTTCCGTTGGTCAGCAAATCGTTATAGACGCTGCCCGGTACTGCCGCCGGAATATATTCCCCGGTGCCGACTGTACACATTCTCCAATTTTCATGTAATTTCTGAATGATCATATCTGCTCCTTCTATCTATTTGTTTCTCTGCGGCAGGCCGCAGCCGGTTATTTATACTCACGCTCAAAAACTTTTGCCAAACAAACTGTATAACAAAGCCGCTGCAGCCACCGTGACTTTATGAGCACTTCTGCAATGCAGAACAAAAAGCGGTAAAAGAATACGCTCACAAGTATAGGAAGCCGCCCAAAGGACGGGCGAAATCTACCTCACTGTAATGCATTACCGGCTGACAAACAGGTGCCGCTGATAACAGCTGTTATTTATCACGGGCTTTTTCCGGTTCATATTGTGCCAGGACTGCACGCAGCCTCTCATTTTCTTCCTTCTGCTGCTGTAGCTGCCTGCTGCTTTCTTCCCTCTGCTGCTGTAGCTGCCTGCTGCTTTCTTCCTTCTGCTGCTGTAACTGCCTGCTGCTTTCTTCCCTCTGCTGCCGCAGCTGCCTGCTGCTTTCTTCCCTCTGCTGCCGAATTTCATTCTGCAACTCTTCGATCATATAATCCACTGTATTTTTATCCATAATGCGCAATGCTTCCGAATACATAGTGATCAACTCCTTTGGTTGGTAGCGGAAATTCACAATATCCTGATACATTTCCCGGAAAAACGGATATTTCCTGACGATCCGGAGTATATCCGCCGGTTCGTCCGATGCCAGAAAATACAGCCAGGCATCCAATTCTGTAAGTTCATTATGGGGTATTTCACGAAAAATATCAAGGGATATGTAAATGAAATTTTCCAAAGATTTTACCTGAACGCCTGTATCAAAAGAAAATTCGGAGCGGTGTATATATTGCAGGGGAATGCTGCCGGACTGCTTCCCCTTCACGGATTTTCTGCTGTCAACCTGCTCCCCGTTTTCGGATTTCCTGCAAGCAACCTGCTCTTCGTTTACAGACATCCTTCCATCGGGAAGTTTTTCGTCGGACGGCTTTGGGTCACCCTGTCTCCGGAACAGGCCCGGACTTTTTTCCATGAGGACAATAATGTATACAGGCCGCATATCCCGGTACGAGAATTTCTTCCCCCACTTCTTCCGGACAAGGTCGTATTGGCGCACCAGAAGGTCTGACCCATAGCAGAAGCTTCTTTCTACCGGAAAGTCGTATCCCACCTTCTGCATCTCCACCGACACCAGGCTGCCGTCGGCAAGCTGAACCAGGATATCCATGATAAGCAGGGAACTGCCCTCGGACAACCGCATCCTTTCCCGGGAAAGCACCTCCCGCACTTTCACATTCTGCCCCATAATGCAGGTAAGCAGGCGGTTCAGCCTTTCCGGATGCATACCGGGATGAAAAAGATGCTGAAAGAACGGATCATAGGTTACTTTCAGCCCCCGGTTACCCATACAGAACCCAAGAAACGCTTCCTGCTCCGGCAGCGCAAGGGACTCAAACATCGTACAGAGAACCTGGTCTCCCCGGATCTGATCCATAACATCGGCCAAAATCCTGGGCGCGCCCAATACCTCCGGCAATGGCTGAATCAGAGGAAATATCTGTGCTGCATGATTATTCGGTATCATAATAGACCTCCTATGGATGTGTGCAAAAGATTACAGCGGACATATTCAGAAACTGTGCAGAAATATGAAACAGCTTACCAAATACCTCTCCCGGGCCGAATCGCCCTTCGAAGGACAGGTCTATCATATACCAAGATACTTCGAATAGCAAGAAAAATTTCGCCGACATCCACCATCAGGATTTCCCCAAAATTGACTTCATCACCGGAAAGGATGTAGGCAGGATCGGGCTTGGGGCAGGAAAACAGGCGGATAGAAATACGACAGCCTGCTTCGGCATACTATAGATAGCCGCAAAGGGAGACAACATATGATTCATATCGGAGTCTGTGATGATGACGAGAGAATGGGAGAATGGATTAGAAATCTGGCAGATGAGTGCTGCCGGAGCCTGGGACAAATCTGCAGGAGCGAAGTATTTTCCAGCGGAAACGCGCTCCTGTATGAGGCAGAAGAGGGAGAACATTTCGACCTTCTGCTGTTGGATATTGAGATGCCGGGACTGAACGGCATATCGCTGACCACCGCAATTCGCCGATTTCTTCCGGATGTGACTGTTATCTTTGTGACTTCCCACGGGAAATATGTATACGAATCTTTTAAGGTACAACCCTACCGTTACGTGATAAAGGGACAGATTCGGGAAATGCTTCCAGATGCCCTGACAGACGCGGTAAGGAAGATTCTGGACGATGAGGGGAAGTTCTATACTGCCGAGAACCAGTGGACACTGGAAAAGATTCCTATACGGAATATTGTATACATATGGCACAAAGACAAATATGCATACATTGAAAAACTTGACGGGACACATACAAAGGTTCGAAAGACACTGCGTCAGGGATACAGGGAATTGCCGGAGATGGATTTCGTGTGGGCTGACCGGGGATGCATCATGGCGCTGGCGCATATAGACCGGATTACTGATGAGGAAGTATTTCTGAAAAACGGTGTGAAAAAGAATTTCGGCAGGGAGAAGATTACAGAGCTTAAGGGGAAACTCAGGAGATACTGGGTGACAAAGGAGGGGCTGGGATGACAGCGTTGCTGGCGCAGCTGGTGGATTTGGTTTGTACCTTTAATGAAGCGTTTTGGTTGTGGAGGTATATTGACCTGCTTTATGAGCGCAGAAAAATGAGGGGAATCCTTGAACGTGAGAAATGGCTTTTGCCAGGGATACAGATGGGATGCTTTATGATTATCGTTATGGTGATGAACAAACTTGTCCAATTGGTATCCCCTTATACGATTCATATTTTATTTGTGCAGAGTATGGCGGCGGCCTGCATTTTCTGGAAATGTAACATCTGGGATGGAGCGGCTATAGCAGGCGGATACCTGTTTGCCCTCACCGCTGTAGGGGTTACGGAAGTATCCCTGACGGGTGTGTTGGGGGAAGATGTCCTGATTCGGCAGACTACCGCGGAGACGGGGTGGATTCGGGTTGTCTATCTGTGCATACTAGGCCCAATCTGGTGTGGGATAAATTGTGTGGTGTATGGATTGTTAAAAAAGAAAAATGTCAATACTGCCAGCTTGAAATATCTGGCCTGTCTGTCTGTAACAGGCTTATTGGGCTTTACGAATATTATCTTACAGATGCTTTCCAACTTTGATGTTCAAATCAATATTGTATGGTATGTTTTCCTGTTTTCCATAGCTTTGGGCATTTTCGGAGGGTACTATAAAATAAAGAGCCAGCAGATACAGGAGCGAATGCGTATGTTGGATGACCAGAACAGGATGCTGGAAAGCAAGTATGGTGAAATCAGCGCCCTTTATCATGAAAATGCCAGAAACTATCATGATTTTAGCCATCATTTGACAGCCATATTACATATGATAGAGAAGGGAAAGGATGATGAGGTCAAACAATACATTATCAGCCTGAGAAATCTGCCACAGTCCGTTACAGTCAAGATTAGGACAGGAATCGATGTTGTGGATGTGATATTAAGCGAAATGGAAAGAAAAGCTGCGGACAAGGGAATCGCCGTTGCTATACACAGCCAGATGCTGCCTGAAAAGCTTCCCATAGAAAAGAGGGACTTATGCGCCCTGCTTGCCAACCTTCTGGAAAACGCGATGGAAGCCGCAGAAAAAGAAATCAATGTTGTCTTGAAAAGCGTGAACAGCATGCTGCTGATACAGATACAGAATGATTACAGGGTGGAGCCAATCTGGATGGACGGACGGCTCCGGAGCCTGAAACCAGACGCGGCGCATCACGGATGGGGAACCCAGAGCATAGAGTATGTGGTGAAAAAATATCATGGAAGTGTGGAGTACAAGTCAGAAGAAGGGCGATTCTGTGTAGATATTATGCTGTACATTTGATGCGTGCCTATAGAAATGTCAGAAAAAGTACGGCTTTGATGCAGGAAACAATATTGCGTACATGAGAGCGGTACCTGCAATTTATGCTACAGGCCAAGGAAGTCTACAGTAAACCCCCATGCAACGGGCTGCTCCACCTTGCATGAAAGTCTGGGGGTTCACTGTGAAGATGCACACAAACCCGCAAGGCGTGTCGCCTTTGGGAAGCGGGTTTGGCGCACAGCTGTCTTGCAAAATGAGCAAGGGAGCTCATTTTGACTGCGCGGTTTCCGCAAGGCAAGATGCAGGACTTTCACAGTAACCTGCAACGAAAGACCGCCCGCCGTATATGCTCACTCCGGACAGATTTTTATACTCGTGAGCGCTTTCGTTTGCCGTCATGGTTTGGCAGAAGCGCTCACTCGTTATACATTTACATTTGCAAATGTTTCTGGGCACGAGTATAAATTCTGACGGCCTTGAATATCAGAAGTAGGATGAAAAAGACAATCTTCAGGTTCATAATCGGAAGATTGTCCTTTGTCAAGTCATTTCTTATCAACCTTATCGATGAACTGCCGTGGTAAGGTTGGCTGGTAGTTATTTAATGCAGATGCCGCTCCAGCACCCATCCAGGCAAAAAATTCAGCCGCTCTTGCCAGCAGGTTCAATAGAAATATGTTCATGGGCATTCCCTCCTTTCTTTGTTGGTATAATCAGTATTGCCACAGATAAAACCGTGATAACTGCGAAATTGAGTAGATTCGATTGCCTCTGCCGCAGATAGAAGAATATGATTCCAACCAGATCTATACACAGAAAGCATATTGTAAAAAATTTATTCCTTTTCAACACTTTCTCGCCCACCGGATGGTGCGAATTCCTGACTGGACAGTTTAAGAGAATATAACAGGCTGCGCAGAACAGCAACAGAATCCATAGGGGATATGGGATACTGAACGAGGTAAGCAGCCTGGACGCCAGGGATACCAGGGCATAGACCATGTTGCTGACTACAAAGCATCTGAAATAACTGGATGCATGATAGCCGCCTGCAGTGGCTCGCAGAGGCATGGAAACTGCAAAATATAGCAGTCCCATCCAAAGGGAATCCATCAGGCAGGCGACTGCCAAGATGGAAAGCGATGTCAGGATGGTGGAGAGCATCAGCTCCAATCCATACTGGTAGATTTCTGATATTGCGTAGTCGATGATGTTCCTATCTATCAATTTCCGCGTTATTCGCTTTGATACATGATGAATCATTTCCTTTTATCCTTTTCCCAAAATAATTGCCCTAATCCCTTTGAAGATGTTATGTTATATAATAGAATAACTATTTTATGTACATTTTATTTCAAAAAATCTCTTCAAATAAACTTGACCTAGAAAGACGCAGATTTGACCTCGAAATTGTTTAAAATGATTATATACCAAACTCAGCTATCGTTTTGCACAGGATTTTGTCCCTCTACCAACTAACATTAAAACACTGGTTTTAGATGTATTGTTCAGCTCCATACTTTGGGCTCAACGGAACTAGCTGAGTTTTGTATATAGTCATATTGTTTAAAGTTAATATAGAATGCGTATTGAAGGTCAAAAAGCAGGATTTGGAAGTCAAGTTTCCACAAATTTTGATTCTCTATATATGCTAATACCAAAGATACATGAAATGTGTTTTTCGCTTTGTAACAGAGATATACGGAATAATTTATTTGCTGATGTACTCTTTCGGAATGGGGGAATTCTATGAGGGCGGCGTAGCGAACTTTGCTAATTTACAGAAGAGGAATTAATGCATTTGGTTTCCATTTCCAAAGTTCTATCAAAATTATACAGTAAAATGCAGAGGAGAAAATCAATGAGAAAAATTAAGGAAAATTTAGCTATTTTATTAACGGCTTGTTTAGTATGTATGTCTCTGAAAGGCATGAATGTTTATGCATCTGAAGCCAGAACAGTAACGTATAGTAAAGCAACACCTATAGCAGGAGTGGTTACAACCACAACCAGCGGACTAAACGTTCGGGCACAGCCGAGTACATCAAGTAAGATTATTGCAACTTTACAGAAACAATCAAATATCATGATTGTGGGTGAATCCGGCAATTTGGGGTTAGTACAGTATGATTATGCTGGTAATACGGGTTATGCGTCAAAAGATTATATTTCAGCGAGTACAAATGCAACTTATTGCTTATGTATCCGAGGTGACATTACTGGCAATGTAAACTTTAGAATGGGACCGGGAACCGAATACCAGAGTATTACTGCGCTTGCGTCAAAAACTCGTTTTGCAGCTGTTTCATTTTGCACAAACGGGTGGGCAAACGGAGTATATGCGATAAGTTTTGGATACGTGGATAAGGACTTGTATGTAATTTTGCCATTTTAAATCTGTACCAGATATTTAAGAAAATGATTTATTTTGTAGGAATAATTTTTGACAGTCCTACAGCAAATGAGGTTATTTGCATGAAAATTATCAGCGGATAGGTAGGAGTCCGCTGATAATTTATTATAATACAAAAATGATATTTTGTATTTTACCAGTGCAGTCAGGTTTTGACAAATAGTAACGGATTAGAAAGGAACACTTTATGAGGAATCCTATTAGTAAGGCAATGCTGTCTATGATAATTGTGCTATTGGGTGCGATTTTCCTGGGAGGATGCGGAAAAGAAGAACAAATCCAGAACGTGGTGATACCGGAGAGTGGGCAGCATATACAGACACAGCAATCAACGCAAAGTGAAGCGACAGGCGACAGCAGCGCCCTGGAATATCAGGCATTCTTTACGCCGCTACAGGAGCGGTATGATTTAGCGGAATTGTCGGATGATGACATTCATGCCGTAAGGTTTGATGAACAAACATCAGGTTATTCTTTTTTCGTATTAAGCAGGCAAACCGGGAAGGTAATGGAATCCACTCCTTTAGATTTGGAATGGGATGACTTTTATGTAAACGATGTGGCAACGGGAACTGACGGAACGACATATCTTTTGTGTTGCAGTTATCTGGATAATTCGGAAATGGTAAAGCTGATGATTAAAAAAACAGGCGAAGCGGCGTTTCGGGAGCATGAGATTCAATTCAGGGATTTACATACAGAAATTTATATCACATATGAGAAATTATTGCCGGGAAATGAGAGGGATTTTTATATTGTTGTTGAGACAAGCGTTCCGCTTGAAGAGGCAGGTTTAAGCAACAGCCAACTGAGTCAGTATGAACTTCCACCCAACTCGTATTGCACGGTAAACCGCATATACAGAATTGATTCCGAGATGAATATATCCCTTTGTGGACAGGTGGCAAGCCTGCAGGGAGTACAGATGGAGGATGTCTGCTTCAGTGAGGACAATGAGCTGATTGCGTTGGTATCTGACAGTGAAGGACTGGAAATAAGGAGAATAGACGGGGACAACTCCGGCTCGGAGGAGGGCATCAGGATATGGAACGGCTGGTTCGGGGAGACGGGATTTATGCTCCCCGCTGCGGGTGGGTTTCTTTTTAGCTGTAATAGGACATTGTATCAGTATGACACCGAAAAAGGTTCCGTAGAGAGAATTCTGGGCTGGTCTGAGTGCGGTGTGGAGCCGGAGGGGATTTTATGTATCAACGAAAATGGGGAAACAATTGAGATTATCGACAACGTGAAAAACGGGAATCGTTCTGAAGTCTGCTTCCTGGCAAAGGGGGAGGCAGAAAAAACAGAACTTACCCTGGGGGCAATGCAGATAAGCGAAGGCTTGCGGGAGGCGGTCACTTCTTATAACCGATACAGCGACAGCTACAGGATTAAAACAGTATCCTATTGGGAGGATGAGAGCCAGGATTTTGACAGTGCGTTAAACCGGCTGAACCTTGATATGGTGACAGGAAAGGGGCCGGATATCATGGAGACTTCCCTGATAAACAGAAGCGTTTACGGGGACAGGGATGTGCTTGCCGATTTATATTCATTTATGGAGAATGACAGAGATGTCAATCAGGATACGATGACAAAGGGGGTATGGGAAGCCTGCCAGGTAAACGGGCACTTGTACAGCATAGGGTCTGCAGTCCAGATGTATACGGTTATTGGGAAGGCGTCTGTCCTGAGAGACAAAAAGGGGCTGTCCCTGGCAGAATACAGGGAGTTGCTGGCGGAGGCGGGAAAGGATATCAATGCAGTCAACGGCTTTTATGAGGATGAGCCGGTTCTTACTACCCTGTGCAGTTTTTCCATGGATTCTTTTATCAACTGGGAGAACGGGACATGCAATTTCCGCAATCCGCAGTTCCGGGATGCCATGACTTTTGCAAAATTATATCGCGGCGGGTATACGGGAAGCAGCCAGTCGGCCGGAATCCGGGACGGCGATATCCTTATGACGGCAGGGATTCTCCGGGACGTGGCAGATTACCAGATACAAAAGAAACTGTTCGGGGAAGAACTGGTGTTTGTCGGCTATCCGGTGGAGAACGGAAGCGGCACTGCTATAGGTTTCAGCAACGAACAGCTGGCGATTGCACAGTATTCGGAAAATAAGGACGACGCATGGGATTTTATAAAATATTATCTGTTGAACGGGGACAGCAGGGAAGGCTTTCCGGTGATTCAAAGTACCTTTGACGAAAAAATGAAAGAGGAGCAGAAAGCGCAGTTTATAACCGCGGAGAACGGCACCGTTACGGAGATGCCGTCAAAAACGTATTCTGACCAGGATACTTACATTGAAGTATATGCGGCTTCAGAAGAGGACTGCAGGATAATCAGGGAGCTGCTCATGCAGGCCGATACTTTTTACGAGTATAATACGGATATCATGAACATTATCAACGAAGAAGCCCAGGCCTTTTTTGGGGAGATAAAAACACTGGAAGAAGTGACGGAAACAATACAAAACCGGGTGGAGCTATACCTGAAAGAATAGATGAGGAACATATTCATGAAGAAATTCGGCGTGTTTCAGATACAGTTGACAAATTGCTATTATGAGGAAAAAATATAGCGTTATCACGCCATAGAAATATTAAGCGCTTACCCTAAAACCATTGACAGATGACATAAGATTCCATAAAATGAAGACTATACAACAGCATTCTTTTCCCAGGGAGGGTTCAGCATGGCAAGGGTAGTGGGCATAGGGCATCAGAATTTCGAACAACTGATTCAGGCAGGCTGTTTTTACATCGATAAGACCGGGTTCATCAGGGAATGGTGGGAGAACCAGGATGTGGTCACGCTGATCACCCGCCCCCGGCGGTTCGGCAAGACGCTGAACATGAGCATGCTGGAACAGTTCTTCTCACTGGACTATGCAGACAGAGGAGACCTGTTCCAGGGGCTTGCTATCTGGCATGAAGAATCTCCTGAAGGGAAAGATTACAAGTACAGGCAGTTACAAGGGACGTATCCGGTCATCAGCCTGTCGTTCGCCAATGTGAAGGAGACCAACTTTCAGAACACAAAATGGCGCATCGGCCAGATTCTGACAGATTTGTATCACAGGAACACCTTCCTGCTGGAGGGAAATCTTCTGTCGGATGCAGAGAAAGCGGAATACAAGAGCGTCCGCATGGATATGCCGGATGTCGTTGCCACCATGGCATTGCATAAGATGTCGGAATATCTGTACCGTTATTATGGGAAAAGAGTGATTATCCTGTTGGACGAGTACGACACACCCATGCAGGAGGCCTATGTGTACGGCTATTGGCGTGAGATAGTGGAGTTCGTCAGGACGCTGTTCAATGCGGCCTTCAAGACAAACCCTTATCTTGAGCGGGCAGTCATGACGGGGATAACACGTGTCAGTAAAGAATCCATTTTCTCAGATTTGAATAATCTGGAGGTAGTGACTACTTCATCCGACAAGTATACCGATTCATTCGGTTTTACCGATGATGAAGTGCTTGCCGCACTGAAAGAATATGGGTTGGAGGACAAAATGGCAGAGGTAAGGCACTGGTACGATGGCTTTACTTTTGGAAAAAGGCGGGACATTTACAACCCCTGGTCTATTTTGAACTATCTGGATAAGGGCAGATTGGGAACCTACTGGGCCAACACCAGCTCCAACAGCCTTGCAGGGAAACTGATCCGCGAGGGCAATCCGGAAATAAAGATAACGATGGAGGATCTGCTCCAGGGCAAGACCTTCTGCACGGAGATAGACGAGCAGATTGTGTTCGACCAGTTGGATTACAAGCAGGGAGCGGTCTGGAGCATGCTTCTGGCCAGCGGCTATCTAAAGGTGGAAAGCTATGAGATAGATGCTGCCAGCGGGAAAGCCAGATACAGCCTGAAGCTTACCAATATGGAAGTCCGCCGGATGTTCGAGCAGATGATAGAAGGGTGGTTCATGGAATACACGAGCGACTACAATACCTTCGTCAAGGCGCTGCTATTGGGGGACATAGATGCCATGAATACCTACATGAACCGGGTAGCCCTTGCCACATTCAGCTGCTTTGACGCAGGAAAGAATCCCTCGAAGGAGGCGGAACCGGAGCGCTTCTATCATGGGTTCGTGCTGGGGCTTATGGTGGATCTGGCGGACTGCTATGTGATTACCTCCAACCGGGAGAGCGGTTTCGGGCGATATGACATCATGCTTGAGCCGAAAAATCCTGGAGGGAGAGAATTGTCGGCGTTCCAGAGTGGACAGAGCTTCCGAAAGTATTGCCGGGATGCCATCATCATTGAATTCAAAGTGAACAATCCGAAAAGAGAGAAGACCCTGGAGGACACGGTGCAGACCGCCCTCGGCCAGATTGAGGAGATGCAGTATGAAGCCTCGCTGCTGGCAAAGGGAATTTCCGCGGAACAGATTCGCAAGTATGGCTTCGCGTTCCGCGGAAAGGAAGTATTGATTGGGTGATTATATGGGAACAAATGAATCCCTGTAACAAAAACCAACACCAGCTGGACATAACGGCTTCTGCCTCCCCGCAGCGCCGTAAAAAAGAGCATGCAGCAGACAGGAGGTTGGTGAACCTGCAGTCGAGAATGGAATAAAAGGCATTGATGTGGATCTGCCTTTAGGTTCAAAGAAAGCTGACAAAACAACAGTAAAATAATATGTACTTAAATATATGATCGCTTGTAAGAACATGCAAAACAAGAAGGAGTTCGATTATCATGAAAAGAGTATTTCTGGTGATTATATTGACAGTTTCGCTGTTGGCTTTTGCAGGATGTTCCTCCCGCAATGAGAAATATGATGACGATTCCCTGCCGCAGGAATTCGGATCATTCAGGGCTGAAGGCTATACGCTTTCCGGCAAATGCAGTGGAATAACGCCATTTGGAGCCGTAGCACTTGAGAATTCGGTTATCATTTGCGATATGGGTGGCAATTGCTTAAGAGAATTTAACTTTCAGGGAAATGAAATAAGAAAAGTAGGGCAATCAGGAAATGGAAATGGTGAATTCATCCGTCCTTCCGGCCTGGCTTATTGCAATGAGAAATTATATGTGGTAGATTCAGGAAATAGCCGTATCAAAATTTTAGATGTGAATTTAGAGTACCAGAGCGAATACGCCTTGAACAAATTGGAGGAAAGTGCTGCAGATATATTCTATACGGATATTGCCGTATGTGAGAATGGAGTTGTAGCCATATTGACGAATAGTGTTTTGGAAGAAAATGCCAGGGTGTATATCTCAGGTTCCAATGGTTCTGTAGACAAAACGCCTTTTATTTTGAATGGTTACACCAATAGTGAAAAAGACAGGATGTATTTTACAAATACATTTGAGTTATTTAAGGATGATTCTTCTTATAGTGCGATTATCCAAGAGTCTGGCCTGTACGAACTTGTGGACGACGAGCTGCGTGATGTTTTCAAGTTTCCGTATAAATACGGCCCGACAGATTTTATTGTTGATGGGGAGGATGTGTACGTGCTTTCCTGTGTATGGGCACAGCTGGATCATTTCAAAACCGATGGCTCCTATATAGGAACAATTTGGGAATTCGATAGTTTGTCTCCAGAATCATGTTTGGCACGTACATTACAGGGAGGATTTATTGTCACCGATAAAATGAACAATGCTGCTTATTTTATAAGCCTTGACAGTGATTAATATGCAAAAGCTAAAATATACCATATTTGACGCATTGATAAATTTTTACAGGCGCCGCATCGTTAATTTTATCGTATCGCTTTCTTTTTCCCTGGGTCTGCTGTTGCCCATGCTGTGTCTGGGGAATATAAATGTATTTGTAGAAAATCTTTCAACAATGAGGCTTAAGAATGATGCAAATATATGGATTGCACATTTTGAAGGCGGATACACAGCTGCGGAAGAAATGTTTTCATTGCTGGAAGAAAGTTCATTGCAGATTAGCGATTATGCCATTACTGCATATAAAAATGGTACAATTGAAATAAACGGTACGAAGAACAATGGATTCATAAGCTATGTGACAAAAGATTGGGTCAAATTTGAAAACTGTAAGATAATCGGCGGATCGTTAGAGCTGTTTACCGAAACAAATATATGTTTAGTTGAGCAATCGCTTTCTGAAGAACACGGCGGGCTGCATATAGGCGATCAAATATCAGTGTTTGGAGTTACATACACAGTAAGCGGCATTTTTTCATCGTTTCACCATTATGGCAGAGTCTTGCTCCCGCTTCATATCGATGAGCAGGCGGCAGAGTCGGATATTATGATTTCAGCACTGTTTCTTCGTACAGAAGAGATATTGCCGGATGGCAAACATATTGCGGATACATTGAAAAGTGTTGGCTTGCCGATATCGGACGTGAGAAGCGGCGACGAATTATATCAAGCCATCTTGACGCAGGGGCTGTACCAGTCAATGGGTATTTTGGGGGTTGGTTTTGTTGCATTTGCTTTTGCCGCCATAAATATTTGTTTAGTCCTTGTGGGAAAATTAAACCTTGATAAACGAACATATGGTATACGCATGGCGTTGGGGGCACCGCATAGTTTCGTCTTTTTGAGTGCGCTGATAGAGAATATGCTGTGTTTTTGTATCGCATATTTGCTTGATGTTTTGATGGTGCATATGCTGAAACCCACATATCCGAAAGATTTAGACATAATCCTTAATGATAGGGTATATGTAGCTGCATACATATTTGGCGCGTTCATGACGCTTGTTGTGACGTGGATCGCATTGTACAAATTGAAAAAGCAAAAACTGGTCGAATTATTTGAGAGAGTGTCATGAAATATTTAATTTACCGTGCATTTCAAAAGCTGTGGATCAATAAGAAAACATATTTTGTTATTGCATTTGAGCTCGCCATAGGCATTGCAGTTGTTTTGTGTGGGATATCCTCTGCATATTCTGCAAAATCCAGAGTGGAACTATATAAGCGGCAAATTGGAGAACAGGGAGTAGTTATTGAATGTTCTGGAAGCCGGGGGTTCGCAAACACAGAATTGCCTGTCACAGCTGAAGATTATGAAATCATTAAAAAGCAGCACAGCGAACTGGATATTTCCTATCTTTTATTTACACGCTCAATCTATCAAACGCGGAAATCATTGGATGTAAAGAATGTAACATTTGTATCCATGGATGAGGATTTTTTCTTTCGCTGCTTTGGATTCGAGCCACAGGATGATTCGATATATATCGGCACACAGGTGGCTGATGATTTGGAGAAAGAAGGACTGACTTTTTTCGAAAAATGGCTGTCATGGGATGAATCTCATGTCAGAATCGGAGATTCTGGTTTTTCAGATATCGTGAGACTGAATTCTCTGGACAAGTCAATTGTTGTTGGCTTGCTGATGGAACTGAAAATGGAATCGATAGTTATTTTGCCGGAGAAATGTATGGGCGTTCTTGAACGCAGTGTGGAAGAGCAGTTGACTCCCTGTCTGCGTATTATGCCTGGTACAGACGGAGGCGAACCGGATGGCGTGTCTGAGGTTGTAGAAATGTTGCAGGATAAACATCCGTCTTATTCTTACCGTATCTCTGAACAGTATTTAGAGCTTCAAAAATCAATCACTGATCTTACCCAGGAGATACGGATTTTCTCCTGGACAGCGTGGTTTGTGCTTATCATTACGATGGTAGGAATCATAGGTATTCTGTTGATTTATATGGAAAAACGCAAGAGGGAACTGGCAATCATTTTGTCATTGGGCGGCACTCACACAACGATTTTCAAGGAAATTTTTCTTGAGGTATTTTCACTTTGTTTCATGAGCGGCTACATTGGCCTGATAGCGGCAATCATAACAATTCCATATCTTTCAACCAGTGTATTTACAGCGTATTTTCATTGGATCAGCGTGGTTGTAATGCTTGGGATTGTGGTGATGATTACAATCATTTCCTGCACCTGTGTGATTTTGGGGATCAGAGACGTATATCCGACGAAAATACTATACTCCTGAGCGCATTGATTCTTCCGCTTTCTGCACTGGTTTTGCAGATGCGGATTAACTTGCAGCAGTTATTTGCAGACACTTCCTTACGTTGGCAAATGTTATTAAGTGCGAACATAAAAAGATGAGGGAAACAGAATGGAACCGTTCGTAATGTTACGCAATGCCAGTAAAATATATACACAGGCAGAGGTTAAAACCCCGGGGATTATCAATGTGTCATTCGAAGTGACGCAGGGAGATTTTATAGCGATTACAGGCCGTTCAGGGTGCGGAAAATCCACCTTGTTAAATATATTGGGAATGATGGACTGCTTAACGGAAGGGGAATACCTGTTCTGCGGAGAAAATGTTGCGCAGTTGAAAGGCAAACTTGCCGCTTCCTTTAGAAACCGTCAAATTGGCTTTGTGTTTCAATCATTCAATTTAGTGAATGAAATCAGCGTTTTGGAAAATGTCTGTATGCCGCTTGGATATGCCGGCATCAGGAAAAAGGAGCGTGAGAGCAAAGCGGCTCAGATGCTCCAGGTTGTCGGCCTGGCGGGAAAAATGCGAAAGCGACCAATACATTTATCCGGAGGCGAGCAGCAACGTGCTGCGATAGCAAGGTCAATTGTAAACGACCCGAAATTATTACTGGCTGACGAACCTACGGGTAACCTTGATGAAGAAAACAGCCGCTTAATCATGGATCTGCTTACCAGACTGAATCGTCAGGGCATGACGATCATTATGGTAACGCATTCGCCGGAGATGGCTTCTTACGCAAATAAAAAGATCCAAATGCGGGACGGGCGGATATTGTAGCTACCGCCCCTCCTGGTGATGGCAGTACCAGTACGCCCCTGCCGCCATACGTGTCCTCCATACGATAAACCGGGCGTTCCCGGAAACTCATAGATGTTCGTATTTCAAGCATTCGTTTCCCAGAGAGGGTTCAGCGTTTATCGCCCGTTCTCTCTTCCCGTGGATGGGTATTCCACTTCCGGCTGCACCCGCTTCTCCAGACTCACATAGCACTGGTAAATTATAACGAATCCCAACGGTCCCCCGATAATTCCCCAGAGACCGAATAACTTTATTCCGGCATAAATCGACACCAGAATCGCAATGGGAGACACGCCCACCTTTTTGCCAATCAGCTTCGGCTCCAACAGCTCCCTGATAAAAATGCAGACCACATATACCAACAGGCACACCGCCGCCCTGATATAATTCCCTAAAAACAGCTGCTGCAGCCCAAGAGGCACAAGCACCACTCCCGTCCCGATAAACGGCAGCGCATCCAGCACCCCCGCCAGCAGCCCCCAAAGAATACCGTTCCTAATCCCGCTGACACCAAGCGCCGATGCCGCAAAGATTCCTATGATACTCATAATAATCACCTGGGCCTTCACATAAGTAGCGATGTACCGGATAATCCCACATATGATTTCCAGAAAAACATGACATTCCTCCCGCTCCAACAGCCTGTTCATGATTTCATCATAATCCTTTGCCAATAAAATCGTCGCAATCAGAAAAGTCACCAGAAAGCCGCCCACCATGCCGATTGCCTTCACGTAGACCAGAGACTGGGATACCATGTCCGGCAGGAACTGCAGCTGAAAATAATCGATTCCCTCCTGAATCCTTGCATACAGAAGCTGTTCCAGGTACAGATTGTTTACCCCCAGCCACTTTCCCACCACATTGCAGCTCTCATGTACAAATAAAGACAACTCCGTCTCCAATGAATCCAACCCCTTCACAAATCCGGGAAGGCTCCCCACAATCCAGGAAAATAATATCCACAGCAGCAACGTAAGCACGCCGCCTGCCAGAATCAGCAGCAGCAACGCACCTATCTGCCTGTGAATTTTCAGTTTTTTCTGCATTTTCTGCAGAAAAGAGCCGAATATGGTCACAAACAGAATGGCCGTCAGCACCGGTGCCGTCAAAGGCGCAATCACTTTCAGAAAAAAATAAACTGCCCCTGTCAGAAGGAGCAGCATCAGCAATCTGTTTTCTTTGAATTTCTCTATCATACCAATCCCCCGCATGCCTTTTCGTTCCAATGCCCTGCGCACCTGGTGTATTGCCCCCTGGTGCTGCCCGCTTACGGCAAAACATCCGTCCGGCTAAGAACAGCGACATATGATACCGGAACACACCGTTTTCATGTTGCGTTATTAGTATGATAATTTTTCTATGATTCAAAACTGTGAAAATAAGGAAAAAACTTCTCCCTTCGGATTGATACGAAAATCCGTTTTTCTTCCGGTGACAGGATGCAGAAATTCCAACCGGTACGCACAGAGTGCCACATTGCGGACGTTCAGCTTTCTTCCCGCTTCCATGCTTTCTTCGTTTCCGTACTTCAAATCGCCCAACAGGGGCATTCCTCCATGCGCCATCTGGGCACGTATTTGATGAAAACGCCCCGTTTCAAGCCGGATATCCGCCAGGGCAATTTCACCGTGGGTTATCCGCACATGACTCTGATGTAATCCGCAGGGTTCAGGCCCGATATCCTCCGGAGCAATTCCGCCTTGCGTCATCCGGTCTCCGATCTGATTCACCCCGCCGGGTTCAGTCCGAATATCTGTCGGAGCAATTTCCGATATATCCACCGTCTGTAAAATGCAATATTGCAGACGGGCCTCCTTATCATTCTGCCTTCCCTGCGCTTTCTCCACTTCTTCTGCTCTGCTATCCCTTCCGGCTGCGTCACGGCCGGGAACTTCCTGTCTCTCTGAACGGCATTCCACAATTTCCGCCCTGCCGTCTTTTTTGCAGAGATAATCTTCCAACTCCCCGTTCGCCTCCACTGCGCCCCCATACAAAACCGCATAATAATGCTTACAGAACCCCGCATCCTCTTCCTGCTTCCGCAGCTGTGCGCTCAACCCGGCTGCTGCCTTCGGATTCTTTGCAAATACCAACAGCCCTTCCACAGGCTGATCCAGGCGATGAATCACTCCCAGGTACGGCGCAGACCGTTGATTTTTCCCCGCCTTTTTTTCTGCCTGCCGTATATAATTCTTCAATTCACTGACTACATCCTGGCACCCCACACTGGCAGTCTGTGTTGCAAGTCCCGCCGGTTTATATACCACCAGTATGGCGTCATCCTCATACACAATTTCTGTTCTCATCCCAAGATTACCTTACTCCGCGCAATTTTTGTTCTCAACTCAAAGTTTCCCTACTCTGTACAATTTCCGTTCTCATCTCAAAATCACCCTGACCTGCACTGTTTCCGTTCTCATCTCAAAATTTCCCTGACCTGCACTGTTTCCGTTCTCATCTCAAAATTTCCCTGACCTGCACTGTTTCCGTTCTCATCTCAAATCTGCCTCACACTGCGCATTTTCAGGATTCCTTAAAATCCTTCCGCCTCAGGCCGATGGGATAATGATTTTTCATGATTCCCCCCGCCAGCTTTCCCCAACCGATGCTAAAGCCCTCCACACAGATCAGATACCAGCCCTTCTCTCCCTCCGCCGGAAAGGTATGCCCCTTGAGCCAGGCAGTCACAAGCGGGTCATGAGCGCCCAGATTCCACATATGCGTCGCAGACTCCGGCGGCAGCGCCAGCGCCAGCGCATGGGAAGGCTCAAAACGGTTCTTCTTCAACTCCCCCAGATGCAGCCCCGGGCGCAGCACTTTCAGCCCTCTCAGCGACGGCATACCTGCCGGCACCAGATAAACATTTTCTCCAAACCTGACAGGACGGGCTCCCTCCCCCATTTCAACTGTCCTGCCTAACTCCGCAAAAAGGCCGCCCCCTCCTGCCCTGTCCGGAGGTGCGTAAAAGCGTAAATTTTCTTCGCAGAAAGCGTATAAATCACCCATCAGGCTTTTGGGTTTCTCTGCACCGGATTCTGCACTCACTGTTCCCTTATTACAAATTTCCGTGAAGAGGCCGCCGTCCTTCTGCAGCAAAGCCGCAAAATGCCCTTCTCCGCGAATACGCTGCGGCCACATCCGCAACGTCCGCTCCAGATGAAGGGCAGATACCGCTTCTCCCGTTTCCCCGCACGCGAGATACTCTGCCCCACCGTCACAGCCGGCCAGCCCAAACCGTTCTTTCTCTATGGGCAGAATAGAGAACTCTCTGTGCCGGCTTAAAAATCTGGCTATGCTCCCCTCGTCCTCCTCCGGCGCAAAAGTACATGTAGAATACACCAGCTTCCCGCCAGAGCGCAGCATTCCGGCCGCCCGGTCCAGTATTTCGTCCTGACGTTCTGCACAGAGTTCCACATTCTCAAGGCTCCATTCCTCGTATGCCGCCTGGTTTTTACGGAACATTCCCTCTCCCGAACAGGGCGCATCTACCAATATCCTGTCAAAATATCCCGGGAAAAATTCCGCCAGGCGCTCCGGTGTCTCATTTGTGACACATGCATTGCAGATACCCATCCGCTCTATGTTTTCCGACAATATTTTCGCCCGGGCAGGATGAATTTCATTGCATACCAGGATTCCCTGCCCCCGCATCTTCGCCGCAATCTGGGTACTCTTTCCGCCGGGTGCCGCACACAGATCCAGTATGCGCTCCCCCGGCTTCGCGTCAAGCAATTCCGCCGGAGCCATGGCACTGGGCTCCTGAATATAATATACCCCCGCCTCGTGAAAGGGATGCTTTCCCGGTTGGTCCTCCGGCTGATAATAGTAGCCGTTCTCCGCCCACGGAACCTTCGTCAGATGCGCAAAATCCATACAGATACCTGGCCGTGTGCTCCCGCACTTCTCAACCCCATCTCCAACATTTTCGGCGCCGTACCTCCCGGCTGCGCTGCAGCTATCCGCTCCTCTTTTCAGCGTATTCAGGCGCAGCGCCTGACACCTCTCCCCTTCCAAAGCCTCCGAAAAAGCCTCATATTCCCTCCCCAGCATCCGCCGCATTCTTTCCTGAAACGCTTCCGGCAACATATATATCCTCCTCGTATCTATAACTCCGCAGCTGTCCCGCCCGGTACCCGGCCACAAGCAGAGAATTTCCGTCCTCGAAAGGAATATGTCCGTAAATCCTCCGGGATACCAGGATGAGCACATGCTGCCATTTTAACATATCCTGCCATAAAATCATAGTAGCCTGTACGATAAATCCCCGCGCTTTCACACATCCGGCCATACAATTTCCGCCCTTTATTACTCAAAATCTGCCGCGGAATATCCGTTAAGCCATAGCAATACCCGTCTCTGTTACGGTAAACCCCAGGCAAATGCTCATATACGGTAAAATATCTATCCGATTTTGTTTTACCACGTACAAAGAAATATATTTCATTTTCGGAAACGGCATGTTATAATAAAGCCACCGATAAATCGAAATCTGTGGCTGAACTGCCGGCCGGGTAGATCTGTTAGATTAACTGAGTTGGGCTTGGAGGAAAAAAATGACAAATTTGTTCTTTGCCGTTTTTCTTGCGCTTTTTTATAGTATTGCATATACTGTGGCAGGGCCTGCGATAGCGTCACAGAATATAGAATTTAAACGTTCGCAGCTTTTTCCTTTTATACTGTGCTTCCTATTATGTCTGGCAGTTAATTTTTTCATTTTTTCCGTTGTACCGCGGCGTCGTTTATGCACAGGAAACGGACGCGTATCCCGGTATCTTAACAGGTATCTTGACAAAGTTGGGAACCGCAGGCTTTTTTTGCTTATTTGGGCTTTTCTTTTTGTGTCATGGATACCTGCCTGGCTCATCTTATACCCGGGTGTCCTGTCTTACGATATGATATCCCAGGTCGGCAGCGCTCTCGGTGAGATTACGAATAATCATCATCCTGTCTTACACACATGGCTCTTACGGTTCTTTATGAAATCAGGAGATACCCTTTTTTCCAGTTATGAGTTTGGAATCGGCCTGCTGTCGCTTCTGCAAATGCTGCTTTTGAGCTACGCCCTTACCCGTCTTGTCTTTTTGCTGAAGAAAAAGAAGGTTCCGATTTTGATAGTCCTGCTTACCGTGCTGTTCTCGGCAATTTGGTTCATGAATGCCTGCCTGTCCGTAACAATGATAAAGGACAGTCCGTATACTGCATTCCTTGTACTGTTTGCCTGTCATTTTACGGAAATTGCAACTGATCCGTCAGAATATTCCCTGCGAAAGCAAAATTTATTGTCCTTGCCAGTGATCAGCTTCTTAATGTGCGCTTTCAGGAACAATGGCTTTCACATCTACATCTTTTGCTTTGCCGCCTTGTTTCTATTGAGGATTTCAAAAATAAAGAAGGCAAAAGCGTATGTTGCCCTCATAGCGGCAGTTCTATTTCCGGTTTTTGCGTACAAAATTTATACCGGACCTGTTTTTGCCGCATTAGGTATAGCCCAAGGCGAAGTACGGGAAGCATTGAGCGTGCCCATACAGCAATTGCAGCGCGTCGCCGTCAACAAGGCGGATGAGCTGACAGGCGAACAAGAGGACCAGATGACGTATTACATTGATAACCTGGAATGGATGGAATCGTCGCCTGGCCGCATATATACCCCTTTCTGTGCGGATCCCGCCAAAAGCTGCTTTTATTCGGATCATTATAACGATGACCCGATTGCTTTTTGGAAATTCTATTTGCAGATTGGAAAACAGTTTTCAAAAGAATATGCAGTGGCTTTTTTATCCAACACGCTGGGCTATTGGTACCCCGGCTATTATGGTTTCTCATATGTTATGTACGAAAATTACCCTCCGGAGATGTTTGCTGAGCCTTTAGAGCGTAAAAGCATATGGGATTCACAGTTCTTGAAGAAATATTATGAGAGTGTCTGCATTTCTGATTTTTGGCGGAAGACCCCCGTTATAAGATTGTTTTTCGTACCGGGATTTACGCTTTGGTTTTTGCTCTATGCACTGGCGCTGGCGCTGGCGTGGAAAAAGCGGGGATTTTTTACAAAGGTCCTGCCTCTTTTTCTGCCGCTGATTGCACAATACGGCATTATGATACTCTCGCCGATATCGTCATTCCGTTATTCATGGCCTTTTTGTCTGATACTGCCGCTTGCCTTCATAGGAATGTACGGAAATCCGGAACGTTAATATTGACTGGTAAGAGCGCCGAAGCGCGCCTGGGGTATAAAAATGAAACGAAGAATGTTTAGAGAAAAATTTGACCGTTGGTACTTTTTGATACTGGCCCTTATATTCGCAGTTGCTGTGCTGCTGCGCGTTGTGGGCGCAGGATGGGGAATGCCCCATGGCAATTTACATCCGGACGAAGGGCTTATTTTCGGACAGGCTTATCAGTGCGCCCTGAACCGTGACTTTGATGTGCATGACTATTACAGGCCGAACCATGTTACGATTAAACTGAATACCCTTATATATGTAGGGATACAGGAACTGTATTTTGCGCCGCAGGGTCGAAACGATTTTGCCGCTAATTATAATGAGAGCTTCGCCCTGTTTACCACGGCGTCCCGTGTCCTGACTGCCCTTTTTGGTGTGGGTACGGTTATTTGTGCCTACTTAATCGGCCTTTTTTGGGGCAGAAAGCAGGCGTTGTATACAACCCTGCTCTTTGCGGTATTTCCGTCGTTCATCGAACATTCTCATTATATCACACCGGATATACCGCTCCTGTTTTTCCTGATGGGCATATTATGGGCGGCGCTTTGTTATCAAAGAAACCCTTCTATCTCATGGCTGTTTTGGATGTCTTTCTTTACGGCGCTTGCCACCTGTGAAAAATATCCGGGGGCTTATGGCTGTGTGATCATCGCTGTTGCCGTCTGTGCGGCACACATGAAAAAACCTGCCATGATCGTAAAAAACGGATGTCTGGCAATCCTCTTTTTCCTGCTTGGAATCCTGGCCGTTTCTCCCATATTGCTGATTGATCTCAGAACTGTTTTAGAGATAATGGCAGGTCAGAATAAGCAGTATCATTTAGGCGCAGACGGCCTTAACTTTGGGGAAACGCTGCTCTTTTATATAAAAACCACGGGCGTACACTTAGGGTTGTTGCTGACAGTGAGCAGTATTTACGGAATTGTGAAATCATTGCGGAAGAATATGAGGCCCACAATCATTCTGTTGAGTTTTTTGGCATATATAGTACCTATTTCTACATTAAGAATCCATTGGGAACGCTATACATTGCCACTTTATGCGGCAGGACTTTTATTTGGGGCTGTGGGGGCATTTTATATCTTAGATGATTTGCAGGGACTTATGAAAAAAACATTTCCCGCCCTTTTGATGGCATATTCCATGCTCTTTTTATTACCGGCATGCAGCCTGCTGGCAGGAGCCCTGGCGGTTTCCGGAAGTTTTCTGGCACCGGACAGCCGCCTTATCCTCCAGGAGGTATTTGCAGAAATGGGTATAACAGTTCAAAATACCGTACAAGACTGTAACACGCCTTTAGACCCGGGCGGATACTATGGAGCCTTCTCGGAATTCGAAGAAGGTGATCCCGCGAAGTACAAATACGGCAACAGTCCGAAGTTCGTAATGACGTCGTCCGCCCAACGCGACCTTTACTTGGAGGCTGACCCCGAAGTATATGGATGGATTGCAGACTTTTATGAACGTCTGGATGAGTATTATCCTCTGGTTTACCTGTTTCCGGTGGAAAAGCCAGGCTGCCATTTCCTGGAATTTCAAAATATCTGGTTTTCGGCAAGGAGCATTTACCGATATATGCGCGGAGCGGCAGTTGGCTATGAGATCAGACTCTATCAGTTGTCGCCGTAACAATATGATGATATAGGAGAATCGTATGAAAAAGAGGCCATCACTCGGAATCTATCTAAAGCAAATGAGAATAAAAAGTTGGCTGAAAAACCTGTTTGTTTTTTGCGCAATTATATTTTCGCTGGAATTATTCGAATGGGACAAGCTCATTCAGGCTGCCATTCTGGCTTTGTCCTTTTGCCTGATATCCTCGGCGATTTATGTGCTGAATGACATCAATGATGTTGAAAATGACAGAAAACATGCAGTGAAAAAGAACCGTCCCATCGCGTCGGGACAAATTTCGTTTCCCTGCGCATGGATACTGCTGATATGTCTGATGATAGCAGGATTTGGGCTGGCCCTTTCGGTTAATCTTTATTCCTTTTTATTGATACTGGCCTATGTTGTTATAAACATCTTGTATTCAAAATGGCTGAAAACCAAGGTAATTATTGACTGCTTCTGTATTGCAGCAGGTTTTGTATTACGTGTAATGGTGGGAGGAACGATAGTCAGCGACGGCGTTTCCGGCTGGATGTTTTTGACAGTGGTGTCGTTATCCTTATTCATGGCATTCGGAAAACGCAGAGGAGAGCTGCACAATTACGGAACAGGAGGAACCCGGGATGTTTTGGAAGTATACGAGATGAACTTTCTCAACGGGATAGTTTTCATGTGCGCGGGATTGGCTATGGCATTCTATTCTCTGTGGTCTATATCACAGGGAGCGAATTTGGTTTATACGGTACCTATTGTTCTGTTCATAGTAATAAGATATCTGCTGTTGGTGTTTTCGGGACGTTCAGAAGCAGACCCTACTGCGCTGATCCTATCTGACAAAACACTGTTGGTATCATGCGGGCTCTGTGCGCTCCTGATGCTTGCACTGCTGTATGGAACACAGATATTTTGACATATTATTCCGCTGACTTCCAAAAAAGGGGGTGTCGGGAAATAGCCTCCCGGTCGCTTCCCGCCCCCCCTTTGTCATAGCGGCCTTCCATATGCCGTCCTGCATTTTTATTCCTTCTTACACCTTAAAGCGATACCCAACCCCCCAGATTGTCTCAATATACTGGGGCTTCGCGGTATCCTTTTCTATCTTCTCCCGAATCTTCTTGATATGCACCGTCACCGTGGCAATGTCACCGATGGAGTCCATATCCCAGATTTCGCGGAACAATTCTTCCTTGGTGTATACATGGTTGGGATTCTCCGCAAGGAAGGTGAGCAGGTCGAATTCCTTGGTGGTAAATGTTCTCTCTTCACCGTTTATATAGACACGGCGTGCCGTCTTGTCAATACGGATGCCCCTGATTTCCACGATATCATTCTGAGGCTTCTGGTTCGTGCCCACCAGACGTTCGTATCTTGCCATATGGGCTTTCACCCTTGCCACCAGCTCACTGGGACTGAACGGCTTTGTCATATAATCATCCGCCCCCAGACCGAGGCCCCTGATCTTGTCGATATCATCTTTCTTTGCCGAAACCATCAAAATGGGGATATTTTTCTCTTCCCTGATTTTTCGGCACACCTCAAAGCCGTCCATCCCCGGCAGCATCAGATCCAGAATGACCAGATTATACTCCCCATTCAATGCCATGGTCAGCCCGTCGTCCCCGGCATTACAGATATCCACCTGAAAATCACTCAGTTCCAGATAGTCCTTCTCCAGATCGGCGATTGCCACTTCGTCTTCAATAATCAAAATTCTGCTCATTTCCTTACCCTGCCTTTCTTACCCTGTTCTCTTCCATGCTGTCCCTTTATATCTCTTCCTGAAGCTCAATATACTTTCTCAACACAAAATGCATACAGGTACCCACGCCCTCTTTGCTGGTGGCCCAGATATAACCGCCGTGATCCTCAATAATCTTCTTCACAATGGAAAGACCGATTCCGCTGCCGCCCTGGGCAGAATTCCTCGAAGCGTCCGTGCGGTAAAAGCGCTCAAATATCTTTGGAAGATCCTTCTGTGCAACGCCCTTACCGTTATCCTCTATCTCGATTCGTACGGAATCCGCCTCATCCAGAATCCGGATATCAATGATACCGTGAGATTTATCCATATATTTTACACTGTTGCTGATGATATTATTTATCACTTTCTTCATCTGCTCCGGATCGGCAATGACAACAGTGTCACTTCCTGCCAGATTGGAGTAATTCAGCTGGATATTCTTCTGCTCCAGATCCAACCCCACTTCCTCAATGCAGTCTCCAAAATAATCAGCTACGTTTATGCGGTGAAAATTATATGGTATCCTGTTATTATCAATACCGGAATAATAAGTCAGCTCATTGATCAGCCGCTCCATATCATTGGCTTTATTGTAAATGGTCTTTATATATTTATCCATTTTCTCCGGAGTGACGGCCACTCCGTCCATGATACCTTCCACATATCCCTTGATGGCCGTAATGGGCGTCTTCAAGTCATGGGATATATTGCTGACCAGCTCCCTGTTCTGCTTCTCGCTCTCCCGGTTCTCTTCCGCATTTTCCTTCAGACGCAGACGCATATCTTCGTAATTCCGGTACAGATCTCCGATTTCTCCCCTGGCATCCGTCTGCAGGACATAATCAAAATTGCCCTCTTTAATCTTACGCATGGCCACATTCAACTCATTCACCGGGTCGAACACACCCTTATGAATCCAGTGGGTCAGCATCAGCCCTGTAAAGATCAGAATCAGGAAAATCGCCACGAACATATCCACCAGAAGCTTTCTGGAGATCAGGGAATTCACCTTCGTAACCACAAAGGCGCTTCCTCTGGCGCCGTCCGGAAACAGGAAATCCGCTTTCTTCACGAACTTATCCATGTCATCAAAGTAAATCCCGGAATCCTCGGAACCGTCCTGCTCCCCGAAGGCCGGCAGCCTGAGAAAAATAGCTTCCGCTGCCTCCTCATTCCCGGCATAGTACAATTCATCCTCTTTCCGCACAATGATATATGTGGTCTTTCTCACGATCTGTGAGTTCAGCGCCTCCAGATATTCTCTGTCCGCAAGCCTGGAAGGATCCTCCGCAATCTGCCGCTTCAGATTCAGAAACACCCCGTCAGTGGCGTCTACCACCTCCCGCATGTTCTCCGTCATAGCCTTATAATCCAGCTCCTCAACAGGAAAGCCGTCCTGAATATTCATCAAATACAGCCCTATTCCGCAGAACGCCAACGCTGTCAGCACCAACGGCAGGGCAATGATAGTCACAAAAGTGACACGCAGTCTGGTTCTGAATTTCATGGCCCCACTCCTTTCCTGCCTGCTTTCCGATTATCCCGTCCGGCATCTCCGGCCTTTCTATCGTCTCAGGCTTCCCTGTCGCCCCCGTCATTTCCGGCTTTTCTGTCGACTCTGGCTTTTCTGTTATCTCAGTTCTTCCTGTACTCTCGGCATTCCTGTCAGTTCAGGCATTTCTGCCTCTTCAGCATTCCTTTATTTCAACATTGCTGCCATCTCAGGCTCACCGGAATACTTCTTCATGCTGTTTTTGTAGCGAATAAAGCAATTATAACATATCCGCCCCCTGAATGTGTAAAATAACGAAAAAATATCATTAAAAAACTCTAAAAAACACAGAGTGAGGCGAAATCCTTTCCTTAAGGAAAAATTAACCTTCCGACTATTTACTTTTCCTCCCTTTAGTTGTAGGATAAAAGGGCAGGTTTTTTATGAGACAAGAAAGGATTTTATTATGAAAAAATTAAATGTAGCAGTATTTTTTGGAGGCTGTTCTCCCGAATATAGCGTATCCCTGTCCTCCGCTTCAGGCGTCATCCTGAATCTCGACAGTGAAAAGTACAATCCGGTTCTGATCGGCATCACACAGAAGGGTGCCTGGTACCACTATGCCGGGCCGGTGGACAAGCTGCTGAATGACAGTTGGTGCAATCCCCAGGACTGCACTCCGGCAGCATTTTCTCCCAATCGGGGCGAGAATACATTGCTTTTACTGAAAGAGGACGGCATCAGCCGGATTCCCATTGACATTGCCTTCCCGGTACTTCACGGCGGCAACGGCGAGGACGGCACCCTTCAGGGACTGTTGGAGCTCATCGGTATCCCCATCGCAGGATGCGGCACTCTGGCTTCCGCTTTGGGTATGGACAAAGACAGGGCGCACAGGCTGGTGAGTCTGGAAGGCATCCGCGTTCCGAAGCATCTGGTTCTGGAAAAAGGTGCCGACCTTACCCACGCGCTGGCTTTTGCGGAAGAGCTCGGTTATCCCGTTTATGTGAAACCGGTAAAAGCCGGCTCTTCCTACGGTGTCACCAAAGTCTCAGAGCCGGAGCATCTGCCGGAAGCCATCTCCCTTGCTTTCCGGTATGACACCCAGGTGCTTCTGGAGGAAAATATCAACGGCTTCGAAGTGGGCTGCGCCGTGTTGGGCAATGAGGAACCCGTCACCGGCGAAGTGGACGAAATCGAGCTTTCCGGCGGTTTCTTCGACTTCACGGAAAAATATACCCTGAAAACCTCCGCCATTCATGTCCCCGCCAGGATTGACAGCGCAAAAGCGGAAGAAATCAAAGAGACGGCAAAGACCATCTATAAAGCCCTGGGCTGCCGCGGGTTCGCCCGTGTAGATATGTTCCTCACGCCTGCCGGCGAGGTTGTATTCAATGAGGCCAATACCATTCCCGGCTTCACCGAGCACAGCCGTTATCCCGGCATGATGAAGGCTGCCGGATATACGTTCCGTCAGGTCCTGGACAGGATACTGGAACTGGCTCTGGAAGAACGCTGCGAAGAGACCGATAAAAAATGACTGTGACGAAAACATTAAAAGACAACATTTACAGCGGAGATCTGATTCTGGTTAACGCAATGCACGGTATTGTCTCCGGAATGGCTTGTCCCCTGGTTCCGGTTCGTCCGTCCGCGCCTTCCATATTGATGTGCTCCCACGCAGCCGAAGCCCTGAACCGCCTGATGCGGGAAATAGACGGATGGACATCCATTGTGCCTGTCAGCGGCTGGCGTTCCCGGGAAGAACAGCAGAAAATATGGGATGACTCGCTGGAAGAAAACGGAATTTCATTTACGCGAAAATACGTGGCAGTCCCCGGCCACAGCGAGCATCAGACCGGCCTCGCCATTGACCTGGGACTGCGCCGGGAACCTTTGGACTTCATCTGCCCCGCCTTTCCGGACACCGGTACCTGCCGGATTTTCCGTGAAAAAGCTGCGGGGCACGGTTTTATCCTCCGCTATCCCGCCGGCAGGGAAGAAGTGACGGGAATCGCCCATGAACCCTGGCACTTCCGCTATGTGGGAAAGCCTCACGCGGAAATCATAACCCGGGAAGAAATGGTTCTGGAGGAATATATTGATTTCATAAGAAAGTTTCCGCATGGAGGAACTTCTTATCAAATACAGTGCTGCGGCAGCATCGCTTCCGTCTCCTACATCGATGCCGTCGGGGATGTCGGCACAGTGCTTCCACAAAGCCACTGTGCCTCTCCTACATCCACACTGTCAGCACACGGGTTTTCTACTGAACTGCCGGAAGACGATTTCTGTTCCGCCTCCGGCACTCTGCCGAAAGACGGCCTCTGGTCTGTCTCCGGCAATCAGCCGAAAGACGTCTCCTGGTCTGTCTCCGGCAATAATGTAGACGGCCTTATTATAACTGAATGGAGGGATGCAGATGAATAACAGGCGAAATTATGGCGGACTTGATATCTTCCGGATTTGTGCCGCCCTGCTTGTAATTGCAATCCATACCTCGCCTCTCACCTCCGTGAGTGAGGGTGCCGATTTTTTCCTTACCAGAGTCCTTGCCCGGATTGCCGTACCGTTTTTCATGATGGTAACCGGACAGTTTGTGGCGGCAGGTTTCCTGAACCCTTCCGTCAGAACCACGGCAAGGCTTCATAAATTTCTACAGAAAACCATGCTGCTGTACGTTTTCTGTATTCTTCTGTATCTGCCTGTAGGAATTTATGCGCAGCATTATGCGGATATGACAGTTAGTTCGGCATTACGCATGGTTGTATTCGACGGAACGTTTTATCATCTGTGGTATTTTCCCGCCTGTATCCTGGGGATTTTCCTGGTGCATTTGATGAGCCGCTTCTTAAGTCTGCGCAGCATGACAGCTGTGTCCGCTGCTTTGTACATCATCGGGCTGTTCGGCGACAGCTACTACGGGCTGGCGCAGAAGATTCCCGCTCTGGAAACCGTATACGGAGCGCTTTTTCAGTTTTTCTCCTACACCCGAAACGGGCTGTTCATGGCACCGCTTTTTATGGTGATGGGTATGTGGATGGCTGCGGGAACAGAAAAAGAGGGGCGGCTTTTGGCCTCCCCGCTCTTCCGGTTCGGGGGACTGGCAATTTCTTTTGCCGCAATGACAGGGGAAGCGTTTACACTGCGGCATTTCGAACTGCAGCGTCATGACAGCATGTATTTTGCATTGGTTCCTGTCATGTTTTTCCTGTACAAATACCTGCTGTATCCGCAGACGCCATCCAAAAAGGAACTCCGCACTGCTGCTTCCTGGATTTATATTCTGCACCCGGCATTTATCGTGGCAGTGAGGGGAATTGCCAGGCCGCTGAAGATGACAGGCATTCTGGTGGATAACAGCCTCATACATTATATTGCAGTTGCTCTGTTGTCGACGGCCGCCGGATTTTTCATAAGTTATGTCTCCGGAAAGGTAAAGCCCTCACTTTCGCTTTCCCGTATTGCCGGAAACAGGACTGCCCGAAGAGCCCTTCAGTCAGAAGAAGAACTGCCTTATGAAACATATGAATATGATACGGAATATCAGGAGGTTTCGGATATGCAGGCGAAGGAACATCAGAATGATTACGAAAGCTGGGACAGAGAAACGCAGGATTCCCGGAGCGTATATACGGAAGAAAATGGTATCGATGAACTCTGGTCTTCTAACGAATCGGAAGACTCCCCTGGCGGATATACAAAAGAAAATGAATCCGATGAAGTCTGGTCTCCTGGCGAATCGGGAGACCCCCGGAGTTTATACGAGACAGAGGAAGCCGATATGTCCTGGTCTACCGATGAACCAGAAGATTCCCACACGGAAGAATTATCGGATGATTCTCCCGGCATTCCTGCGGAAGAGGCCGATGTCCGGATGAATAAATCCACAGATGCTGCCCGCGAGACAGAAGAACCGGACGGCGCTTCTCTCTGGAATACAAAAGAATGGCAGGGTATCCCGAACGCCGGGCCCGACGGAGGAAAAACTGCCGATAAGGAATACCTTCCGTACAATACCCAAACAGAAAATATCCCAACAGAAAATATGTCTCCTGCCGAGCGGAATATCGGTCCTATCAATGTGCCGGGCATGTCGAAAATACGTTCAAAAACTGTTGCCTCGGCGCGTTATCAATATGCTTGCGATACGGACAATGCTCAGCCGGAGGAAAGTGAGCGCTACGCCAACCGGATTCTGGACGGTGCGGATATGTTTGCCGAAACAAGGGAATTCGTCTCCCTGCAGGAACGGGGTGCCGTGGATTCCGCAATTGAACGAAAGGAAATCGACGCGGATGATTATATTATAAAAATCATGTCAGGCTCCAAAACGCCCGGCAAACAGGCTGCCACACTTCAGGCCCGATCCTCCGAACCGGAAACAGATATGCATCTTCCGGAAAAAAGTGATACTTTTATGGAAAATACACCGGAAAAAGAAGCTGCGCCGCATTCCGCAAGCGCCTGCTCCCGCGCCTGGATAGAATTGGACGCAGAGGCCCTGAGACAGAATGTGGAGTTTTTCCGTGCCCGCATCCCGCAGCATTGCCGCCTGATGCCCGCCGTAAAGGCGGATGCCTACGGGCATGGCCTTGTCCCAATCGCCCGGCTGCTGGACAGTATGGGAGTGGATGCCTACAGCGTTGCATGTATCTCGGAAGGCATCGAACTGAGAAACGCAGGAATAAAAGGGAAAATCCTCATCCTGGGCTATACCTCCCCGGAAGATTTTCCGCTGCTGCGCCGCTACCGGCTGACTCAGACCGTGGTGGACTATCCCTACGCCAAAGTGTTGAACCGCTTCGGCGAGAAGCTGCATGTCCATATCGGCATCGACACCGGAATGCACCGCATCGGTATACGCTGTGAAGACCTGGAAGCGATTGCCGCCGTTTATCAGCTGGAAAATCTGGTAGTAGACGGACTTTTTACTCATTTATGTGTCAGTGACTCGCCCCATCCTCAGCACAGGTCCTTCACCACCAGCCAGCTGAGAGCATTTTACCAGGTAATCGAAATCCTGAAAGAAAACGGATATTCCTGTCCGGCGCTGCATATTCTGGCAAGCTATGGCATCCTGAACCTGCTGCCTGACAGGAGAGACCCCGACTGGCAGAATAAACGCCCGGCGGGCAGCAGGGGCGGCCTGGAGCCCGACAGGCTCGCCGCAGATTTTGTCCGCCCCGGCATCGCACTTTACGGCGTACTGAGCACAACGGCTGACCAGAATGTATGGAAGCAGTCACTGAAGCCTGTCCTGTCCCTGAAGGCAAGAATTACTTCCATACGTCCTCTGCATGCAGGGGAATCCGTGAGTTATGGGATTACCTATACGGCTGCTCTGGATATGCAGATTGCCGCCATAGCCATCGGCTACGCCGACGGACTGCCCAGGGAGCTGTCCAACGGAAGAGGCTATGTCCTGATCAACGGATGCCAGGCTCCCATTATCGGAAGAATCTGCATGGACCAGTGCATCGTGGATATCAGCAGAATTCCAAATGTGAAAAGAGGCGACACTGCTGTCATTATCGGCCGTTCCGGAGAAGAGGAAATTACCGCGGCACAGATTGCTGAAACCTGCGGCACGATTACCCATGAGATTCTGACCGGACTGGCGGCACGGTTGGGACGGGTTGTCAAAGAGTTGGTCTGATGTATATGCCACTGCCTCCGATAAATGCGAGCGGCATAGTATGTCCAGACTAACGGAAAATAAACAATGTATAAACTCTGTAAAAATATCCGATTTTTGTTGACAAGCCGCTAAAAATCATTATAATAAAAACAGTAATCATTATTAATTTAAAGGAGTGCCAGATGACTGCACGTAAGTACAGCAGGCAGCGGGAGTTGATAAAAGAATTCCTGATGACCAGAAAGGATCACCCCACTGCAGATATGATTTATCAGAATGTCCGCAATGAGAATCCGAATATCAGTCTGGGTACCGTGTACCGTAATTTAACGCTCCTGTCCGAAGACGGCGAAATCAACCGACTGAACGTGGGAGACGGCACAGATCATTTTGATGCCAATACTTCTCCTCATTACCATTTCGTCTGTACGAAATGCGGCAGCGTGATTGACCTGGAAATGGACAGCATCGAATCCATCACTTCGACGGCCGCCGCCAACTTTGACGGACGGATTGAGGGACACAGGACCTATTTTTACGGAACCTGCCGACACTGCACCAGGCTCCATGAGCATTCCTGATTCAGTATTCCAAAAAATTTTAATAAAAAGGAGATTTGTATTATGAAGTATGTATGTCAAGTATGCGGTTATGTTCACGAAGGAGACACTGCACCGGCAGAATGCCCCATCTGCCATGCGCCGGCTGAGAAGTTCACTGTCCAGGCAGGCGAGAAGACCTGGGCTGCAGAGCATGTTGTAGGTGTTGCGCAGGGCGTTCCCGAGGATATCATCAAGGATCTGCGCGCCAATTTCGAGGGCGAGTGCTCTGAAGTAGGCATGTACCTGGCTATGGCAAGAGTTGCCCACAGAGAAGGCTATCCTGAAATCGGCCTGTACTGGGAGAAGGCTGCTTACGAAGAGGCTGAGCATGCTGCAAAATTTGCAGAACTGCTGGGTGAGGTTGTTACCGACTCCACCAAGAAGAACCTGGAGATGAGAGTTGACGCTGAGAACGGCGCTACCGCAGGCAAGTTCGACCTGGCTAAGAGAGCTAAGGCTGCTAATCTGGATGCGATTCATGATACCGTGCATGAGATGGCAAGGGATGAAGCAAGACATGGCAAGGCGTTTGAGGGGCTGCTTAAGAGGTACTTTGGTTAATATTTACATGGCTTTTTACTATAAAGAGGATGGGCATCTGGTGTCTGTCCTCTTAAAACGTTCTCTTAAATGATTGTTCCACAAGGAATCCTGTTTCTTGATAGTGGAATAAGCTTTTCCACTCCTGCCCTTTTCACAATATTCCTGATATACCTCTGTTACTGTCTTCTTTATAACCTCCTTTTTCGGCAACATAGATTTTGTTTTTTCTTGTGCTATTGCTATTTCTCTTGCCCTTGCCCTTGCCGCCTGCTTTGCTGTCACAGCTTGAATGGGTAGGCCGGATGAACAATATCCGCAACCGGGCGGAGGAGATCATAAACAGCGAACTGATTTATATTTGATTGGACATGGAAAGGTCAGCCGACACCCGGCTGGTCTTTCTAACCTTCCTTATGCTCCAATACCGCCCGAATCATGGAAACAGCGATTTCCTGCTGGCTGGGCGATGTACTTTCCCACAGTTCCGCCAGCTCCCGTATTTTGCTGACCTCATTATCTTCCAGCACATCCCGCAGCAGATAATCAGGGGAGATTTTCAGTGCATTGCAGATATTGATAAATACGGGCAGGCTGGGAACCTTTGCCCCGCCCTCAATCTGCCGGAGGTAAGTTGCGTTGATATTGCACAGCTCCGAGAGCCTGTCCGCCGTGAATCCCCGGTCTTTCCTCACCATGTTGATACGTCTGCCTAATCCTTTTCCTTCCATAATGCCCACCCATTTCATAAGCTATTAGCATTTATTTTGTTCACTTTTAGACTACATCACGCATAGGGATTGCAATAGATTCTTAAAAGCTATATAATATTAGCCAGTGGACTACACTCCATGAAAGGGGAACAACAGAATGGAACTGAACTATTTTGGGGACAGGCTTTTTGATTTACTGAACGACAGCGAGGGGATGGGGATTGCCGGCCTGAACGCAGACGAGCGGAACAGCCTGCTCACTGTCAGGACAGGGGATGGGAATGTATTTGAAATCGTATGCCGACAGGTAGCGGGGAAGGAGGACGGAAGGACGGCCGCAAACTGTGAATTTTTTGTAAAATTTATTCCCTCTGGAAAGTGATTGCAGTATAATGGAGCCATCAACAAATCGAAATTAGAGGAGAAAAACCATGATAGAGTTGAATATGTTTAAAAAGCTAATGGCGGAAAATAATAACCGTCTGCCTCTTTTGACGCTTGATGAGTTTTTTGAGTGGAATACGGAGGAGGATTCCATTGCGCCAAATGGCTGTGATTTTGGACACCCTTCCATTGCCGAAATATGGGAACTGATGCGGAAACTTGAGAAAAGGCCAGATGTCGCATGGATTCGTATTGAACTGCACAATGACACGGAAATTGCAGCATATGATGGAAAAGAGGTATTGGTGCTTGAGGGAGAATCGCCTATAATATGTACCTCTCTTTCAGCATCGGAATTGGAAACACTTGCAAGATGTGAATGGCTGTGTTCGGGAGGGGCAGAGGAATGGAACGAATCTGCGATGAATCGCTTATTTTCCTGTATACCGCCTGTTCCTGATGGTTTTCATTGTTTCGCCATTGTGTGGGACTGATATTCGCTCATTGATATCTGCGCAGGCGAGTACGATAATAGACAATATTCAACTGGTGTGTATGATGAAAAAATTCAAAACAATCATTTTGACACTATGGTTTGTGTATGTAAGCTCTTTCTCGCCGCTTTGGATTGGCAGTATATACATGAATATCACCGGACATGGCAAGAGATATGCGTATGACATGGGTTCTGAATCTGATATTGCTGTGTTTTTTGGCGTTTTGGAATTGTTGCTATGGCTATTTGCAATTCTGCCCGTGACATTCTCATTATGCAAAAATTACCGCCATAAAAAGAAGCTCTTAGTGTGTCTGCCAGTTCTGGCCTTTATCGGATTGTTTATTCTGGGAATATGTATTTTAGGATGGAATGAATTTATCAAACTATTTGGATATGGTTATCCAACGTAGGCATAAATTTGTGCCAACAGACAAGTGGAAGAACCTGAAACCGGGGCGGGAAGGAAAAAGCCCTGATGACTTGGGGAAAGAAGGAGGGTAAAAAAGTGGAGAGGGCGGTGTTTGCAGTAAAGGACTTTTTGCGGAATTTATTCCATTGGCGTGGACGGCTTTCACGCTCCGGGTATTTGTGGGTTTGGGTTTTTGTCCTGATGACCGATATGGTTCTGATTCGATTATCGTGTACTATAATGGAATTACTTCCCCACGGTATTCTTGGAGCATCCGGTTTCCTTGTCTGTTTGCTTTGGAACATTGCCATGTATTTTGCGTTGCTTTTTGCCGCCATGCGCAGATATCACGATTCCGGGAAGCCCGGCTGGCTGGCGCTGGTTTTTGACGGGGCAGGACGGCTGTGTGCCATGGCAGGCGTGGCCTGGCTTATCTTTCTTTTTATATTGCTCGGCATCGGCGGGCCGGGGGACGACGGAGATCTGCACCGTCTGCTTGGTGGAGGGCTTTCTGTTTTTGCTGTCGGCGTTATCTTTTGCGTGATAGATATCCGGTTTCTCCTGCGCGAATCGGAGTCGGGGAAAAACGCATATGGGGAGGCATCTCCGGTAAAGGAGTTAGACTCCGGGGAAATATAGATTGCCCGGAAAACAGCGATTAGCCATGCTATCCTGATTGAGCCAGAGTGTCAGGATGTTTAAATTCCTATTTGCAGATAAGGAAAGTAGTGGTAAATCAGGATTGCGGAATATTTACAGGCAAGCTACAAAAATATTTTAAATTCTTCTGGAAGGAGAAACATCTATGAGTTATGTATGTCTTTTTCTTATTCCATAGCAGAGTTTGCATATAACACTGTTAAGCGAACGGCATATTTTTCAGATGTTGGTTTTTTAATCCCAACGACAACCGTTTGCCTATTCTTTTTGATAATCGTTGCCCTATGCTTTTAGAAGGACAATGGTTTCAGCCCAAAGAAATAGACAGTTTTGATAGCATTAAAGAAAAATTAAGCAGTAGGACGGTAAAAAACCGCAGTTATTTATATGTATTGTGGCTCTGGATATTCGAGTGATTTAAGTGCAATAATAATTGCCGGAAATAGTGTAAAAATAAAACAGAATCAGATATTGTCGAAATCCACAGTAGAACAACTATTTCTGGATTTTTTTCAAGATATAGAAAATGTTATACTGCATAACGCTGAATGCTGCCTAATGTAATCATGCGAATGAACCAGTCAG
>CAJUJN010000019.1 GCA_910586775.1 uncultured Acetatifactor sp. | reverse complement strand
CCGGAGCGGACAGGGATCTGGGCGTGGAAGCATTACCATAAGGCGGACGACACCACCACCTACCAGCTCATGGAGGGGGACGTGGTGTTCGACCATGTGGACTTCGGCTATACGGAAGATAAGGAGATCCTGCACGACATCGAGATTTTCGCCAGGCCGGGGCAGAAGGTGGCCTTTGTGGGAGCTACCGGCGCGGGGAAAACGACGATCACCAACCTGATCAACCGCTTTTACGATGTGCAGGACGGCAAGATCCGCTATGACGGCATCAACATCAATAAGATCAAAAAGGACGACCTGCGCCATTCCCTGGGGCTGGTGCTGCAGGATACCCATCTGTTCACCGGGACTGTCATGGACAATATCCGCTACGGAAAGCTGGACGCCACGGAGGAGGAGGTCATCCGGGCGGCAAAGCTGGCAAATGCCCATGACTTTATCATGAGGCTTCCCGACGGGTACCAGACGCAGTTGAAGGGCAGCGGCAGCAGCCTTTCCCAGGGACAGCGGCAGCTCCTGGCCATCGCCAGGGTGGCTGTGGCAGACCCGCCGGTGCTGATCCTGGACGAGGCCACCTCAAGCATTGACACCCGCACGGAAAAGATCGTGCAGGACGGTATTTGTGATCGCCCACAGGCTTTCCACCATCAAGAATTCGGATGTGATCATGGTACTGGACCACGGGCGGATCGTGGAGCGGGGGGACCATGAGAGCCTGCTGGCCAAGAAGGGGATGTATTATCAGCTTTATACCGGCAAGCTGGAGCAGGAGTGATCTGTTTGCTTTATTGTTGAAGTTTGAGGTAAGGAGCAGGTGGAATGAAAAAGAGGAGATTTGCATGAAAAGGTTAAGCCGCCTAAAAAACCAATGATTTTTATTATGGGGTTGTTCTGTTGGTCATGCTGCTGTTTAATCTCTCCGGGTCTAATTCCCCGCAGCTCTGCTGCGGGGAGTTTCATTCTGTTCATAACGCTGTTATTGATACGGGAACAGGTGCTGGAAGTAGATTATGGTACATTGCACTGTATTTTCAGGATGACCAAATTAAATCTGATAAGAACCGTGGCGGGAAACTTTTATTATTATTTTACGCTGATCATAAATATTCTGGGGATTATCCTTGGAATAACAATGGCTCTGTGGCCTGCTATCGCTGTGTTTTCTGCTGCTTTTCTGGTCGGAGCTTATCTGATTTTGCTGGGTATAGACAGTATTGTGATGGCTGCGGGAAGATGGCGTCATAAATGGTAAGATTTCGGAAAGGATGGAATTGGTATGAACATAACAGAGAAGATAAAAGTATTGGAAGAGAGGCGGCAGAAACTGTCCTCAAATGAAAAAGAAAAGGCGCTGCCGTCAGAAGTGACGCGGAAGATGACCCGGCGGCAGCCGCAGGACTGGAAGAGAATGACATTATTACTGCTATAAACGGGGAGGAGATAGACGACAGCAAGGCACTGGTGGGGATGCGGTCAGGGATGCTTCTGCCAGGGATGGCAGAGGGGGCTTTTTATGGTGATATCAACACCTCTGCCATGCTTATTCCGTTTTCCTTTGCGATGCGCGCCAGGTCATCATACTCGTATTTTCTGCGTTCAACATCATATCCGGATGAAACTTTGCAGCGGATGGTGCCGTAAGGCGTGTTGACAGTTTCAATATGCCGGTCAAGTACATAACGGCGGAGTTTGCTCTCCCGGATGCCGATGGTGGTTGTGTGCCTGAAAAGAGTCCGGATTATGGTTTCCTTGTCTGCTTCGCGGCACATGATATGGATCAGGATGCCCGGACGGGATTTTTTCATGCCGATGGGGATAGTATATACATCAAGTGCGCCGGCATCCAGAAGCTGTTCCATGGCAAAGCCCACGGCTTCCCCGGTCATATCATCCACATTGCAGCTCAGCTCGCAGATTTCGCCTTCTGAATCGTCTGTTTCACCCAACATCGCTCTGACGCAGTTTGCTGCTTCGAAATTCTTTTTCCCCATTCCGTAGCCGATTGCCTGTGTCTTCATCAATGGCATGCTGCCGAATCGGGTAGCAAAATGCTTCAGCAGAGCCGCACCGGTGGGAGTACACAGTTCCCCTTTCACATTGCCGCCATAAATGGGGGTATTCCGGAGAATATGGGCTGTGGCGGGAGCCGGAACGGGAAGGATGCCGTGGGCGCAGTGAACCTGGCCGCTGCCTACATGGATAGGGGAGACCACGACCTCATCGGGGGACAGACGTTCCATCAGTAGGCAGACAGCTGTAATATCCGCGATTGCATCCATGGTACCTACTTCGTGAAAATGGATTTCCGTAACGGGAATACCGTGTGCATGGCTTTCTGCCTCGGCAATCAGTTGATATACGGCCATTACATCGTCCTGTACCTTCTGAGGGAGGGTGAGGTGGCGGCGCACGATATGGTCGATGTCGTGCAGACTACTGTGGTGGTGACTATGTGTATGGCTATGTTCATGATTGTGTTTGTGTTCATTAGCATGGCTGTGTTCGTGATAATGCGGCTCATTGTCGTAGCAATGCTTGTACCCATTGTCATGAGCATGTTCGTGATTATGGTCATGATTATGAAATTCCAGGTCGTGGCTTTCTTCTTCTTCTTCTCCGTTCACCGTCACAGAAATGTGGGTTCCCGTAATGCCGCATTTGACGGAAGATTCTTTTACGAAGCGCACGCCCGGGATACCCAGGGCATTCAGCTCTCCTACGATTTTTTCGGGTTCCGGGTACAATTCCAACAGGGCTGCTGTCAGCATGTCGCCTGCTGCGCCCATAGAGCAGTCAATGTATAAGGTTTTCATTTTATGCCTCCTGTTATAAGTTTACTGTGAAAGTATTGAATCTTGCCTGCGGAAACCGCACAGTCAAAATGAGCTCCCTTGCTCATTTTGCAAGACAGCTGTGCGCCAAACCGCATGCCCAAAGGCGACACGCCTTGCGGTTTGTGTGCATCCACAGTAAACCCCCGGACTTTCATGCGAGGTGGAGCAGCCAAGCCTGCCCTATAGGCTTTTGCATGGGGGGTTACTGTGAATAGTTCTCAGCCGGATTTATTCACATTCATATGGTTGATCATGTTAGCCAGATATCCTGCGCCGAAGCCATTGTCGATATTGACCACCGACACACCGCTTGCGCAGGAATTGAGCATGGAGAGCAAAGCGGAGAGGCCTCCGAAGGATGCGCCGTATCCCACACTGGTAGGCACCGCGATGACCGGGCAGTCGGCAAGTCCGCCGATGACACTGGCAAGCGCGCCCTCCATTCCGGCGATGGCGATGATGACGCTGGCACTCATGATATCATCCATATGCGCAAGCGTCCGGTGGAGTCCTGCGACTCCCACATCATACAGACGAACTACGCTGTTTCCCAGTACGGCTGCTGTCAATGCAGCTTCCTCCGCCACAGGAATATCACTGGTTCCACCTGTTGCCACCACAACATTGCCGATTCCGTCCGGTGTGGGGACTGGTCCGATAATGCCACAGCGGGCAGTTTTGTCATAATCCAGCGGATGGACTTTGCCAACGATTGCCGCGGCTTCTTCGGAAAGGCGGGTGATAAGGATGGTGCTCTGGCTGTTTTTCAGCATGGTGTCGGAGATTCCGATGATTTGCTCCGGCGTTTTACCGGCACCGTAAATGACTTCTGCAGTGCCCTGACGCAGTTTCCGGTGCATGTCGATTTTGGCATAGCCGATATCCTCAAAGGGCTTGGTCTTCAGCTTCAAAAGCGCGTCGTCAATGGAGAGAGTGCCGTCGCTGACACTTTCCAGCAGTTTTCTGATGTCTGTGTTCATTCTCTTACCTCCAAATCCAGAGAGACAGTTTTATAATATTCCTTCAGCTTCGTCAGGATAAGCGGCCGTTTTTCCAGTACAAGTTCCAACTGTGATTCGGGAAACTGCAGCCTGGCATGTCCCTCCCGGGAACGTACCCGAAAATTCGTAAAGCCGAGAGAAAACAGATAATTCTCCGCATTTTCTGTTGCGGACAGTTTCTCAGCCGTAATCTCTTCTCCGGCGGGAATCCTGGTTGCCAGGCAGGCGTAAGCGGGTTTGTTCCAGGTAAACAACCCGGCATCTTTGGAAAGCCGGCGGATACGCTCCTTCGTCAGGCCACATTCCCGCAGCGGAGAGAGGACAGACAATTCCTTCAGCACACGCATCCCGGGACGGTCTGCCGCATCGTCGGAAGCATTGGTTCCGTCCAGCAGAACGGTAAATCCATCCGCTTTCGCCGCTTCCGTGATGGCGCCGAAAATCGTCCGTTTGCAGTAGTAGCAGCGATTGGAAGGGTTTTCGCGGACACAGGGAACGCTAAGGATATTGAGCGGAAGCACGGTTACGTCCGCTTCCAGTTCCGACGCCAGACGCATGGCATCGTCATACTCAAAGCCGGGCTGAAATTCTGATTTTACATAATAGGCTTTCACATCCGCACCGCAGAACCTGGCAGCATACAGAAGATAAGCCGAATCTACGCCGCCTGAAAAAGCAATTGCAGCCCTGGGATGCCGTGTAAAAAAGTTCTGTAATGTCAAGTTGATACCTCCCTGTGGTATACTCATATTCTCTCGGAATCTACAGACTGCTTATCATGTGGTTTTCCGGGTACCTTTCTGACATAATGCCTGATTTTGCTGTTTGAGATTCAGAGAGTCTATACTCAAGTCTGCCTGAATTTGCATGGCTGCTTATGGCAGAACACGGTTGGCAGTTTTTTATAAATCACATATGGCTGTAAATTGGTCCGGTGTGCGGTATAAAATAAAGCACACAGATTCCCTTCAGAGAATATGTGTGCTTTCCTGGCATACGTTTCTGATTTGATTTATCAGTTGATTTATACTGCACATCCAATACATTTGAAAACAATCATCTGTCATATATTGTTAAAAGTGCTTCTGCACTATGACCGGCCGCTTCATGCCACCTTAAAAAGATATACAATATTTGCTCCGAAAAGTCAATAGGCAGACTGCCGTTTTTAGTGATAATCCTTCATGAAATCCCCATGAGCCTCTATGAGGTCATCGCACAGGGCAACAATCTCATCCAGGGAAAGCTCTGCAGCAGTGTGAGGGTCAAGCATGGCAGCCTGATAGATTGCCTCCTTTTTCCCGGTTACTGCAGCTTCAATGGTCATCAGCTGGGCGTTGATATTGGTCATGTTCATGGCAGCCAGCTGTACCGGGAGGCGGCCTGCTTTACAGGGATGAACTCCCATGTTATCGATCAGACAGGGTACTTCCACACAGGCATCCGCAGGCAGGTTGGATATCAGACCCTCGTTCAGTACATTTCCTCCAATCTTATAGGGAACTCCCGTGACAACTGCCTCCATGATGTAGGAAGCGTATTCATGGCTGCGTGTATGTGTAACCTGACCGTCGTTCAGAATATCGTTTTTCTCCTTTTCCCACCCTGCAATCTGGCTCACACAGCGGCGTGGATATTCGTCCAGGGGAATATTGTATCTGTCAATCAGCTCAGGGCAGCGGCTCTTGATGAACCAGGGATTATACTCCGCGTTATGTTCACTGGATTCCGTGCAGTAATATCCCAGACGACGGATATATTCGTAGCGGACCATGTCGCTGTGCTTTTCTGTGCAGTTCTTCTCCGCTGCACGTTTTTTGATTTCCGGATAGAGGTCATTGCCGTCCTTATCATAGATTTCCAGCAGCCATGCCATATGGTTGATGCCGGCAATGGTCTCCCTGCGGCCCTCCAGCTTATCCTCCATGCCCAGGCTCTTCAGCAGACCCTCGGAGCAGACCTGTACGCTGTGGCAGAGACCTACGGTTTTGACACCGGTATAGCGCTGCATGTAGCCGGAGAGCATGGCCATGGGATTGGTGTAATTCAGGAACAGGGCATTGGGGCAGACGGCCTCCATATCTTCTGCAAAGTCCCGAAGCACGGGAATAGTGCGCAACGCCCGCATGATTCCGCCTATTCCCAAGGTATCGCCGATAGTCTGGCGCAGGCCGTATTTTTTGGGAATCTCGAAATCCGTGACCGTGCAGGGTTCATACAGCCCTACCTGGATGGCATTGACTACAAAGTCTGCGCCGCGGAGGGCGTCCCTGCGGTTTTCCACGCCCAGATACGTTCTGATTACGGCGCGGCCTTCATTGGTATTTTTGTTGATTGCGCTGAGGATGATTTCCGATTCCTCAAGGCGCTTGGGGTCGATGTCGTAAAGCGCGATTTCACTGTCGCGCAGGGACGGCGTGCACATGCAGTCCCCCAGTACATTTCGTGCAAATACAGTGCTTCCGGCTCCCATGAAAGTAATTTTCGGCATTTTACACTCCTTCCGCCGCCAACAGGCAGCTACTTTTGATATTTAAAAACGGGTTCAATATGCTGATTTCATTATATTGTTTTTCAGTGTAAAAGGATAGGAATTATGTTTCAGAAAATTGTATAAATGTTGCATGTAGAAAGAGAAGTGCTTGAAAGAAAGGAACAGGGAGGTTATACTGATACAAAGGCCGGTGCAAGGTAGCAGCTTTTCCGGCACAGGACAAGTGCCTGGACGACACAGTGCAGCAGGGTGGCATGGGACAGCGGTTGGAGGCACAGAATGGCAGTGTCAGATATGCCGCACGGAGATAAAGAAGGCAGATATCTTCGAACGGACAGTAAATTTTGGCAGAAGTGCAGTGGTAAGAGTAAGCGGGACAGGCTTTGGCAGGAGGAGGCTATGGCGGAGACAAGGGAATATTATCAGGAGACCAGATCGGGAGACGCACTGGCATTTTATTTCTGCGGCTGGGAGAAATGCGAGCCAGGACATTCCTTCGGCCCCGCGGTCAGGCCCCACTATCTCTTTCATCTGGTGCTTTCGGGCAGAGGTTTTTATGAGCGGGGCGGCTGCCGGTATGAGATTGGGCCGGGGCAGGGATTTCTGATCCTTCCGGGGGAATCCACCTGCTACAGCGCAGATTGGGCAGAGCCGTGGGAGTATTGCTGGATTTGCTTCGGCGGGGCGGAGGCAGAGGGGATTTTGCGGGAATGCGGACTGGGAGAGGATAATGTGGTGTATGTGGATAAAAGCGGCGGACTGCTGCGGCGGGAGATGATGCAGTTGGTGGATTCCTTCGAACACGCAATGGTGAATAATTACATGCTGCTGGGCCGGCTGTACTTAAGCCTGTCTCATATGGTGTCGAAACAGCCTTCCGGGGATTTGGTGGTCCAGGAGTATTTGAACCGGGCGTTGGATTTTATCCGCAATAATTTCGGCTATGAGATCGGAGTGTCGGAAATTGCCCATACTGTGGGGATTGACCGCACTTATCTGTACCGCATTTTCCGGCAGCAGGTGGGACAGTCTCCCAAGGAGTACCTGACAGGCTTCAGGCTGCGTATGGCGGCGGGAATGCTGAGGGAGACCAGGCTGTCCGTCACAGAGATTGCGCTGTCCTGCGGTTTCAGGGAAGTTTCGCTGTTTGACAGGCAGTTCAGGGCAGCGTATGGCTGTACACCGATGCGCTATCGAAAGAATGCGGGATTGTAGAGAAATTCATGCAGGAGAAATTTAGGAGAAATTTATCTGTTAAACCGGCGCTGCTTTATTGCTTTTTCACGGTATTTATGATATACTTGCTCCGGTTTTTATAAAAAGTGTTGGAGTAATGATGAAGAACAGGATTCAGAAGATAGACGCATTTCGTATTACAATTGAGAGAAGAAAACTGGCCCGGGATAAGAAGAGCATTCAGAAGATTTTTCAAGTGCTGGAAGACTGTGGGATTCCGTGTGAATGTATGGCGATTAACATCGACTGGCTTGCAATCGTCATGCGGGAGGCAGAGCTGGGGAAGGTAAACCGGTTTGTGGAACAGCTGAGCCGGGAACTGAGCAACACCGAAATCTGTATCAACGGAAGGATTGTGCTGCTGTACCTTGAAAACGGACAGATGACATCCCGCAGGATAGGCATGCTGATATCCAGTCTTGCCATTCAGGATGTGGACATAATCATGCAGCGCTATATTAAATGTGAAGACAGACTTGTAATCGGGACTTCGGTGGAAGATGCCCGGCGGGCGCAGGAGATTATCAGAGAGGTCGTCGATTCCGATTATCAGGCCTGAAGAACAGGCTGTCGGCTGCCGGATTCTTCCCATAGCCTGTTTAAGGAAAAAGCGGACAAGCATCAGTTATTTTCCCACAATTTGTAAGATAAGGATGTCTGCGGCAGCAGAAACGGAAGAGAGAAAACCATGATATACATAACAAACTATGATTCACCCATAGGAAAGCTTTTGCTGGCGGAACGGGCAGGCGCTCTTGTGGGATTATGGATAGAAGGGCAGAAGTACTTTCCCGGTGACTGGAAAGAGGAAGTGGCCGAAAAGCCGGATTCGGCAATCTTGCAGCGCACGGCAGAATGGCTGGAGCGCTATTTTCGGGGAGAAAAGCCTTCTGCCAGCGAACTGAAACTTGCGCCTGAAGGCAGTGAATTCCGCAGGGCAGTGTGGAAGCTGCTCTGTGAGATTCCCTACGGCGTGGTGACTACTTACAGGGAAATCGCAGGAAAAATTGCCGCAGCCCGGGGGCTTAAGAGCATGTCTGCCCAGGCTGTCGGCGGTGCGGTGAGCCACAATCCTGTCTCCATCATCATTCCCTGCCACCGCGTGGTGGGAACGGACGGCGGGCTCACCGGATATGCCGGAGGCCTGGACAGGAAGGTGAAGCTGCTTACTTTGGAGGGCGTTGACATGGAAAAGCTGTTGCACTGACTCCGGGCGAAATCCCCGGGAGGCATGTGCGCTTTCTTATTTCGCCGTCAGTCCCCGGCCTGGGAGCTGAGCTTTCTTATTTCGCAGTCAGTCCCTGGCGTGGAAGCTAAGCTTTCTTATTTCACTGTCAGTACCCAGCTTGGAAACCACCTGAGGTATTTTGTCACGAAAGCCGCCTCCACCGGCGCTCCTGACAACACGGGATAGAACAGCAGGAACAATCCGACAGCCGCCGCGGCGTACAGCACCATGACTGTCAGGACTGCCAGGCGGACCTGGCTTTGCTTCCACTGGTAGAAGCTGTACATGATCATCAATACTACAAACACCACGCTGGGAAAGTAGTGGTAAATAAACGTAATACGGGTCACGAAGAACCAGGGCAGATACTGCGCCATGTATCCTATGATGAGGAAGGCGGCGGTTTTGTCCTTTTTTTTCGCCCACAGATAGACCATGTAGAGGAAAGCGGGGATGCCCGCCCACCATACTGCCGGGTTGCCGAAAGCGCTGATGCCTTCCCGCAGCCCGCCTTCAGCCGTATCGGTGACGACACGGGAATAGTACCAGATGGGCCGTTTCATAATGGGCCATTCGTACCAGGCGGAGGAAAAATCATGTGTGGAGTCCAACCCGCTGTGGTAGCTGAACATGGTATTCTGGTTGTAGAACAGCCTGCTGATGAGTCCTCTGTCGGAGTAATCCCGGAAGGGAATATAGGAGAGCAGGTAAATCACCGCAGGCACTGCCACGAAGAACACTAGGCAGAACAGAATGGTGCTCCGGGTATAAGGGACAAAGCGCTTCCGGATTAATTTATGGGAGATGCCTTCCGTCTTGCCGGACGGGTCCGTGCCGGAATAAACGTATTCGCGGTATCTTCTGTACAATACAGCGAAGAAAATCACTGCCAGGCCGCAGCCCGCATATACACCGGTCCACTTGCAGGCGATGCCCATTCCCATGCAGACCCCGCAGGCGCCCAGGGGAAGCAGCGTCCGCTTCAGGCTTGTGTCATAGAAGCTTAAAGTACTGTACTGGTACATAAAATAGTACATCAAAATAACGAAGAAGGTAATGTACACATCTATGGTCGCAATCCTGGTCTGGGTGAAGTGCATAAAGTCAAATGCGAACAGCACACAGGCAAAAGCTGCCATCAGCGTGTCCTTTGAAAGCCTTCTGGCGAACAGGTACACCAAAGGCACCATGGCAATCCCGAACAGGGTGCCCACAATACGCCATCCGAAAGGATTCATGCCGAATACGGCTACCCCCAGGGCAATCAGGATTTTTCCCATGGGAGGGTGGGTATTCTCATAGGAAGTGAGCCCGTGGAGAAATTCATAGGCGGTGCGCCCATGGTAAATTTCGTCAAAATACATGCTGTTCCGGAAGGTGCTGTCCTCCGGATAGAGGGCGGCTTCGTCAAAAAGGTTCTCATAAAATGAGGCAAACTCCGGTGTCAGAGGTCGTCCTTCCCCATCCAGGAAGACGAATTCCAGGAGGGAAGCCTGGGTATCCTCCAGTGTAAGACGCAGATGCGTCATGCCCGTATCCACATTGACGTCCTGCCATGTAAACACGTTCTTTAAAGTGATATTTCCGAAAGACGTCCATTCATCGGAAGCATCCATTTTTCCTTCCAGTGTGAAGTTTCTGCCATGCCACGGGGCAATATAGTAAGAAAGGGTTACGGGTGTCTCCGTGCCGAAGTCAAATTCCAGGGCTTGTCCCTGGGTCATGTCATAGGCCGTGGAAGGCGCCTGCATGTCCCCCAGATCATATAAAGCGAAGCAGGCATACACAACGGTGACAGCCGTCATGCAGATGATGTCAGCCTTTCGAAGGGGGAGGGCTTTTTGGGAGGGCCTGGGCGCAGAGCCCACTTTTTCCGCGCCTGAGTGCAGGCGGGAAAGCAGCGCGGCATCCAGGGCTGCCTCTTCTTGCGCGGTGACGGCGTTCTTTCCGTACAAACGCTTGACCGTATAGAATAATACGCCTCCGCATATCAGCATCCCGGCCGATACGAACACAATGACCGGTGAATGCCTGTCATAATTGGAAGGATCATAGAAGAACAGCACATCCGCCGTATTGTAAAAATGCATGATTGAAAATCCCGCATAGCACAGGAAAAGCAGTCTGGAAGGCCTGAAGACATAGGCAAACATCAAGAGCAGGAGCCCCGGAAACAGATATCGCTCATGCATCCGCACGGAAAACAGATAGACGGAGAATATCATCAGGGCGCCCAGTAAAGGATATTTTTCCTGGCGCTTCCGGTTGCGCAGGCTGATAAACAATACGGCAGCCACGCTGGCCGCAATGGCAGCCCAGCCAAAGAGCCGGTAGGGAATCCCCAGGAAGGTATTGTCCTGGCTGACCCAGTTTAAGCCCAGAAGCCCCCAGAAATTGCATGCATTGACAGCGGCGTAAGGGTAGGAGGATACCGTGCTGAAGTACTGGTTCCACACATTTTCCAGGCCGAAGGGAAGGCAGAGGATAACCATGCCGATGACGACGGTCAGAATCTGCAGGCAGTTATGCGCAAGGCTGTGGAGACGGAGTGAGGCAGTATTGTTCCCCGATGATTTTCCGGGGATGCTCTTTAAAAGCACATTGTCCAGAAAGCCCGCAAGGATTACGGGTGCAAACAATAAAGTATGAGGCTTCACCAGGATGCCGATGCCGAAGGCAATATAAGCGCCATACATTCTGCCCTGGACCAGGTACAGGCACATAAGGGCCACAAACAGCGCCAGGATGGAATCCACCTGTCCCCATACCGAAGAGTTCAGTATGACAGCCGGATTTAACAGATAAGCCAGGCACAGGAAAAATGCCCTGCTCTCCGAAAGCTTTTTGGAGGCCACACGAAAAAGCAGCATGCCGCATGCCATATCGCAGAGAATGGCCGGAAGCTTCAGCAGAATCAGATGGCCAAAGGAATAATATTCCATCCGGAACAGGTTCCTGAGCCACCCCAGAAGCCACAGCACATACATATATCCGGGGGGATAATCCGTAAATACTTCAGGAGAGTAGAAGCCTCCCGGGTGCACCTGATAGATTCTGTCTGCCCACGCCGCAAAGCATGCCGTGTCGGTACCGAAGCCTTTCGACAGGGCGGCTGCCAGCAGGCGGAGAGCAAATGCCGCCAGAACAAGAAAATAAATACTGTATTTCGGCAATTTCCTGTTCAGAAGAATGCCCAGATAGCCAAGTGCAAATAATAAGATACCAGCAAGTGCAGAAAGATGGATGAAAAGCATATGTAATCTCCTGTTTGTATAAATTTAATTCATATTATATCAAAAAGCTTGGAAGATGAAAAGGTTTTGTGTTATAATATTATATTGTGTACAGAGGAAATTTGCAGTTAACTAAAACGAAAGACTGCCAGCCATATATGTCCGTCCTGGACAGATTTGCAAATTCTGGCGGTCTTGAGTATTAAAATGTGGCTGACCGGACTTAAAAGGTTCGGTTTTTTCAGAGGCTGTATCTCAAATGAAAATATCAGATCGGGACGGATAAGTATGAGCGCTTTCGTAAGCTTTCAGGACGTAAACAAGATCTATAAGACGGGTGAGGTGGAAATCCAGGCCCTTCACGATGTGAATTTTGAAATCGAAAAGGGGGAATTCTGTGTCATTGTAGGAGCCTCCGGCGCAGGAAAGACTACAATTTTGAATATTCTGGGCGGTATGGACACCCTGAGCAGCGGGAAGGTATTCCTGGACGGGGACGAGGTGTCTTCCTTTCAGAAAAAACAGCTTACTACCTACAGACGCTATGATGTGGGGGTTGTATTCCAGTTCTACAACCTGGTTCAGAACCTGACAGCCCTGGAGAATGTGGAGCTTGCGGCACAGATATGCAAGAACCCTCTGGATGCCGCCACGGTGCTGGAGCAGGTGGGGCTGAAGGCGAGGATGAACAACTTCCCGGCGCAGCTTTCAGGTGGGGAGCAGCAGAGGGTGGCAATCGCCAGAGCGCTGGCAAAGAATCCCAAGCTGCTGCTCTGCGATGAGCCCACGGGCGCTTTGGACTACAATACAGGCAAGGCGGTGCTGAGGCTTCTGCAGAGTACCTGTCGTGAGATGGGCAAGACCGTCATCGTCATCACACACAATCAGGCTCTGACAGCCATGGCGGACCGCATTATCACCGTGAAGAGCGGTACCATAGCGGACATGGTGTTAAATGAAGAGATTGTGGATGTGGCGGATATCGAATGGTAAGTGTGAAGTCCCTTGACCGGGCTTGCACCAGGTCATTGAGTAGTTGGTATGTTGGAAAATGGACGGGGGGTTTTGTGACAGTTCCTTGGGGAGAAAAAGAAGCAGCGGGAGAGTCGGATGGGAAAGAAAGGCATGCGGGAGATCAGAAAAACCACATTCAGGGAAATTAAGTCGAGCCTTGGGCGTTTTATGGCGATTTTTGCCATCATTGCTCTGGGTGTGGGATTTTTTGCAGGCCTGAAGGTGACCAAGGAGGCCATGCTGGCTACGGTCAGAGGGTATCTGAACCATTACGGTTTCTATGATTTCCGTCTGGCTTCCACCCTGGGGTTCGACCAGGAAAATGTGGATGCTCTCGCCGGAGCGAAGGATGTGGCAGCGGCAGAAGGCTCCGTGTCTTTTGACATCCTCTACCGGCTGGAGGACGGAAGCCAGGGGGTGGTGAAGACTTACAGCATTACGGAGGAGCTGAATACCCTGAAGCTGGTCTCCGGCAGGATGCCCCAGGAGGCTAATGAGTGCGTGGCGGACAGCAGCATGTTCGGGAAGGGTGACATTGGTAGCACGATTTACCTCTCGGAGGACAATGAAGAGGAGGACCTGGAGCATTTTGCGTACAGGGAATATACTTTGGTGGGACTGGTCCAGTCCCCGCTTTACCTGCAGTATGAAAGGGGAAATACTTCCCTGGGCACAGGGCGGCTGGCAGGTTTTGCCTGTCTGATGCCGGAGGGCTTCAACACGGATTACTTTACGGAAATATATGTAAAATTTGATCAGGATTACGAACTTTACAGCGAAGGATACAATACTTTTATAGAAGACAGGAAGATTTCCTGGGAGAGCCTGACAGAAAAGGAAGCCCTTGTGAGATACGGGCGCATTCAGGAAGAGATACAGGAGCAGATAGCAGAGGGCCGCAATGAGCTGGAACAGAAAGAAGCGGAAGGGGAAAGAGAACTGGCGGATGCTTTGGAAACGCTGGAGGAGGCTGGCGCTCAGATAGAGGAGGGCGTCAGACAGCTGGCGGACGCCAGACAGGAACTGGAGGAAGGCGAAGCAACCCTTTGGGAGAAGGATGCGGAGATTGCCAAAGCGAAGGTTACCATCGCCGGGAAGGAAGCGGAGATGGACCAGGGAGAAGTCATCATCGCAGAGAAGGAGGCGGAGCTTGCGGAGGCGAAGCGCCTGGTTGACAGCAACGAGGTGAATCTGAGAAGCGCGGAGCGGCAGCTGTCGGACGGGAAAGCGGAGCTGCGGAGCAAAAGCAGTTACGTGGACACCATGAAACTGCTGATTACCGAGGGGAAGACCCAGATAGAGACCCAGTCTCAGAATCTGGCACAACAGAAGGCAGAGCTTCAGGCGAAGGTGGATAGCGGGGAGATTTCCGGGGAAGCCTATGATGTGGCGGCTGCCCTGATTGAGAGAGGCGAGCAGACGTTGGCGGATTACCAGGCACAGCTGGCGGAGCGTGAGGCACAGCTGGCAGAAGGGGAACAGCAGCTGGAGGAGGCAAAGCAGCAGATTGCCCAGTCCGAGCAGCAGCTGAACAGCGGCTGGCTGGCTATAGCGGAGGCAAAGCAGCAGATTGCGGACGGACAGGCAGCCCTTGCGGAGGCAAAATGGGAGATTGCGGACGGGCGTAAGGCGATTGCGGAGGCGAAGGACGAGCTGGCCGAGGGCGAAAAGGCAATTGCCGACGGCCGGAAAGAACTGGAGGAGGGCCGGAATACTCTGGCGGAGAAGGAGGCGGAGCTGGAGAACGGGAAAAAGGAGTATGAGGACGGACTGAAGGAATATGAGGATGCCCGGAAGGAATTCGACACCCAGGTGGCGGATGCGGAGAGAGAGCTGGAAGATGCGGAGCAGACGCTGGCGGAGTTGGAGGCGCCGGATGTGTACGTGCTGGGCAGGGATACCAATATCGGCTATGTGTGTTTCGAGAATGACTCTAATATTATAGAAGGAATTGCCAACATTTTTCCCGCGTTCTTCTTTTTGGTGGCGGCGCTGGTATGTATCACCACCATGAACCGGATGGTGGAGGAACAGCGCACCCAGATCGGCGTGCTCAAGGCCCTGGGTTATGGGGAAGGCACCATTATGTCTAAGTTTATGATCTATTCCGGTCTGGCGGCACTGGGCGGGTGTGTCTTCGGTTTCCTTGCGGGAACCTGGGGCTTTCCGAAGATTATCTGGTTCTGCTACGGCATGATGTACCAGGCGGACCCCATTTTCTATGTTTTTGACTGGAAGATGGCGGCTATTTCCCTGACCGTATCCCTTTTATGCTCCATCGGCACTACATGGCTGTCCTGCCGGATGGAGTTGAAGCAGGTGGCGGCAGCGCTGATGCGGCCAAAAGCGCCGAAGGCGGGAAAGCGGGTTTTCCTGGAACACATTCCCTTTGTATGGAAGCGGCTCGGCTTTCTGCGCAAGGTTTCCATGCGGAATATTTTCCGGTATAAGAAGCGGCTGTTTATGATGGTAGTGGGAATCAGCGGCTGTACGGCGCTGTTGGTGACGGGCTTCGGCATCAAGGATTCCATCGCCGATGTGGCGACAAAGCAGTTCCGGGAGATACAGACCGTAGATATCAGCATTTCCCTGAAAGAGGCGGCGGACGAGAGTCTGGAAGAATCCCTTGAAGAGAAGAAAGCCTCCGGGGTGAAAGCATATACCTTTGCCATGGAGAAAAATATGGATTTCGTGGCGGACAGCGGGACAAAGTCGGTCTATCTGGTGGCAGGTACAGAAGAGGGCATGGCACCCTTCCTGAATCTGCACACTTCCGGAGGGGAAGCAGTGGCCTATCCGGGTCCGGGGAAGGCAGTTATTTCCAATCGTCTGTCAGAGGATTACAATGTGAAAATCGGTGACATGATAACTCTGAGAGACGAGAATCTGCGAACCATGGAAGTAGAAGTGTCCGGTGTATACGAGAATTATATCTATAATTACGTTCATATTTCGGAGGATACCTGGAGAGAACTGACCGGGGAGGAGCCGGACAGAAGGACGGTATACCTGAACCTGGCGGGAGAGCCGTCAGAGGATACGTCCCTTCAGGGTGTCTCGGCCCACGAGATATCGGCAGAGCTGATGAAACTGGAACAGGTGGCAAATGTGACGGTGAATCAGGATTTCATGGAGCGGATAGGCAATATGATGGCCAGCCTGAATATCATCGTGGTGGTGGTCATCCTCTGCGCGGCGGGACTGGCATTTATCGTGCTCTACAACCTGACCAATATCAATATCACAGAGCGGGTGCGGGAAATCGCCACCATCAAGGTTCTGGGTTTCTATAAGAGAGAGACGGCCGCCTATGTCTTCCGGGAAAATATCATACTGACGGGTCTGGGCATGCTGCTGGGCCTGGGATTGGGCCGTCTGCTGCACGCCTTCGTCATGAACGAGATTAAGGTGGATCTGATGTCCTTTGCCATATATGTGAAGCCGGTGAGCTATCTGTACAGCGGGCTGCTGACCATGGTGTTCGCCTGGGGCGTGAATCAGGCAATGGGAGGCAAGCTGGAAGGAATCAGCATGACGGAATCTTTAAAGAGCGTGGATTGAGGGAACAGTTATCAATTTATGGAAAAATTCTATGGAAAAGCGGAGATTCCGGCGGAGCAAACTAAGGAAATGCGGCAGTTCCCATGGCGTGTATAACCGGAAAAGGAAAGGACAACATGAAAAATGAGATTTGATATGCATTGTCACACGAAGGAAGGCTCGCTGGACGGCAAGGTGCCCATTGAGGAATTTGCTGCCGCACTGAAAGGCAAGGGGTTTGACGGGATGCTTGTCACCGACCATGATTCCTATAAAGGATACCGCGTATGGAAAAAGGTGAGGGAAGAGGGCAGGGACTGCGGTTTTCTGGTACTGAAGGGCGTGGAGTACGATACCATTGACGCAGGCCATATCCTTGTGGTCATGCCGGAAAATGTGAAACTGAAGATACTGGAGCTGAGAGGGCTTCCGGTGCAGTTCCTGATAGACATAGTCCATAAAAACGGCGGTATCCTGGGACCGGCGCATCCCTGCGGGGAGAAATACCTGAGTATCATGAATACTCTTACACACCGCAATCAGATGGCAGTGATGGATGAATTTGATTTTGTGGAAGGTTTCAATGCATGTGAGTCGCCCGAGAGCAATGCCGGGGCGTTGGCAATTGCCCAGATGCACAATAAGCCTGTTTTCGGCGGCAGCGATGCCCATAAGGCAGGCTGTATAGGACTGGGATATACGGAATTTTGTAAAAATATTACCTGCGAATCGGATTTGATAAGACTGGTGAAGGAGAAAGGACAGGAGGCATGTGTCTGCGGCGGGGAATATTACGGGAAGACGACAAAGCAGAAGATCGGCAGGGCCAACAACCTGCTGGTGGATGGCTTCTGGTTCTATAATCATCTCGGAAGTATGCTGCGTTACAGGAAGCGGATTCGGGAACTGCGCAAATATTACATCAGGGTTAAATAACGTTACGAAATTATTGCAATTTTAGCTAATATTTTTCTGTAATTCATAAAATCTTAAGGTGCATTTTTGAAATAGTGTGATATACTCAATATGTAGCATCGAGAAGGCTGTGTATTGGGTATTTTCTTTTGAAGAGAAGCGGATATTACCCGGGGATGATTTTCTTATCCGGCAGAGAAGAAAGGATGCTTCAGTTTTGCCGTACGGCAGCAGATAAATCGGCCGTACAATTAATGGCAGGAAGGATTGTGATATAGAATGAAAAAAGGGTATACAGGAGATTTACGGATTTCAATACTCAGGCGTACTGCGGCGGTGACGCTTGTTGCCGTGACAGCGTTTTCCATGGCGGCGTGCGGAAAGTCAGGCGATTCCGGTGACGCTGCACAGGCGAAAGAATGGGCCTATGTGCCTGAATTCATTACCATTGACGAGGAGAATGTGAATTACTATGACGTACAGATAGTGGGAGAGAATCTCTACTATCTGTCCTATAGCTGGGATGAGGAGACCGGCGAGAGCAGTCAGAATATCTGCAGATATTCTCTGGAGGATCAGAGTGTGACTTCCACCCCCATTACCTGGCTGGAGGAGGGCGGCAATCAGAATATCAGCAGAGGCAGGTTTGCGGAGGATGGCAGCATGTATGCCATCATGTATTCCTATAATGAGGACTACAGCGAGTCCAAAGAGATGCTGGCCAGGTTTGATGTGTCAGGAAAACAGGTTTTTGCCAATGATATATCGGATCTGGTGGGAGATTCCTATGTGGATACATTTGCGGTGGACGGTGAGGGAAGGCTTTATGTCGCCGGTGACAGCCAGGTATGGCTCTTCGATGAGGAAGGCAACAGACAGGGTACTGTTTCCATGGAAGGCGGCGGGAATACCTGGATTGATTCCCTGGCCTGCGGCAAGGACGGCAAGATGTACATGGGATACAGCAATTACGACGGCAACAGCAGTACATACACCCTGTGTGAAATAGATTTCGAAGGTAAGAAGGCGGGTCAGGCCTATGAAGGTGTTACGCGAAATAACGGTTTTACTGCCGGGACAGAGTATGATTTCCTGCTGAGCGATGGTACGTCTCTCTACGGTTATGATCTGGGAAAGAAGGAAAAAGAACATCTGTTTGACTGGCTGGACAGTGATATCAACGGTAACAATGTGAGAAAGTTTGGTCAGATGGAGGACGGAAGGATTATTGCCGTCATTGAGGATTGGGAGAACAATGACAGCGGTGTGGCAATGCTGACGAAGAAGAAAGCTGAGGAAGTGCCTCAGAAGGAAACCATTCTGGTTGCCACCATGGGCGGCTCCTATACCCTGCAGTCCAAGGCGGTGAAGTTTAACAAGGCCAATGACAAGTACCATATCTCTGTTAAGGATTATGTGGACTATAACAATATTAACGAGAATACATGGTCTGATGCGCTGGCAAACCTGAATAATGATATTACCTCCAGCAACTGCCCGGACATGATTGATTTATCCAATTTAAATGTCGCCCCGCTGGCGGCGAAGGATGTGTTGGAGGACTTAAGCCCTTATCTGGAAAAGAGCAGTAAGCTGAACCGTGACGATTTTGTGCAAAATATATTAAGTGCTTATACCTACAACGGCAAGCTTCTGAGCATTCCTGCGTATTTCAGCATGCAGACCGTAATCGGCAGTGCCGATATGGTGGGGACCGGGAGCGGATGGACACTGGAGCAGCTGATTGCCCTGGCAAATGAGCACCCGGATGCGGAGCTTTTCGACAGTGCTTCCAAGCAGGCGATTCTCCAGGCGGCCATGATGTTCAATGAGGATGCGTTCATTAACTGGGAGACCGGGGAATGCAGTTTTGACACGGACGGATTCAAGAATATCCTTGAGTTTGTAAACCGCTTCCCGGATGAGGTAAACTATGAAGATGAAAGGGATTCCGAGCCTGCCAGAATCCAGAACGGAGAGGTTCTCTTATCTAATGCTTATATTTACGATTTCAATCAGCTTCAGATGTATAACGAGATTTTTCAGGGAGATTACAACTGTATAGGCTTCCCTACGGTTGACGGTCAGGGCGGTCATGCGCTTTCCGCAAATGAAGCATATGCCATCACTACCAAGTCGGAGAAAAAGGACGGTGCCTGGGAATTCCTGGAAAGCCTTTTGACAGAAAAAAATAATGATCGTTTTTACAGTGGATTTCCAACCCTGAAATCCAGACTGAATGAGATGGCGGAGAAGGCAGTGACTCCGGAATATATCACGGACGAGAACGGGGAAATCCTGAAGGATGAAAACGGAGAGCCCGTTATCAGCGAAGGAGCCTCTTCCATAGGTTATGAGGATGGATGGAGTTACACATACCGCCTGGCAACCCAGGAGGAAGTGGACAGGGTGATGGAGCTGATGAATGTGGCAAAGCCCGTATCCTATAACGGTGACGACGAAATTTCGAAGATCATCAATGAGGAGGCGGAAGCATTCTTCAAGGGACAGAAGTCGGTGGATGAAGTGGCAGGCGTTATCCAGAACCGTGTCAATATCTATGTGAGCGAGACAAGATAGGCAATACATCTGAAATGAGGATGAAAATGGGCAAGAAGCTAAAAGAGAGGCGCAGGAAGGCGCCGGAACTGGAAAATCACATCAGGACCACCCGGAGGACCCGCAGATTGAAAATAAGTTCGGGGGCGTATATCGCTCCCAGCTTTCTGGGGGTGATGATGTTTTTTATACTGCCTTTTATGGTGGTTATATATTATTCGCTGGTAGACAATCCCATCAGTGCTAATTTCGTTTTTCTGGATAATTTTAAGAGTATCATAGACAATACGGCATACCGCAGGGCAGTACATAATACGTTCATGTTCTCTGCGGTGGCGGTGCCGTTGGCAGTAGTGCTCTCTCTGCTGCTGGCCATTGTGCTGGAGGCCAAGCTGCCTTTCAGGAGCCAGTTCAGAACCTTTTTCCTGAGTCCCATGATGGTGCCGGTGGCTTCCATCGTGCTGATCTGGCAGGTGCTGTTCCACTATAATGGCGCTATAAATGAGATTCTGGTGGATCTGGGCGGCAGTAAGATTGACTGGATGAAATCTGATTACGCACTTGTGGTAATTGTTATTTTGTTTTTATGGAAGAATCTGGGCTATAATATGATTTTATTTATGGCGGCTCTGGCGAGTATTCCGAAAGATATCCTGGAGGTGGCGAGGCTGGAGAGCGCCACACCGCTGCAGACTTTCTTCCATATTAAGATCAGGTACCTGTCTTCCTCACTTCTGTTTGTGACGATTATGTCCCTGATCAATTCCTTTAAGATATTCCGCGAAGTCTATCTGCTGACAGGGGATTATCCTTATGATTCCATCTATACGCTCCAGCATTTTATGAACAATAAGTTCAAATCGCTGGATTATCAGACATTGTCGGCGGCTGCCATACTGATGTCACTGGTGATGATTGTGCTGATAGGAATCCTGTTTATCGCGGAAAATTATTTCGGAAAGGATGTGGAGGGATGAAAAAAGCAAAGACGTCAGAGAACTGGGAAGACCTGGCGGCGCAGGACCGTCTGGCGGCGAAGCGCAAGAAGCGGCTGCAGACAGTAAAGATCGGACTGGCCACAATAGTGGCGGCCGCCTTTGCCATCCTCTTCCTGATGCCTATCGTACTGACGATTACCAATTCCTTTATGGCCGCATCCGAGATATCGGCGAACTATGGCTCCGTGTTTGCCACCGATGCCAACGGCGGAAAGGTCTACATAGCGGAAAAGGTGAATCTGAAATTTATTCCCGATATGGTTTCCTTCAGCCAGTATAATACGGTGCTGTTCAAAAGCCCGGAGTATCTGCTGAAATTCTGGAATTCCGTTATACTGGTGGCGCCTGTCGTGATATTCCAGCTGCTCATCGCATCGCTGGCATCTTATGGCTTTGCCAGATACAGGGGAAGGATCAGGGAAATTATTTTTTTCATGTATATTATACTGATGCTGATGCCCTATCAGGTGACGCTGGTGCCGAACTACCTGGTCAGTGACTGGCTGAATCTTCTGGACACGAACTGGGCCATCTGGCTGCCGGGTATCATGTCACCCTTTGCGGTATTTCTGTTGACCAAGTTCATGCGCAGGATTCCGGAGTCGGTGATGGAGGCGGCGCAGATAGACGGCGCGGGAGAGTGGCAGATTTACCGGAGAATATGTATGCCCCTGTGTAAAGGAGCCATATGCTCCGCAGCCATTCTGGTATTTATTGACTACTGGAATATGGTGGAACAGCCGCTGATTCTGCTTACCGATGCGGAGACCCATCCGCTGTCGGTATTCCTCAGCAAGATTAACGCAGGGGAAATCGGGCTGGCATTTGCGGTGGCTACGATTTACATGGTGCCCAGCCTTCTGATCTTCCTGTACGGGGAGGAATACCTGGTAGACGGTATTACGTATCAGGGCGGCATAAAAGGCTAAAGTTATAAACAGCACTGATGCCAGAAACGGCATGGCGGAAATGATTCAGGATTAAATAATATAGGAGAGGTATAGCAATGAACGAGAACGGAAAGAAGAAAAGGGAATGGGTGAAGACGGCAGCGATCATATTTCTGTCCGTGATGCTGGTACTTACCTTTTTCTCCAACACCATTATGAACTATTCTTTGCCGGAGGTGGCTACGCAGTATGTACAGTCCGGCACCATTACGGCAAAAATCAGGGGCTCAGGCGTGGTGGAGAGCGGGGACCCATATAATGTGGAAGTGAAGGAATCCAGGAAAGTTGCCAGCGTGGCGGTGAAGGTAGGGGATGATGTGGAGAAGGACCAGGTGCTCATGTACCTGGAGGATGAGGAGAGCGACGAACTGAAGACGGCAAGGGAAGAACTGGAGAAGGCACAGGCGGATTACCGCAATGCGCTGCTTTCCGTGGAGATTACATCGGCGGATATCCATGCCGCCGATACGGGGATGTCGACGGATTCCTACAGGCAGCAGATTACCGCGGCGCAGAATGCGGTGACGGCTGCGGAGAATGCGGTGACGGCTGCGAAGAATGAGGTGACTGCCGCACAGAAGAAAGTGGATGAGATTCAGAACCAGTATGAAGCAGTTGGCAATCAGATATCCCTTACACCGGAAAATAATGCGGATGTCAGCGCGGAGACCAAGGCTTTGAATGAGGCGAAAGCTTCCTGGGATGAGGCGAAGCGTATTGAGGCAGATGCAAAAAATAATCTGACGGCGAAACAGAATGTGGTGGCAGACCTGGAGGCATGGATTCAGCTTGTGGAGAACCAGTTGTCTGCGCTGGAACCTGCGCCGGACCCTACAGCGGACCCTACACAGAACCCATCTCAGAACCCGGACGGGGAAGGCGGTTCGGAATCCGGAGCTGCTGTCAGTTCTGAGGCCACTCAGGCACCATCTTCCGAGCCGACTGCACAGGATGCTTCCCCAGAACCGGAGGTATCCGCAGCGCCCGAGGCCGGCCAGGCAGAGTCGGCATCCCGGACAGTTCGGAACGGCACGGGCCGGTTGCACCAGGTAAGCGAGAATGTGGATGGGCTTCAGCAGCAGCTGAATAAGCTGAAGGAACAGCTGAATAAGCTGAAGGAACAGCTGACCGCGGCTAAGGCAGAAGAGATTAATGCTCAGAATGTCTACAACAATGCAAGCCTGGAAGCAGCCAGAAGGGAAGAGATTTACAACAGGGCAGAGCAGGCGCTGAATGACAAGAAAAATACCGGAAATACGGAAGGTATTATCAATAATCTGAAGAATCAGCAGAATGCCCTGAACGTTTCCCTGGCAGAGGCAAGGAATGTACTGAGCCAGAAACAGGCCGAACTTTCGAATCAGGAGACTAATCTTGCAGACAGGCAGAAGGATCTCACGGACCTGGCCAGCAGGATAGGCAAGGTGTCAGGCCTGGAGACCGCTCAGGAAGCAATCGACAGGGCTCAGGAAAAGGTGGATGAACTGACGGAGAAATCCATCGATGCAACCATCAAGGCACCCATTGCCGGTAAGGTTACCGCACTGAATGTGACGGCTGGCAAGAATACGGATGCCAGCACGCCCGTAGCGGTGCTGCAGCCCGAAGGAAAGGGCTACAACATGAGTTTTTCCGTGACAAACGAACAGGCGAAACGACTTTCCGTGGGCGATATGGCGGATCTGGTCAATGCCTGGAGATATGACGATGTGACGGTGACACTGTCCAATATCAAGCCGGACCCAAAAGAGCCCGGACAGAAGAAGCTTCTGACCTTTGATATTGCGGGAAACGTGACGGCAGGACAGACACTGAATATATCGGTGGGACAGAAGAGTTCCAATTATGATTATATCGTGCCAAACAGCGCTATCCGCGAGGACAATAACGGTAAGTTCATTCTGATCGTTGAGTCCAAGCCGGGGCCTTTGAGCACCCGTTATATTGCAAGCCGCGTGGATGTGGAAGTGTTGGCAAGCGATGACACTCAGTCAGCTGTCAGTGCTGCGCTTTATGGCTACGAATTTGTGATCACAACGTCAACAAAACCCGTGGAAGCGGGCAAGCAGGTCAGGCTGAGTGAAAATAACGGATAGGACGGATGGAAATGAGGTAAGTGATGAAGAAAATAGTATTGGGTATAAGCGGAGGGATTTCCTTCCTGATTTTCCTGATCCTGCTTTTCACTACGAATTATCTGGGCCACAGTCAGCTGTCGCAGACGGTGGCCGATAGATGGAGCAGTAAAAAGAATGCTTCACAGGTCAGTTGTTTTTTCTCGGTGGGGTCAGGTATTACTGAGGATGAGATCATTGACTTCGAGCATACGGTGGACAGTGCGCTTGTGGACGCATCCGTGGTTCAGGAATCGGAGAATCCCGGCGCCAGGCTGTGGGCAGATGCCTACAGCGCTGATGGCACCGTGAGTATTTCTACAGACAAAGCAAGCATATTGGCGGATGCCATCGGAATCGGCGGTGATTTTTTTCTGTTTCATCCGGTGAAGCTTTTGAACGGTGCTTATTTTTCGGGCAATGACCTGATGCAGGATTACTGTGTCATAGACGAGGATGCTGCATGGCAGCTGTTCGGTTCCAACGATGTGGCCGGGATGATGGTCTATATTGGAGGGGTTCCGCATATTGTAACCGGGGTGGTGGAGAGGCCGGCCGGTCGTCTGGCGGAAGCTGCCGGGTTGGATTCCACTCTTGTGTATGTGTCTTACCAGACCTTAAATGAACTGGGGATAAGCCACGGCATCAACCACTATGAGATTGTGATGCCCAATCCTGTCACCGGATTTGCAGTGAACTATATCAGGGAAAGATTCGGAACAGAGGAGAAGGAGGCGGAGACGGAAATCGTAGAAAATACCACCCGCTATTCTCTGCTTTCCAGGCTTAAGCTCCTGACGCAGTTCGGGGTGCGCTCCATGAACGGAAAGGCTATCATTTATCCTTACTGGGAAAATATTGCCCGGGGATATGAGGACATTCTGGCGCTTATGACTCTGTTTGGCATTATATTCCTTGCTTATCCTGTGGGGCTGGGACTGGTGTTCTTCTGTATCTGGTGGAAGCATAAGGGCTGGACCATGCGGGATGTAAGGCTGAAGGTCGTGGATAAAGCGGAACGCTGGATGGAGAAGCGCAGGGAGAAGCAAAGGAAAAAGAAAAAGAGCGGTTCTGCGGACAGCGATTTTGAATACATCGAATTCGAAAAAAGTGAGTTCGATGATGAGCCAAAGCAGAAGGGCTCACCGCGGATACAGAGGAAAGAACCGAAAGAAAAACGTGAAAAGCCTGCAGATGGTAAGCGTCAGGCGAAACGTGAGGAGAAAGCCAGAAAAAGGCAGGCGAGGGAACTGAAAAAAGAGGAACGCAGAGCAAAGAAAGGGAAGACGGGAGGAGAAGTGTGAAGAAGATTTGGGCGAAAAGGGCAGTAAGTGTGGGTTTGGCTGCCGCCATGACACTGGGGCTGGCCGGCTGCGGCAGCGGCGGAAAAAAGATGGAAAATGCTGCCCTGGCAAAGGAGCATGTCTATAAGTTCCAGGAGATTGAGATGCCGGAGCTGGGCGGAGACGACTATTCAATCAGAGGTTCCATGTACAGGGACGGGACAATCTATATGATGGCACAGGTCTATCACTGGTCGGAGGGGAATGAAGATACCGACATGAAGATGCTGATGCTGAAGGAGGACGGTTCCGATGTACAGATGGTAGATATGGAGATTCCCGAATGGAGGTCACAGAGCGGAAGCGGCGAGGCTCCTGAAAGCGGTGACGGAGCAGCCGGGCCTGAGGAAGGTGACGGCTCAGATGCGGCAGAACCCGGAGAAGGCGGCGCGGAAGACGGAAACGGCGATGAGGCCGGGCCCGAAGACGAAGAAGGGACGGAGTCCGGGGAAGGTGATGAAGCAGAAGATGATGAAGCAGAAGAGGCCGATACCGCAGCAGCAGATATAATTGACGATGTAAATTCGGTTGGCAGAGAGTTCTATGAGAATTCCTATTATGAAAATTTCAGCTTTGGCACCAATGGCATGATTTATGCAATGAGAAATTATTATTATGAGGACTATTCCGGCGAGGAATATACATCTTTTCAGAGGAATTATATCAACTGCTGGAACGCGGACGGAAGCTTTGCATGGGAGAAGGAGCTGGAAGGGCTTTCTTCCGAGGACGAATATCTTTATGTGAACAGTATGTCCGTGTCGGAGGATGGTATCTTAACCCTGATACTGACAGGTGACGGTTCTTATATCATGACAGTGGATGCCCAGGGCAATATCTCCGAGAGGAAGGAAATGCCTGAGGATGTGAGCAAGATATTCAGCAATTACAATTCCATCATGAACAAGGAGGATGGCACTTTCCTGATTATGTACAGTGACGAGGCGGACGGGCAGAAGCAGTTTCTGATCTCTTATGACCCTGCCACAGGCCAGCTGGGTGAGCCCGGAGCGCTTCCCGCTTCTTTGATGTGGAACGGATATAATACTATGAACGCGGGAAAGACATCGGATCTGTTATACAGCAATTCAAGCGGTGTGTATACTTACTCCATAGGTGATGAGGACAGCGTGGAAAAGATGAATTTCATCAATTCCGACCTGAACATCAGTGCTTTCACTTCCCTGATAGAGCTGGACGAGAAGAGTTTTATCGGTGTGTTCAGTGAAAATTACGGGGAAGAAATGCAGGCAGGAATCTTTACCTATGTGGACCCCAAGGATATCCCGGACAAGGCAGTGCTGGTGCTGGCAGGCAATTACGTGGGCAGCGACATGAAGCAGAGGGTGGTAGAGTATAACCGCAGCAATGAGGAATACCGCATAACGATAAAGGAATATGACTCCTATAACAGCTACGAGGATTATACCGCAGGTCTCACTCAGCTGAATAATGACATTACTACAGGCAATATGCCGGATATTATCATTACATCAGGTCTTCCGGCGGAAAATTATGTGGCAAAAGGTCTTCTGGCAGATATCGGAAAGCTGATAGAGGAGGATGAGGAACTGTCCCAGAAGGAATTTGTACAGAATGTGTTTGATGCCTATTCCACGGACGGGAAATTGTATTACGTAATACCGTATTTCAGTGTGAGTACCGTAATCGGCAAAAAATCCATTGTGGGAGACAGGACTTCCTGGACCATGGCGGATATGAAGCAGCTGATGGAGTCGCTGCCGGAAGGAACCAATATATTCGGCGAGATGACCCGGGATTCCTTCATGTATACCATGATGGATTACTGCGGGGCGGATTTTATCGATGTGGCCACGGGAAAATGTAATTTTGACTCTCAGAATTTCATTGACATGATGGAGTATGCAAAAACGCTTCCGGAACAACTGGAAGAGGAAGATTACAATGAGGATTACTGGATGAAGTATGAGACCCAGTACCGTGAGAACCGGACGATTCTGCGCAGCATGTATATCGGAAATATACGGAATATCAATTACACTGTGAAAGGTAACTTTGGTGAGGAGGTATCCTATATCGGATTCCCTACGGAGAGCGGAATGGGCGCTTATGTGCAGGCGGGAGACTGCTATGCGATTTCCTCGCGTTCCGCCAACATCGACGGGGCGTGGGAATTCCTGAGATACTATCTGACCGATGAATACCAGTCCGAACTGAACTGGGGAATGCCGATTCAGAAGAAATATTTCATGGAAGATGCTCAGGAAGCAACCCAGAGGCCTTATTACCTGGATGAAAACGGGGAGAAAGTGGAGTATGATGATACTTACTACATCAATGGCGAGGATATCAAGCTGGATCCCATGAACCAGGAGGAGGTAGACGCTGTGGTGAATTATATTTTCAGCATAAATAAGTGCTATTACGGAAATACGGATATTACCAACATTATCAATGAGGAAATGCCGTCGTTTTTCAACGGGCAGAAGAGCGCCCAGGAGGTTGCGAAGGTGATTCAGAGCAGGGCACAGATTTACGTGGATGAGAGGCGCTAGAGATAAGGTCTCGGATATATGGACTATATAGTATAGGTTTAAAGAAATGTTGCATTCGATTATCAGAGTGCAGCATTTCTTTGTGTCTTGATTTCCCCACCCATGAAAGGTAACGAATGTATCCGTTTCTGCAAAAATATTTCACCGCCGGACTGACTTTAGGCAGTGTGAAAGGATAAAGGACAGGCGGTGAATATCTACGATAAATTGACGGGAATCCCCAGCCTGTCCATATGGTTTTCCAGACTAAGCTCCTGCCCGTGCTCGCGGAGCCACTTTCTGCACTCTTTGTATTCCGGCATCACGGAGGCGACCATGTTCCAGAAGTTTTTGGAGTGGTCCATGTGGGTCAGATGGCAGAGCTCATGCACTACCACATAGTCAAGTATTACCGGCGGCGCAAAGATAAGGCGGTAATTGAAGGACAGTGTTCCGCGGGAGGAGCAGCTGCCCCAGCGGGTTTTCTGGTCCCGGACGGTGATTGAGGTGTAATTTCCGCCTGTTATTCGGTGAAAATAGGCCACCCGGCTTTCAAACTGCTGCCGGGCGGCGTTACGGTATCTTTTTTCAAGGGTTTCCAGACGCCTGATTTCGGCTTCTGTCAGGCTGCGGGATTTTTTGGATTTCATACTGGAGCCTTCTTTCTGATATGTTGTTGGCGGATCAGACCATTTGTTTGTCTACTTCGATCACTGCGAAGTAATTGGGATTGTCTTTTTGGATGCGATCCTGAATCTGTGTCACCAGTTCTGCATCTGACAGGGAGAAGTCATAGGGGGTTACCACATCAAAAATCAGGTTGGTGTGGGTAGGGCCTGTGACAATTCTGAAATCATGCATGGTAAGGGTTTCGCTGATTTCTTTCAGATAATCTTTCACAAGAGACTTCAGGCGAGAAGTTTCTTCGTCGCCTACACAGACCGGATCCATATGGATCACGGCATGGCAGTTAAGTATATCCCGCAACTCATGTTCGATGATATCAATTTTGTCGTGGAGGGCAAGGAAATTTCCGTCAGCCGGCACTTCGGCATGGAGGGAAATCAGCACACGTCCGGGGCCGTAATTATGCACGATAAGGTCGTGGATTCCCAAAATCTCCTCGTGAGCCATGACGATATCATTGAGCTGGCTGACAAATTCCGGTTCCGGTGCCTGGCCCAGCAGCGGACTGATGGTGTCCCTGGCAGCGCTATAGCCCGCATAGCAGATAAACAACCCTACCAGCATACCGCACCAACCGTCTACGGCGAGATTTGTAAAATGTCCGATGAGCGTGGCAGCAAGTACGGCGGAGGTGGCAATGGTGTCGCTTAAGGAGTCGGCGGCGGTGGCAGACATGGCAGCGGAGTCCAGTTTCCTGCCCAACTGCCGGTTGTACAGATACATGTAGGATTTCACCAGGATGGATGCCAGCAATACCACTATCACTGCAGGCGAGAAATCCGGCATCTCGGGATGCAGGATCTTCGAAAAGGAGCTTTTGAGAAGCTCCGCGCCCATCAGAAGGATAATAACGGAAACCAACAGCCCGGATATGTATTCAATGCGCCCATGTCCGAAGGGATGATGGGGGTCCGGTTTCTGCCCTGCCATTTTAAAGCCGATGAGCGTGATAATGGAAGAACCGGCATCTGACAGATTGTTAAATGCGTCCGCAGTGATGGCGATGGAATTGCTGATGGTGCCGATGATAAATTTGCCGGCAAAGAGGCACAGATTCAGGAAAATTCCCACTGCTCCGCATAAGATTCCGTAGGCCTGCCGCACGGAGGGATTTTTGGTGTCGCCTTGATTTTTGATAAAAATTTTTGCAAGTAATTTGACCATGGCCAGAGTTCCTTTAAGTTATTATGATAATTCCTTTCAGTATAGCAATGGCACAGGTAAAATGCAAGCATTAAAGCCTGAAATATTCAGGAACTCTCTTTTCGAAGACGCAGTAATAGCGGAACCCGCAATTCTTCAATATATCAGCACTGCGTTCGAAACCGGCCGCAATGTGCCGTGCATCGTGGGAGTCGGAGCCCACGGTGACAAGTTCGCCGCCCAGTTCCCTGTAACGCCGCAGGATGCCGGTACAGGGATGCACGTCATGCATGCCGTTTTTCAGCCCGCCGGTATTCAGTTCGATGCCCTTTCCCTTTTCAAGGAGGAGTTTCAGAATTTCATCCAGAATATCTCTGTATGCTTCATAGGCATAGCCCTCATCCTGCCCGGGCGCATAGCGGACTACATAGTCCAGATGCCCGTATACATCAAAGTCGGAGAACTTTCTGATATTATCCAGGATGGATTCAAAATATTCACGGATGGCGGCAGTCTTATCACGTCCGTCGAAAAAGCCGGGATAGTAGGGGTCCTTTCCGTGGCAGATATGGGAGGAGCCGATGATGAAATCGAAATCATGGGTTTTGGCATATACCGCATTCTGATGCATCACTTCAGGCTGCAGTCCAAGCTCCACACCGAAGAGCAGCCGGATTCTGTCCTGGTATTTCTCCTTCAGCCGGACCAGGTCATAGAGGTAGGAATCCGTGTTTAAGAGGAAATAGCCTTCCGGCAGGTCAGGATATACAGGGTAATCAAAGTCATTGTGCTCCGTAAAGCACATGGTCTTCAGTCCCCGGGCGATTCCCTGAAGAATCATCTCTTCCATGGGTGTATCCGAATCTCCCGAGAAGGAGGAATGTAGATGGCAGTCTGCCGTAATTTGCATGATGTAAACCTCTCTTTTCGATGTTAGTGCCTTTCTCAGGATGCTGCAGGGTGCCTGAATCAGACAGCCCCTGGCAGCCCGCCTTGGCGGTTTGGCGCACAGTGGTCTCGGGATTTCGTGCAAGAGAGCATGAAACGCCTCGCGGTGCCGCAGAGTCCAATTTGAAGACTTTCATGGTAAACCACCAGACTTATTCTATTTCCCGACAGGGACATTATATCATAGATGCGCCATAAATTCTAAACAATCTGTAAAATTTCCGAAAAGTTGGCAATTATTTTTCATTTACATCTTGAATTATCATGAGAAATTGGGTAAAATATCCTTGTTGATAAATGTTTGACAATCTGGCATGTCCGAAAAGTGGACAGGGATTGCCGAAAAATAGAAAAATATCAGGAGGAATCTAAAAATGGCTGTAAGAGTAGCAATCAATGGTTTTGGCCGTATTGGCCGTCTGGCATTCAGACAGATGTTTGACGCTGAGGGGTATGAGGTAGTTGCGATCAACGATCTGACCAGTCCCAAGATGCTGGCCCATCTGCTGAAGTACGACTCTTCTCAGGGCAAGTACAAATATGCTGATTCTGTAGTGGCAGGCGAGGACAATATCACCGTAAATGGCAAGACCATCACCATCTACAAGGAAGCAGACGCTAAGAACCTTCCCTGGGGCGATCTGAAGGTAGACGTGGTTCTGGAGTGTACCGGTTTCTATACCTCCAAGGATAAGGCAAGCGCACATATCACTGCCGGCGCACGTAAGGTTGTTATCTCTGCTCCTGCAGGAAACGATCTTCCTACCATCGTTTACAATGTAAACCATGATACACTGAAGGCTGAGGATACCGTTATCTCCGCAGCTTCCTGTACAACCAACTGCCTTGCTCCCATGGCTAAGGCTCTGAATGATTTCGCTGCTATCCAGAGCGGTATCATGACTACCGTTCATGCTTACACAGGCGATCAGATGATCCTTGACGGACCTCAGAGAAAGGGTGACCTGAGAAGAAGCCGTGCAGGCGCATGCAACATCGTTCCCAACTCCACCGGCGCTGCTAAGGCTATCGGCCTTGTTATCCCGGAACTGAACGGCAAGCTCATCGGCTCCGCTCAGCGTGTTCCCACCCCTACAGGCTCCACCACGATTCTGGTTGCGGTTGTTAAGGGCGAGGTTACCAAGGAAGGCATCAATGCCGCAATGAAGGCTGCTGCTACAGAGTCCTTCGCATACAATGAGGACGAGATCGTATCTTCCGACGTAGTGGGAAGCACCTACGGATCCATCTTCGACGCAACCCAGACCATGGTTTCCAAGATGGAAGACGGCAACTCTCTGGTACAGGTAGTTTCATGGTATGACAATGAGAACAGCTATACTTCCCAGATGGTTCGTACCATCAAGTATTTCAGTGAGCTGGCATAATGTGAGAGGAATCTCTGAGGCGCTTCAGACAGTGCCTGAGAATATCGGAATCTCACAGGGAAGAATGAGGCAGATGTGTTCGCATTGAGCGGCGTTCTTCCGCAAGTGACGACCTTGAGGGGGTCCGGTCTTATGGGCCGGGCTCCTTTTTTCAGTGAAAGCTGGCGTATACTCGTGAGCGCATTGATTTGCTTTTGGCCGGCTAATATTTTTGCTGTGAGTTTTAATGATTTGATTATGTAAAATGGAGGTTTTTGGAAAAATGGGCTTGAACAAGAAATCCGTTGATGATATCAACGCAAAGGGCAAGAGAGTTCTGGTAAGATGTGATTTTAACGTTCCCTTGAAGAACGGCGAGATCACTGACGAGACACGTATCGTGGCTGCAATGCCTACGATTCAGAAGCTGATAAATGACGGCGGCAAGGTTATCCTCTGCTCCCATTTAGGCAAGGTTAAGAACGGCCCCAATGAAGGCGAGTCTTTGGCACCTGTTGCAAAGAGGCTGTCCGAGAAGCTGGGCAAGGAAGTGGTATTTGTTGCCGATTATAATGTAACCGGCGAAGCTGCTACAAAGGCTGTGGAAGCCATGAAGGAAGGGGACGTTGTCCTGCTTCAGAATACCCGTTTCCGCGGCAAGGAAGAGACCAAGAACGGCGAGGAGTTCAGTAAGGAGCTGGCTGACCTGGCTGATCTGTATGTATGCGATGCTTTCGGTTCCTCCCACAGAGCCCATGCTTCCGTTGAGGGCGTTACCAGGTGCATCACCGCCAAGGGCGGCGAGAATGCTGTAGGATACCTGATGCAGAAGGAAATCAACTTCCTGGGCAATGCCGTGGAGAATCCGGTTCGTCCTTTCGTTGCCATCCTGGGCGGCGCAAAGGTTGCAGACAAGCTGAACGTGATCTCCAATTTGCTGGAGAAGTGCGATACCCTGATCATCGGCGGCGGTATGGCTTACACCTTCTTAAAGGCTCAGGGCTATGAAATCGGCCGTTCCCTGGTTGACAATGAGAAGCTTGACTACTGCAAGGAGATGATCGAGAAGGCAGAGAAGCTGGGCAAGAAGCTGCTGCTTCCCGTTGACTCCGTAACCGTTGCAGCATTCCCTAATCCCATCGATGCTCCTATTGAAGTGGAAGTGTATGATGTGGAGAATATGCCTGCCGACAGAGAGGGCTGCGATATCGGACCCAGGACTGCGGCTATGTACGCAGAGGCTGTGAAGAGCGCGAAGACCGTTGTATGGAACGGACCTATGGGCGTATTCGAGAATCCTACTCTTGCGGCAGGTACCATCGCAGTAGCAAAGGCTCTGGCTGAGACAGATGCAACCACCATTATCGGCGGCGGCGATTCCGCGGCGGCTGTAAACCAGCTTGGCTTCGGAGACAAGATGAGCCACATCTCCACCGGCGGCGGCGCTTCCCTGGAGTTCCTGGAAGGCAAAGTACTTCCCGGCGTCGCAGCAGCGGATGATAAATAATGAATTTGTCATGCTGTGCGTGGCTGGGATTGTAGTGCCGCGCATAGCTGTGACAGAAATCTGCAAGGCATGCGTAAATTCCAGGCAGTTATCAGGAAGAACAGATCATGGAAGATTTTACAGTCAATGAGATGCTGGAAATGCAGCGAAAGCTGCAGGAGAACTATAAGGGCCGCTGGGAACCCATCAATCCCGAGACAGGAAAGAATAAACTGCTCTGGATGATCGGGGAAGTGGGTGAGGTTGTAGACATTGTAAAGAAAAACGGGGACCGCAGAGCCATTGAGGAAGCAGGGCTCAGAGAGCATCTTGTGGAGGAGATGGCGGATGTCCTTATGTATTATAACGATATCTTATTGTGTTACGGCATAACCGCAGGGGAATTGAAGCAGGCTTATACGCAAAAGTTTGAAAGGAACATGACACGCTGGGTAAAACCCTGCGGTTCAGAGGACGGGCAGAGCCATTGAAAGACCGCATGCATGTCATGTTCACGAAGCAGTATAAAGAATTGCTGAAATCATGATACAGCAATCTAGTGATACAGCAATCAGAAAGAGCAGAAACGAAGAAAATCAGAGAAAAGAAAATCGAGGAAAAAATCATGGCAAGAAAGAAAATCATTGCCGGCAACTGGAAGATGAACATGACTCCCAGCCAGGCAGTAGAACTGGTCAATACCTTAAAGCCCCTTGTACAGAATGACGACGTGGATGTAGTATTCTGCGTGCCTGCTATCGACATTATTCCGGCTATGGAAGCTGCCAGGGGCACCAATATCCATATCGGCGCCGAGAATATGTATTTTGAGGAGAAGGGTGCTTACACCGGAGAAATCTCTCCCGCAATGTTGGATGATGCAGGCGTAAAATATGTTATCATCGGACATTCCGAGAGAAGAGAGTACTTCGCCGAGACAGACGAGACTGTGAATAAGAAAGTCCTGAAGGCTTTTGAGCACGGCATTACTCCTATCGTATGCTGCGGTGAGACTCTGACACAGAGAGAGCAGGGCGTAACCATTGACTTTGTACGTCAGCAGATTAAGATTGCATTCCTGAATGTAACGGCTGAGCAGGCTGCCACGGCAGTTATCGCTTACGAGCCTATCTGGGCTATCGGAACCGGCAAGGTAGCTACAACAGAGCAGGCCGAAGAGGTATGCAGGGCCATCCGTGACTGCATCGCCGAGATTTATGATGATGCGACCGCAGCAGCCATCCGTATCCAGTACGGCGGTTCCGTATCCGCATCCAATGCGGCAGAGCTGTTTGCACAGGCAGACATTGACGGCGGCCTGGTGGGCGGCGCTTCCCTGAAGCCGGATTTCGGCCAGATTGTGTGCTACAATAAATAATTGTTTTTGACAAGAAATTCTCCTGATGAATAAAGTCAGGAGAATTTTTTATGTACAAAACCAAACTATTTGTTACATGCTTCCTGACATTGGTTACATTTCTATGGTAAAGGGAACGCTTTAGAAACTGAGAACTAGAAGATTCACTGTGGAGAAGGCTGTGAAGGAGACTGGGAGACAGTTGCGGTTCTACCTGGCAGAATAATCCGGACAAAACTGCAATGAAAGCTACGGAAAAACAGGAAAGCGGCCGATAAATATGGTAAGTGATATTGTGAGAGCGGATGCGGAACTGGAAAACAGCATCCGCCCGCACAGTGCCCAGAGGATTTACGGACGCATCTCTACGCGGCCGGAAATGCTCTATTCATGCATTGGTACTGGGGGGCGGATGCGGAACTGGAATAGGAGGAAACAGAATGAATGATATGACTCAGCTGCTTCATTCCATGGAGCGGAGCATGAAACTGCAGAACCGCGCCAGGGCGGAGAGACGGGCGGCGAAGGCGGAGCAGGAGAAAAGAGAATTTCAGGAAAAGCTCCTGCAGGCGGAAGCCAGCAAGATAGAGTTGGACGGTATGGCATCCAGCGTAAAGGGAAAACAGGATGCCGTACAGAGAGACCAGCTGATCAGCATGATGATGGGGGGCTTTTAGGCAGCGCGTCTTCCGGCGTATTTTTCCAACCGAAACGCTTTATATCCACCTGCCAGCCCCTGGGAGTCCGGGTTACCGTGACTCCTTCCGCTTCCAGGAGCATTTTCTGCAGATCAATGGTGTCGAAACAGGCGGCACCGGAAAGAATTCCTTTTGAGTTGACGATGCGGTGGGCCGGAATGTCCTCTCCGGCCAGACCGCATTTCAAGCCATAGCCCACCTGGCGGGAATTATTTGGCTTGCCGCATAAGAGGGCAATCTGGCCGTAGGTGGCGACTCGCCCCGGGGGGATGCGCTTACAGATCTGAGACATTTTCTGATAAAAATCCATGGGGTGCCTTTCTTTTGTATGATATATCCGTATGCAAATCGTGTTTGTTCAGTTCAGGGTTCTTTCAACCCATTTTATCACAAAAGTATTCAGAGTCAAGAAGTAAAAAGGTACAGGGGAATTTGAAACTATTTTACATCTGCATCGTTTTATTATATGATGGACATGGAAAGTGCTAGGCACAGACAGAAAAATGAGCAATAAAGAGAAGGAAGGGGGACGATATTCTGAGAAAAGACAACGGCAGGATTTTGAGAGGATATCGATACGGTAAAGCAAATAGAATAGCGGGATATTCCGTTCTTCATCTGTTGGTGGACGGAGCGTGTGCCCTGGCAATGTTCGGCAGGTTTATTACAGAGGATAACGGATACTTATACATATTGCTGTATAATTTCTGCGCATTTGCCCTGCAGATGCCCATGGGAGTGGTGTTGGATGCGCTGGATGCGGATAGGAGTGAGGGGTGGGACTACGCGTTGGCGACGGCGGCTTTGGGGGTCTTTTGCACCATTTTGGGTGCCGTTACCCATCCGGTGATTCTGGGAATCGGAAATGCGCTGTTCCATATAGGCGGCGGTGTGGGGGTGACAAAAGCGGATAGAGCGGAACGTTCTACGGTAAGTTCTTCATCGGCAAGTTTTTTGCCGGCAGGTTCTTCGCAGGATATAGATTCAGCAACAGTTTTTTTGCCGATGGATACTTCATTGTCGAAGGGACTGCTGCCGGAAGAGCCGTTGCCTGGGAAATGGTATGGTCAGGGACTGGGAATCTTTGTCGCGCAGGGGGCAGCGGGGCTGTATCTGGGGACTCTGGCTGCAAAAAACGGTGTGTGGGAGACGGGGTTTTTGTGCGTCAGTGTTATAATGATTCTTATATGTGCGGCATTGTGGTACATGGGGAAGCTGCGCAATAAAGAGGAAGCAGAGAGCGTTTCGGCAGGGGCGGGGCAGCGGGAAGCCTTGCGACAGAAATACGCCGGGAAGGGATCTGCTGCGAGGGAATGTGCCTGGAAGGGATCTGTTGAGAGGGAATGTGCCTGGAAGGGATCTGCTGAGAGGGAATGTGCCTGGAAAGGATCTGCTGAGAGGGAATGTGCCTGGAAAGGATCTGCTGCGAGGGAATGTGCCTGGAAGGGATCTGCTGCGAGGGAATGTGCCTGGAAAGGATCTGCTGCGAGGGAATACGCCGGGAAGGGATCTGCTGAGAGAAAATGCACCGGGAAGGAATCTGCGGAACGGGAATACATCAGAAAAGTATACATGAGGCCGGAAGTCCTTCTCGTGCTCTTCTGTATGGCAGTTGTTATCCTGCGTTCCCATATCGGCCTGACAGTGGGCTTCCCATGGAAAACCGGTATAACAGCCGGGACTCTGACGGTGCTTGCCGTGGCAGGCGGGAAAATGGCGGGAGGTTTTGCGGCGGCAAAATGGGGATTGCGTAAGACGGCAGCCGTTTCCCTGGCGCTGGCGGCATTGTGTTACTTGTTTTCGACACTTATGCCCTTTGGGCTGGCAGCCACCTTTCTTTTTAATATGACGATGCCGCTGACCCTGTACTGGATGATCTGCCGTATGCCGGAAAGACCGGGATTTGCCTTTGGATTTCTGACATTTGCGCTGTTTCTGGGCTTTCTTCCGGGGTATTTCGGGCTTGTGCAGACTTTTGCCGGAAATATCACAGGCTGCGCGGGCAGTATTTTGTCGTTGCTGCTGTTAACGGCGATGATGGGAAAAAAGCATGGGTGTGGCTGAGAATGACGAAAATACTGCCGCTGTCGTTGCTGTTGGCGGCAGTGATAGAGCGCATTGAGTGGCTGTGGAGGATGGAGATGTTGCCTCTGTTGCTGTTGGCGGCGATGATGGGAAGAAAGCATTGGGTGGCTGTGAAGGTGGAGATGTTGCCTCTGTCGTTGTTGGCAGCGGTGACAGGAAGAAGGCATGGGTGAGGTATGGATGCGATTTATCTGACAGAAATGTTTGCCGTGTCATTGCTGCTTACTATTGTGACAGAACTGGCAGTGGTGCATGTCCTGCTTTGGCTGCCTGAAAGGCATCTGAGAAGAAGCAGAAGCTTAAAGTCCGGAATGGTTACAATGACTATTCTGGTCAATATGTTGACCAATCCGCCTGCAGTGCTGCTATGCTGGCTGGGGAGAATGTATCTGCCCTCTGCACTGCACTTTCCGGTGCAGATTGGGGTGGAAGCGGCAGTAGTGGCGGCGGAAGCATATGTTTACTGCTGTTTTGCCGGAAAGCCGGGATGGGGAATAAAGAGGCTGGTACTGCTTTCCTGTGCTGCCAACGGATGCTCCTGGCTGCTGGGAATGATTGTCATGGCATTGCGGCGCTGAAGGACGTCAGGCATCGGGTCATTGGTCCGGAACTCTGGAGAATTTACGGATGAATTTCTCTCGCGGCCGGAAATTTTCTGTCTGTGGTCGGGTACGGCACGGATACGAAGGAAATGTTACGAAATCAATTTGCGGAATTTTATTGAGAAACAGGCATGTATGCCGAAAAATGAAGAACCGAAACAGGAGGAGTGTATGAGGAAAATAGTATATGTATTGGCAGGGCTGCTCTGCTGTCTGCTGGGATCGTCGTTTTCCGCCAGGGCGGACGTTATTTGGGAACCCGAGGATTCTTTTTACTGGAAACATGCGGAAGAATGTACTTATGTCAGCCGGATGTATACCACAAACGGGCCGGACAATAAGGTTATTTCCTATAAAAGCCCCGAACTGCCCCAGGAGGTGGATACCTGGGAAAACGGAGTCCGGGTGCAGATTCTCTTTACATATGAGGACAGCTACGGCAATCTGTGGGGGATATACGATGATTACCGGGGTACCACAGGCTGGATTCCCATGGAGTACATGGAACTGGTTTATGACAGCATTGCTTTCCGGGAAGAGCATGAAGCACAGATCATAGGGGATGTAGGAGACCTGGACGAAAAATATGTGGGAGAAACCATTTATCTCTGGGAATATCCGGGTTCCGAAGAGTATACGCCCATGGAGGTGTCGGATTATACTCCGGAGTACAGAGGTATCTACGTGGACGGGAACGGAAAACGTTGGGGCTGTGTGCAGTACTATTTTGGAATAAAAAATACATGGGTGTACATCGATGAGCCGACAGCGGATTTTGAACAGATTTTCCCGGAGGGCGTGGCGGACAGAGCAGCTACAGACCGGGAGGCAGATGACAAGGCTCCGGAAGAGCAGGGGGAAAAGGTGCTGGAGGGGCAGGAAACGGAATCCTGGCAAGAGGAAAGCAGACAAACGGCAGAAGAGGAAAAACAGAATTCCAAATCCGGAGGCACGGAACGTATTGTGCCGAGGCTGAATCGAAACCTGGTGGTTACGGCAAGTATTCTGGTCATTCTGGTGGTTGCGGTTACGGCTGTTTTGTTGGTAAAATTGAAGGGCGGCAGAAAGTAAGCCGTGCATGCTGCATGTATCATGTTGCTTTCGTTGGCGATATGGATTTTGTGGTAACAGTTCAGATTTGCGTAAAGGGAGCATTTTTTGCAGAGTGGTACAGAAAACAATTAATGAATACCCATGGTTATAAAAGAGGAAAAATAGGAGAAATCGGATGATTTGCGAAATAAAGCCGGGCGAAAAAGCAGCATCCCTGTTTGGAAACTGGGAGGAAACTCTGATTTGGTCATGTCTTCAGGGGGTGATGGGGCATATCTACGGGGACTCAGCCGAGATGCCGGCATCAGCCATGGCACTGTTGGGAGATTTCTGCTTTCTGGCGGGTGAGCCGGATAAGGAACTTGTAATGTATAAGCCTGAGCAGTGTATACAGGATTTTGTGATTATGGTGCCTCAGGATGAGGCATGGGGAGTCCTGATTGAAGAATGTTATCAGAAAAAGGCAAGAAAGGTGTTCCGATATGCCATAAAGAAAGAGCCGGAGGCTTTTGGAGGAAGAGTGGCTTCGGCGCATCTGCAGGCGGCAGTGGACAGGCTGCCGGAGGGATACGAACTGAAAATGATGGACGAAGCCCTGTTCCGGCGATGCAGGGATATTTCCTGGTGCCGGGACTGGGTGTCACAGTATGATGATTACGGCATGTATTGTCGATATGGGCTTGGAGCGGTTATCCTGAGAGATGGAGAGCCGGTTTCGGGGGCGTCTTCTTATTCTGGTTACTTTGGAGGCATAGAGATTGAAATTGATACCAGGGAGGATTACCGGAGAAAGGGCCTTGCCACAGTCTGCGGGGCAAAATTGATTTTGGAATGCCTGAGGAAGGGCTGGTATCCCAGCTGGGATGCGCAGAATCTCTGGTCAGTGGCACTGGCGGAGAAGTTGGGATATCATTTCGACCATAAATATATAGCTTATGAGATACAAGGCTGGTAAACAGTGTCCGTTTCTCATGGTGCAGCAGGATAGAGCAGGCGGTCAGAATCGTGCCTTATGAATTGTTCATACATCGGTAAAGTGAAGTCAGCGGTGTAGAACCAGCGAGGCAAAATCAGAAGTTGCAATACTCACACCTTATTCATTTTCGTGGGCAAATGTCAGCAATAAACAGTACAAATCAGTAGAATGGTATTAAAAGAACGATATCAGAAACAATTGACTATAGAAGTCAATATATTGGGAAATCCTACCTGGAAAGGACAGAACATGCTGAGAGAAGACGCAGAAATCATCATAAAGGAAGCCATCCGGCAGGTCATGCCGGATGCGGCTGTAACCCGGGCGCTGAAAGACAGAGAATTCGGAAACGGCAGAATATACCTGATCTCCGCAGGCAAAGCTGCATGGCAGATGGCGAAAACAGCGGAAGAAGTCCTGGGAAACCGAATCGAAAGCGGCATATGCATAACCAAATACGGACATGTAAGAGGGGAATTAAAACATGTCAGATGCTTCGAGGCCGGGCACCCGGTTCCGGACGAGAATTCATTCCTGGCCACAGAGGAAGCGCTGAAACTTGTGGAGGGCCTGCAGGCAGAGGATACCGTCCTGTTCCTGCTGTCAGGCGGCGGTTCTGCGCTGTTTGAAAAAACGCTGATAACAGGGACGGAGCTGGCGGACATAACGAACCGGCTGCTGGCCTCGGGAGCGGATATTGTGGAGATGAACACTATCCGCAAACGCCTGTCCGGCGTAAAGGGCGGCAGATTTGCACAGCACTGTCATCCGGCCAGGGTATACAACATCATACTCAGCGACATACTGGGGGACCCTCTGGATATGATTGCTTCCGGTCCGGCCTGCCCGGATACGGCCACATGCGCTCAGGCAAAAGCCATTGCGGAAAAATACGGGCTAAAATTAAGTGAAAGCGCTTTTGTATGCCTGGAAAAGGAGACGCCGAAGAAACTGGACAATGTGGAAACCGTGGTTACGGGGAGCGTGGGAAATCTGTGCCGGGCGGCCGCCGGGGCCTGCGAAAATCTGGGGTATGAGGCGCATATTCTGACAGACCGCCTGGACTGCGAGGCAAGGGAAGCCGGGCGCTTTCTGTCAGCGATTGCCAGGAGCCATCAGGGGAGCAGCAGAAGCCTTGCCTTTATCGCAGGCGGTGAGACAGTGGTTCACCTCACCGGAAAGGGAAAGGGCGGACGAAATCAGGAACTTGCCCTGGGCGCGGCGGACGGCATTGCGGGACTTGAAAATACGGCAGTATTCAGCGTGGGAAGCGACGGGACAGACGGCCCTACCGACGCGGCGGGAGGATACTGTGACGGCAGGACAAAGGAGCGTCTGGCCGATGCTGGAGTGGATATTTATCGTACACTGCAGGAGAATGATTCTTATGAGGCTCTGAAAAAGGCGGGCGGGCTGCTTTTTACCGGAGCAACGGGAACCAATGTCAATGATGTGGCCGTATTGCTGATTAAGAGGTGAAAACTTTTCGGCCTTTTTCGTCCATAAAGGTAACAGGCTGCTTCATTCTGGCCATGACGGCAAACGGAGCCGCAGGCGAGACTCTGAAGCAGATGGAAACTGCGATGGGAATGCCCGTGCCGGAACTGTCTGCATGGCTGTCTGATTACAGGGAAGCCCTTCCCCGGGCAGACAAGTACAAACCAGATGAAAAGCTTTTCGGAGCCGGAGTGTACCGGTCGCCTTTCGATGATTCCACACTGAGAGAAATCAACGGATGGGTGAAAGAAAATACGGACGGAATGATTGAACAGATTCTGGATGAGATTCCGCCGGATGCGGTCATGTACCTGGTGAATGCTCTGGCCTTTGACGCAGAGTGGCAGGAGATATGCCATGACTATCAGGTCCGTGAGGGCGAGTTCACCTGTGAGGACGGCAGGGTTCAGAAAGCGGATATGATGTATTCCAGGGAAAATGCCTGGCTAGAGAACGAACACGCGAAAGGATTTCTGAAATACTATGTGGACGGGAAATACGCTTTTGCGGCGCTGCTGCCGGAGGAGGGCATGGCGCTGCAGGATTATCTGTCTACGCTGAATGGTGCAAAACTACGCGGAATACTGGATAATCCAAAACGGGCGCAGGTGGATGCCGCCATTCCGAAATATGAGAGCGAGTACAGCATTGAAATGAGTGAAGTCCTGCAGTCCATGGGGATGACGGATGCCTTTGATATCGGTGCAGCGGACTTCTCAGGCCTGGGCCATTCTGAGGCCGGAAATCTCTACATCAGCCGGGTGCTGCATAAGACTTATATCGCAGTGGATGAGAAAGGCACGAAAGCAGGGGCAGCCACTGCAGTGGAGATAAGGGATGAGTGCACTGCGATAGAAGAACCGGTAGTAATGACGGTGTATCTGGACAGACCGTTTCTTTATATGATAATTGACTGTGAACAGAATGTGCCGGTGTTTATCAGGACGGTTTAGACAATTCACAGGGAGCAGATGTGCAGTCTCCCAAGACGGGTGAATTAGATGTTGTGATCGGGATCGCAGTAATAGCAGCGGCGGGAACGATTACTTTTGTAATCCGGAAGAAAACAGATAAATAAGATTGTATGCAAAACCGGAGTAAATTTATCTGATGATAACAGATTTGCTCCGGTTTTATTTTTTCAGGTATGATTCAATTTAATTTATTGTGGGTTAAGGGAAATCAGCTTCGGCTTACAACTCCAGCAATTCCACCCTTGGAGCCCTCGCCGTCACAGTCTGCTTCCGGCCATAGGTTAAAGGATGTCCCTGCAAATCTCCGGTCAATCCGCCTGCTTCCTCCACAATCAAAGCGCCTGCCGCATAGTCCCAGGGGCAGAGCTCCAGTTCAAAATAAAATTCCGCCCGGCCGCTGGCTATCATGCACAGGTCGAGAGCGGCGGAGCCGCTGCGGCGAAGGTCCTGTGCCCGGGACATGTATTGGTAGGCTATTTCGAAAGATTTTCTGGTCAGTTCCGCGTGATAGGGAGCCGTGCCGAACAGGATAAGGCCTTCTACAAGAGTTCTGTCTGAGGTATAAATCCGTTCTCCGTTGAGAAAAGCTCCTTTTCCTTTTATGGCATGGAAAGTTTCAATTTGGTAGGGATTGTAGACTACTCCCAGTATGGGATAGCCGTCCAATGCCAGTGCCACGCTGATACAGCTGGTATTGTAGCCTCTGGTAAAATTGGCAGTGCCGTCGATTGGGTCTACGATAAAGGCATAGCCCCTGGAGATATCCGTGTGGTCCATCTGGCCTTCCTCGCCCAGAAAGGCGGCTCCCGGAACCAGTTCCAACAGGCGTTTTTCCAGGATTTCCTGAATTCTGGAATCGTAGTCGGTCACGAAATTTCCCTTTCCCTCTTTTTGATGTGTTTTACGCTTGATATCGTCGGCACTGAGCAGAATGGCTCCGCATTCATGGACGATTTCCGTTATTTTTTGAAGTAAGATTTCTTCCTGCATTGTTTCTCCTGTCTTAATTCGCTGCACGAGCCGCGTAAATTGCTGCGGCCGACGCAAATTGTCATAAATATGTTGGATTTGCACTCATCCGATGATTTTCCGAACTTATACTCAAGGCCGTCAGAAATTACGAATTTGTTCATCCATCAGCATTTTTCCTATACCGCAGTGCTGAAATTCAGACAAAACGGCAGGCCCGTAACAGACTTACAATATTTCGGTCAGGTGCTCGATTTCGGCAATCATTTCCCCGATATAATCAATGGTGTCCAGCAGAGGAGCATCTGTGGTGATATCCACTCCGGCCAGCTGTGCCAGGCCTGCGGGGTCCAGGGTGCTTCCGGCGGCCAGGACTTTCTTCCAGTCGTCTACGGCGGGCTGTCCTTCTTTCTGGATGCGTTTGCATGCCTGTGTGGCAATGGTGAGCCCTGCGCTGTAGGTATAGGAATACAGGCCCATGTAATAGTGGGGCTGGCGCATCCAGGTGTGGGCGGCATCGTCGGAAATCTCTACATCATTACCCCAGAATTTCTGCAGGGTTTCTTTCATAAGACGGTTTAACGTCTCCGAATTGACGCTTCCGCCCTCATCCACGATTTTGTAGACTTCCCGCTGATAGGCGGCTTCCATCAGATGAGTGACGAAATTGTGATAATAAGTGTTGCTGACCATGCAGGACAGTACCCAACGGCGGAATCTGGGGTCGGGGTTGGTTTTCAGCAGATAGTGTGCCATCAGCAGCTCGTTCATGGTGGAGGGAGCCTCCACGAAATAGGTGGATACATTGGTATCAAAAATGGACTGGGCGCTGTTGCATGATTTAAAATGTCCGGCATGTCCCAACTCATGGGCCAGGGTGAAGACGTCCGCCATGCGGTTGTTCCAGGACAGCAGGATGAAGGAATTCTTCCCGTAGGGGCTGGCACAGAAGCCGCCGGTGGATTTTCCCGCATTCTGGGCAAAGTCCACCCAGCGGTCGCGGTATGCCGTCTGAATCATCTCCACATAATCCTCTCCCAGGATAGCAAGGCCTTTTTCTATGTAGGCTTTGGATTCCTCTATGGTAACTTTCGGGTCATATTCCGGGTCGACGGCAATCTTCAGGTCGGCAAAGGTCATTTTGTCCAGGCCGTGTATTTTCTTCAGAAGGCGGGCGTATCTGCGCATGTGGGGAGCCAGCTTTTCCGTGATCAGGTCGATTTGACGGTTGTACAGTTCCCGGCTCACTTTCTGGTGGAAGAGCAGGCTGTCGAATACGGAATCAAAGCTCCGCAGGGTGGACATGGTCTTCTCGGTCTGTACCTGGGTATTGTAGGCAGCGGCCGTCACGTTCTCGTACTCGCATATCTTTCTGGAGAAAGCGGCGAAGGCATTGCGGCGGATTTCTGTATTTTTCTCGTATTCATAGTCGTCCTCAAACAGGGAATAGCCCAGAGGATATTCTTTTCCGTTCGCTGTAAAGGCCGGGAACTTCATGTCTGCCAGCTTTGCCATATTGTAGAGCTGGTAAGGGGCATAAAGGGTCTGGGACAGAGCGGCCAGGGCACGCTCCGTCTCCGGGTGCAGCAGGTGAGGCTTGCTGCGGAGGATGTCCAGCAGATAGTGCTTATTGTCCGTGGCTGCGTCGATGGCTTCCAGCAGAAGGCTTTCGTCCTGAGCGGTGAGCTCGCTGTCGATGAAGCTTAAGGCGCTGGAGATTTCGGAGGCCAACCGGGAGAGTTTCTCGTTGCGCTCCTGATTATAGGTGTCATAGTAGTCGACTGAGACCGCCAGGTCGCAGTAGTGGCTGGTCAGTGTGAGCAGGTGGTGCAGCTCTCTGAGGTCATCCAGGCAGGCGTTGATGGTCTGCGGGGTATTCAGGTTTCCTTTGTAGGTTTGAACCATATGTTCGCTGAGACGTTTTAATTTATCCACGTCTGCGTACATTTCTTCTTCGGCTGCATAGATGGAAGACAGATCCCAGGTCAGTTCTTCGGGGACGTCTTTGCGTGATTTCAGTTCCATTGTAAATCCTCCTGTTTGAAGTCCCGCATCTGCCCGTTCCGCTACCAGGGCATGGGCAGAGACTTTTCTCATTCCATAATATCATTCCTTTATGGCTCAGGCAAGTTAATATGTGGCTTTTTTGTTTTTACCGTTTTGTTTTTACGCCTTTTTATGTCTGGCTGAAAAGTTCTGTAGTTGGCTTCCCGGCGTGATTTCGCAAAACTATCTTGATAAGGCAGGAGCCAAATGGTATGATGGAGCAGGAAGAACAGGAAAAATGTTTTGAACAGCCGGGCGGCGGAAGGCAGGACTGGTGTTTTCGGATGAGGCAGGACGGAAACCGGTTCCGAAGAGATGAAAAACGAAAGAAGAAGACAGGCATGCGCAGCAATCTGACCACACTTTGTTATATAGAAAAGGAAGACAGCTATCTGATGCTTCATCGGATCAAGAAGGAAAAAGATATCAATAAAGATAAATGGATCGGTGTCGGCGGGCATTTCGAGGCGGGGGAATCCCCGGAGGAGTGTCTGCTGCGGGAAGTGTATGAGGAGACAGGGCTGACGCTGGTTTCCTGGCGTCTGCGCGGAATCATTACATTCAGCACGGATGTATATGAAACGGAATACATGTTTCTCTATACGGCAGACAGGTATACCGGCAGTCTGACGGAATGCAATGAAGGCACTCTGGAATGGGTGGAAAAATCCAGGGTGCCAATGCTTCCCATCTGGGAAGGCGATAAGATATTTTTCCGTCTTCTGGAGGAGCAGGCGGAATTTTTCTCGCTGAAGCTTCGGTATACGGGCGATTCGCTGGCGGAGGCCGTTCTGGATGGGAAGAGGATACGGTGAGCTTCATGATTCCTCCCGGAGGGCCGGCGGCGCTTAGCCCGGTCTCCGGCCAATCCGGAGGAGGACATGGGGGTCCATGCCTTTGGTGCTGTGAAAGCAGAAGCGTATCGGGCCCGTTGGAAGAGCCTGATGATTCCATGAAGCTGCTGATTGGCAATTATAAGGATACAGACCGGACAAAAGAGCTGCGCCCCATGAGGCAAGGATGTATTGGAAGGAAATCTGAAAGAAAAGAAGTAAGGAAAAAGGGCAGTCAGTATTGACAGAGCCCTTTTCTTATGCTATAACTGTATCAAGATATTTAATACACTTATTACTTTTCAGACACCATGAGAGAGGAAGGAACATGATTTTGTTGGATTATCGAGATAAGCGCCCTATCTATGAACAAGTGGTGGAAAAGCTGGAACGCCTGATTGTAAGCGGCGGACTGGAGCCTCTGACCAAGATGCCCAGCGTGCGCAGTCTGGCCATGGAACTGTCCGTGAATCCCAATACCGTACAGCGTGCCTACGCTCAGCTGGAGCAGGACGGCTATCTCTACACGGTATCCGGTAGAGGCAGTTTTGTCACCGCGGAGAACGAGTGGCGGGAGAATAAGCAGGGCAAGGTGCTGCGGGAATGGAAAAATGTCACCCTGCAGGCCAGGGAAGCCGGGCTTTCCCGGGAGCGGCTGGGAGAAGAACTGCAGCGGATTTATGAGGGAGAGGAAGGATAAGGAACAGGAATATATTTCCGGCTGAAAATAGTTGCGGCTGAAAATGTATTATGGATGGCGTTTCCGCAAGGCGATACGGAAAACGACAACTGAGCATTCTTAGAGGAAAAACAGTATTCTGTCATAATCTATGAAGGATAGATGGATGTATGCGGCTGGCAATCGGAAAAAAGGATATATGCAGCCGGCGGCCGGAAAACGGCCATATACGGCTGACAGTCGAATTTCGGCAGAGAAAGGGCACCGGGGCAGAGACAGAATGAAGGCGGAGCGGAATAAGGGGCGGAAATGAAACAGGGCCAGGAGGATAAGTATGATCGAGATTCAGAATGTAAGCAAAAGCTTCGGCAGGGTGAAAGCTGTGGACAGCATCACCGCCAGAATAGAGGAAGGGCATGTATTCGGGCTCATCGGAACCAACGGCGCCGGAAAATCCACATTGATGCGGCTGATGTGCGGCGTGATGAAGCCGGAAGCGGGGAAGATAACCGTGGACGGCGCTCCTGTGTACGATAATCCGGAGGCGAAATCCCGTATTTTTTATATTTCCGACGACCAGTATTTTTTCAAAAGCGGGACGCCGAAAGACATGCTCCATCTCTATCGGACTTATTATCCGGCGTTTGACGCGGAGAAGTGGAAGGAGCTGACGGGGAAATTCGGACTGGACATCAGCCGGAAGATCAATACCTTTTCCAAGGGAATGAAGAAACAACTCTCCGTCATCTGCGGAATCTGCGCGAACACGAAATATCTGTTCTGCGACGAGACCTTTGACGGGCTGGATCCGGTGATGCGCCAGGCGGTGAAGACGGTGTTTGTCAGGGAGATAGAAAGCCGGGGACTTACTCCGGTCATCGCTTCCCATAATCTGCGGGAACTGGAGGATATATGCGAGTATGTGGGACTGCTTCACAAGGGCGGAATCCTCTTTGAGAAGGATATCGATGAGATGAAGCTGAATATACAGAAAATCCAGTGTGTGATTAAGGATGAAACCATGCTGCGGCAGGTGAAAGAGGGGCTGGAGCTTCTGACCACGGAAAACAGGGGGATGCTGTACACCTTTACGGCAAGAGGTCTTCTGGAAGACGTGAAAACGTTTATGGAGCAGCTGAATCCCGTCTTTTATGAGCTGCTGCCCCTGTCCCTGGAGGAGATATTCATCAGCGAAACGGAGGTAAAGGGTTATGATGTCAAAGCACTTATTCTTTAAAGCCATGAAGGAGGACATCCGCCATAAGCTGTGGATGGTTGCCCTTTCCGTCCTGGGAAATTTTCTGGTTCTGACGGTGGGATGGATGATATGGAGAAGCAATTTGCTGAGCTTCTGGGGCGGGGCGGAAGGATTGATGCAGCGCGGCGATGCCAGGGTAATTGCACGGTTCCAGGAAGAGGCAGCCGGTTTTTTCGGGGCTTATCTGGTGGCTGGAGGAGGGATTATTGCCATAGCCGGAGCCATTGTGACAGGCCTGTTCAGCTTCCGCTATCTGTTTCATAAAAATATGGTGGATATCTGCCATAGTCTTCCCGTAAAACGGGATACACTGTATGGTGTAAAATATATTAACGGAATTTTGGTATGGTTCATTCCGTTTCTTATGAGCTCGGTACTGACGTTTTCCATGGCATGCAGTCTGCTGTGGCAGATAGAGGGAGAAAGATGGATTCCCAATATGGCGGCGAATATGGTTTTCAATCTGCTTATCCTGACAGTTGTCTATCTGCTGGTGTACCATGTGGTGCTGGCTGCGGTGATGCTCAGCGGGAATATATTGAATACCTTGGTTTCCATGATGATACTGGGATTTGGAGTGATAGGAATTTATGGACTGTGCATTGCCTGTTTTGATGGCTACATGGGAACCTTCCATATGCCGTTTGTGGAGCCGGAGACAGCGGCATACGGTTCACCGTTCTTTTCAGCGCCTTTTCTTCTCGTGCTCCGGATGGATGAGGAAAGCCTGTGGGAGATATGGAAGGCAGTTCTGGTCAATGCCGGAGTGATGGCTGCATTGGGAGCAGGCTCATGGTTTCTGTACCGGCACCGGGCTTCGGAAGCGGCGGAACAGGGAATCTGGAACAGGACGGTGGCCTTTATATTCCGGACGGTTCTGGGTGTGACGGCAGGCATATGCGGCTGGGGATTTTTTGTGATGCTGGTATCGGATTCCAGGGCGCTGGGCTGGGGGATATTTGGAGTGCTCCTTGCGGGGGTGTGCAGCTTTGGCGTGCTGGACATTATCTTTCAGATGGATTTCAAGGCTTTTTTTGCGCACAGGATTCAGATGGCGGGGACTGTGGCGGTTTCCCTGCTGATCTGTTTTGCTTTTTTCTGGGACTGGTTTGGCTATGATACCCGCCTGCCGAAACCGGAAGAGATAGCGGAGATTTCCCTTTATGACAATAATCTGGCAAATTGCTATTATTACGGAATGTCGAGCGAAGAAATGTTTGAAGGCATGCACTATCAGGACAGGGAAACCATCTATGCTTTCCTGGAGCGAATGGTGGAGCATGAGCAGGAGGACGAGTATCAGGGAGAAGCCGAACGGGTAGGGGTGAAAGTTACCCTTGACAGCGGCAGAAGCTATTACCGCAATTACTGGATGCGGGAAGAGGACAGGGATGTGGCCTGGCCGCTCTTCACAAGCGAAGCATATTTGAAAAAATCTTATCTGATAGACAGTGCGGTTCTGAACGGAGATACCGACTTCAGCCTTCGTATGGGGGGCGAGACGTGCTGCCAGGGAGCAGTTACGCCGGAAATCCGTTCCGCCGTGGAGGCATATAATCAGGAGGTTCTGGAGAATCCGGACAGGGCGCTGCTGAGGGAAGGCAGGCTGGCTGCGGAGATGATATTTCAGGTCTATTATACTGCACCCGACGGAAAATACAGAAGTACGGAAATCTCCATAGAGGTATATGATTCCATGGAGCGCACACTGGCGGCTTTGCAGGCGGCAGGCTTTGCGGTGCCTGACGCGGAGGAACTGGGGATTCACAGCTTTGTATTGAAGCTGGACTGTAATGAAGATGCAACACCGGAAGAGCGTGTGGCGCGGGCAAGGGAGATTTACGGTGTTCCCGGGCAGACAGATGGAAATGAAGTCTCAGGAACGGAACCGGACAACACGGATGAAACTGACGATGCGGGGGCGCCTGAGGAAAACGGGCGTGACGGTGCGGAAGCGACAGAACCGGCAGAATCCGGGACAGAGGCTTCGGAAGCGACGGAACCGGCAGAATCCGGGACAGAGGATTCGGAAATGACAGAGCCGGAAGGTCCGGAAGTGACAGAGCCAATGGAAGCCATGCAGTCGGAGACGGGAGAGCGTGTGATTCAGGGCCTGCCAATGGCAGAGACATATTCTGAAGACAGACTTGTCAGCGAAAGTTCATTGCAGATAACTGACAGAAGTGAAATAGAAGAATTATTCGGCCTGTTAAACTTTTGCAGTACCCGTTCTTTCGACAGCGTATTTGCGGAGGACTACATTAATGTAATGAGCATCATGGAGGACGGCAGTGTCAGGGACTGGTACCTTCCCCAGGGAGCCCTGCCGGAAAAATATATACTCAGATTCGGGAGACAGTAGAAGAAAAATCATACTGAAAGCGACTGAGAAGACAGCCGAACGTCCGCTGCCGCTGCCAGACGGAATTGGGAAACCGCCAGAGAACCAATCCGGTTCCAGACCGGGCGTGGTTTCTGTCCGTGATGATGAAGCCGTTTATAAAGAAGCGGAGCGGAAAACACAGCTACAGTGTTTTTTGACGGCAGTTCGCATTCCCATATCATATATGAAAACGGCAGCTTTTTTCCGGCGGGAACCTACAAAAAGGGAGATATTTTTTCTGTCTGTTCGGAGGTAGGCAGCGGAAAATCCGGAGATTTGAGGATGTACGTCAGCGTATTCCGGCAGGATGTATTTGAGCGTGCTTATGACAGACTGAAGGACGAGGTGCTGGATGTGACGGAATATACATCCAAAAGTCTGAAAGGTACCATAAATGTCAAAAAGGATAATCTGTTATACACATCAATTCCGTACGAGAAGGGGTGGAAGATATATGTAGACGGCAGAAGGGCGGATATTACGCTGATCGCAGATGTTTTTATGGGAGTGGAGCTGTCTGCCGGAGAGCATACCGTGGAATTTATATATTCGCCCACACAGGTATATGCGGCTGTATTTCTCTCGCTTCTGGGGACAGGGATTCTGGTATTAATCCGGGTGTTGGAGAGGAAAGAATGCATAAAACGGCTGTAAATAAAGATATTTTTAGCGGAAGAAGCATAAAAAGCTGATGGTTAGTGTTGAATCTTACGGACAAATCTGTTACAATACAGGTTAGGTTTTGATTGACAGACCACAGAAAGGTATGAAGAGTCGTGAAGATAATCGATAAGATAATTGGTACACACAGTCAGCGGGAGGTGAAGCGCATCCTTCCGTTGGCAGATAAGGTGGAAAGCCTGCGCTCTCAGATGCAGGCCCTGTCCGATGAGGAACTGAAGGGGAAAACCGCTGAGTTTAAAAAGAGGCTGTCAGAGGGGGAGACTTTGGATGACCTGCTGCCAGAGGCTTATGCCACGGTGCGTGAGGCTGCGAAAAGGGTATTGAACATGGAACACTTCCGTGTACAGATCATCGGCGGCATCATTATGCATCAGGGACGTATCGCAGAGATGCGTACCGGTGAAGGCAAGACGCTTGTGGCTACATTGCCGTCTTATTTAAATGCTCTGGAAGGAAAAGGCGTACATGTGGTCACGGTCAATGACTATCTGGCAAAGCGTGACGCGGAATGGATGGGACAGATTCACGAATTCCTGGGACTCACCGTGGGTGTGGTTCTGAACAGTATGACTTCCGAGGAGCGCCAGAAGGCATATCAGTGCGACATTACTTATGTGACCAATAATGAACTGGGATTTGACTATCTGCGCGATAATATGGTTATCTACAAGGAACAGCTGGTTCTGCGGGGAATGCATTTCTGTATCATTGACGAGGTAGACTCGGTATTGATCGATGAAGCCAGGACACCGCTTATCATTTCCGGCCAGAGCGGTAAGTCCACCGCCCTTTATGAGATGTGCGATCTGCTGGCGCGCCGGATGCACCGGGGCGAGGATGTGCAGGAGCTTACCAAGATGGATGCCATCATGGGAGTGGTGCAGGAGGAGACGGGAGACTTTATCGTCAATGAGAAGGACAAGGTCATCAACCTGACTGAGGCAGGCGTGAAGAAGGTGGAGGATTTCTTCCATATCCAGAACTTCGCGGATGCCGAGAATCTGGAGATACAGCATAATATCATCCTGGCGCTCCGTGCCCATAATCTGATGTTCCGTGACCAGGATTATGTGGTGAAGGATGACCAGGTGATGATTGTAGACAGTTTTACAGGACGTATCATGCCCGGACGTCGTTATTCCGACGGTCTCCATCAGGCGATTGAGGCGAAGGAGCACGTAAAGGTAAAGAGAGAGAGCAAGACTCTGGCTACCATTACTTTCCAGAATTTCTTTAATTTATTTGAGAAAAAATGCGGCATGACCGGTACTGCCCTCACGGAGGAAAAGGAGTTTCGGGAGATTTACGGCATGGACGTGGTGGAGATTCCTACGAATGTGCCTGTACAGCGTATTGACCATCAGGATGCGGTATATAAGACCAGGAAAGAGAAGCTGGAAGCTATCATAGCGGCGGTGGAAGAGGCTCATGCAAAGGGACAGCCGGTACTGGTAGGTACTATCACCATCGAAGCCAGTGAGGAACTGAGCAGGCTGCTGACCAGGCAGGGGATCAGGCATAAAGTACTGAACGCCAAATTCCATGAGATGGAGGCGGAGATTGTGGCTGATGCCGGTATTCACGGCGCGGTTACCATCGCCACCAACATGGCGGGCCGCGGTACGGATATCAAGCTGGACGAGGAATCCAGGGCGGCAGGAGGCCTGAAGATCATCGGCACGGAGCGCCATGAGTCCAGGCGTATCGACAATCAGCTCCGTGGACGTTCCGGACGTCAGGGAGATCCCGGCGAATCCAAGTTCTACATTTCGCTGGAGGATGATTTGATGAGACTGTTCGGTTCCGAGCGTCTGATCAAGATGTTCAATGCCATGGGCGTTCCGGAAGGGCAGGAAATCGAGCACAAGATGCTCACCAATGCCATAGAATCCGCTCAGAAGAAGATAGAGAACAATAACTTCGGCATCCGTAAAAACGTGCTGGAGTACGACCGGGTCATGAGCGAGCAGCGTGAGATCATCTATGAAGAGCGTCTCAGAGTCTTGAACGGCGAGAGCATGAGAGACTTTATCTACAAGATGATCACTGATATTACGGAGAATTGTGTGGATATCAGCATCAACGATGACGCCGAGGTGGACGAGTGGAATTTCAACGAGCTGAATACCCTGCTGCTTCCTACGGTTCCCTTACAGCCGGTTACGCCTGAGCGGGTGGCGAAACCGAAGAAGAACAGCCTGAAACAGCAGCTGAAGGAAGAGGCTGTGAAGCTTTACGAGAATAAGGAAGCGGAATTCCCCAATGCGGAGACCATCCGTGAGATAGAGCGCGTTATCCTGCTGAAGGTCATTGACAGAAAGTGGAATGATCACATCGACGATATGGAGCAGCTCCGTCAGGGCATCGGCCTTCAGGCTTACGGCCAGCGTGACCCCTTGGTGGAGTACAAGATGAGCGGCTATGCCATGTTTGACGAGATGACCCAGAATATCAAGGAAGAGACCGTCCGTCTGCTGTTCCGCATCAGGGTGGAGCAGAAGGTAGAGCGTGAGCAGGTGGCCAAGGTGACGGGAACCAACAAGGATGATTCCGTGGCGAAAGCACCCGCCAAGAGAAGTAATGATAAAGTATACCCCAATGATCCCTGTCCCTGCGGAAGCGGTAAGAAATATAAGCAGTGCTGCGGAAGGAAAGCCTGAAGCTAAAGGTTGTTATCGAAGAGAAAGAATTCATACGAGAAAGGTGAGGAGAGACTCTACGGCAGGCACATTTGAATAATCCAGGGGATTGCCCGAAGGGACGACTGGAAATGAGAGTGGACGTAAAACTCGTTGCGATAAGACAATCGGGGTGATTCGGCGGGAACAAAAGAATAAATTGGTAACTGGTCGTTCTATACTCACGAGCGATGAAATTTGCCACAATGTCCCCGGCATCTTTTGCTCGTGAGCCGGGATGCACGGCAAGTTTCTATGATCGCCAGTATAAATTGTAATAAAGAGAAAGAAGGTGACGTTAATTGGTAGAATTAGATCAGATGAAGACAGAAATTCTGTCATATGAAACTCCATTAGCGGAAGTGAGGGATTCACTTTAACCCGGCTGATAAGGCAAAACGGATTGAAGAGTTGGAGCGGGAGATGGAAGCCCCCGGATTCTGGGATGAACCGGAGCGCTCCAATGAGAAAATGAAGGAATTGAAGTCGCTAAAGAGCGTTGTGGAGGGCTGTGACAAGCTTTCAGGCCAGTATGAGGATATCCTGACTTTGATTGAGATGGGATACGAGGAGGACGATGCCTCACTGATTCCGGATATACGGGCGGAACTGGACGAATTTATCAGTGAGTTTGAGTCTTTGCGCCTCAGCACCCTCCTGTCCGGCGAATATGACAAGAATGACGCCATACTGAAGCTGAATGCCGGGGCAGGCGGCACGGAGAGCTGTGACTGGTGCAGCATGCTGTACCGGATGTACACCAGATGGGCGGAGCGTAAAGGCTTCACAGTGGAAGTACTGGATTTCCTGGACGGAGAGGAGGCGGGCATTAAGTCGGTGACTTTCCAGGTCAACGGAACCAATGCCTACGGTTATCTGAAATCCGAGAAAGGAGTCCACAGACTGGTGCGGATTTCTCCTTTTAATGCCCAGGGCAAGAGGCAGACTTCCTTTGTGTCCCTGGACGTAATGCCGGATATTGAGGAAGATCTGGATGTGGAAATCGATGAGAAGGATCTGCGCATCGACACCTATCGAAGCAGCGGCGCAGGCGGTCAGCACATCAATAAGACTTCATCCGCCATCCGTATCACTCATATTCCTACCGGAACCGTGGTGCAGTGTCAGAATGAGCGCAGCCAGTTTCAGAATAAGGATAAGGCCATGCAGATGCTGAAGGCAAAGCTGTATCTGCTGAAGCAGGAGGCAAATGTGGAGAAGCTTTCCGACATTCGTGGGGAAGTGAAGGAAATCGGCTGGGGTAACCAGATCCGGTCTTATGTGCTGCAGCCCTATAAGCTGGTGAAGGATCTGCGGACTGATGTGGAAACCGGAAATGCGGATGCTGTGTTGGACGGGGCTTTAGATCCTTTTATCAACGGTTATCTGAAGTGGCTCAATCTGTTGCAGAGTCGCAGTGAAGAGACGTAAAGAGCAGAGTGGATTTTCAGCTGTGCTTTCGTGTCATACAATGCGGTTTGACAGTGCAGAGGTATTTTGAGAAAATTATTTACGTTTGTGGATATATATTCCAGACGGGAAAAAGCATACCGCAAAAGAAATATATTCTGTGGTAAGCGGTGACGGGATACGAATAAGACAGGAGGCTGTTGTTCTCAGAAGAATGACAGCCTCCATTTGTATGATGACTTTATAAATCAAAAGTGCGTCTCAAATAAATGTATTCTGTAAAAATATTTGATGCGTCTATAAAAGCACTTTTCAGGCTTCTTTCGGATTCATCAGATCAAGAAAAAAGCAGGTGTAAGTCATCTGCATATAAGGCTCCAGCCACAGGAAGCCAATGCCGAAACTTAAGATACACAGCAGCATCAAAGGGAGAAATCCCAGTTCCAGAATAAACAGCCTTTTACGCTGCCCTTTCATGATACGCCAACAGAGCGCCAGGGTTTCTCTGCCTGAATTCTGCGGAAAATCCAGCATCAGGTAAAAGGACATGGCAATTCCCAGAGAGACAGGGACGTATAAACAGCAGCCTGCCGCCATGGCAGCCAGTGCATACAGCAGCCATTTGATATCCCAGGTAGTTAGATAATTCTGACTCAGATATTGTCCGGGATACAGGCAGACTGCCTGGCAGAGCATCATGGCAGCAGATATCACCAGGAACTGTTTTGAATCCGTCCGGAATCCATAGAATAAGTCCCGGATTGCAGCGGGCTGTCCGCAGGCAAGGTTCAGAAAATAGAGTGTGATACCGGCATTCATGACTCCTGATATGATACCGGCCGCCAGCAGAAGCGCATCAAACAGGAAGGAGACGGCTGTGGCGGCACCGGCGGAGCCGGTCATGGCATAGACCGTATTCATGGTAGTACCGCAGACAGAGTTGATGGAAAGCCGTACCATGCCGGAGATCAGGGCGCTGAGCAGAATAATCAGGATGCTGCCGCTGTACTTGCCCTCCATTTTGTCTTTTGCCGCATTTTTCAGTTCAAAGCCCTTTTTATATTGCTTCATATTATTAATTGTATCTCCGTTTTATTTCAATGTTTTTGTGTGCTTCGGCGTATGAGAAATCAATGGCTGACATAGTTCCCTGATGTGTCAGCATGATACCGTGTTTATAGCAGGTTCCGGACTGAGACTCGAAACCTTACAGATAAGTATACTATACCGCATAATCCAGGTTCATGCCTGTATATTTAGCCTTGTCGGCACTTTTTAAATCCTGCTGGTAGGGATTGTCTTCATTAAAATATTTAATCTGCGTGTGAGTAGTGCCGCCCGATACGTAAGTGCGTCCGCATTCCGGACAGACCGCAGTGTGGATGGAGACGGAGGCGGAGATTACTTTTCCGTTCTCTGTGGCCGCTTTTTTGTAGGCATTGGATACATGCTCCTGTTCGTGGGCGCGTACTGCGGAGGCAGCGCTTTCCGGGGATACATGCTGAGGGCTCTTGAAGGATACCATCTCGTCGGAACCGTCCTTGTATTTGCGGTTCTTACAGGTCTGGCATTCTTCAGAGGGGTCTTCGATACCCGTTTTTTTCTTCCAGTCATCGCGTTCCTTGCCGGAAAGCTGTGCCTTTCCGGATTTTTCGGTACCATCTTCCGTACGTTTTTTGCCGGAAAGCGGTTCTATACCGGTTTTGCCAGCATCTTCCGTAATTTTCATGGAAGGGGCACTGTCTGCCGCTCCGTAGCCTGCGGATGTCCTGCCGGTTCCGTAAAAATTGTCATATGAATTGCCGATTGGTGAAATTGTCATGATGACAGCCTCCTGTTTATTTTAATCTCTCCGGGTCTAATTCCCCATAGCTCTGCTGCGGGGAGTTTCATTCTGCTGCGGGCATGTTTCCCGTCATTTTGCCGGGACAGAATAGTTTCCGGGTTTCATTCTGCGCGTATCATAAATTATACCCACAAACGAAATTAATTGCCGTCTGCACAGTATAACGAGTGAACGCATCGGCAATCCAGAGCTGAAAGCGGCAATTAAATGCGTTCACGAGTATATCATAAAGGAACTTTCTTTTGCTGTAAATATATGAGCTACTCAAAGGAGTATCCGTATCCCTCCATCATTTCCGAGAAAGGAATTCCGTATATCTGCTGTGTCATCGTATCAAGCTGCATCCGGAAAGAGTCATTTTTCATTAAAACGGGCAGCATGACAAAGGAATAAATCATCAGAAGGAATGCGCTGGCGAACCCGATAATGGAAAGGGTCAGTCCCGTGACACAGGCAGTACTCATTCTGCGTCCTTTACGGTGGGCCAGTACAGCAAAAAGGATGCCCAGGGCGCCCAGCGGCAGGGATAAGATAACGGTACAGCAGGTAGTTACAGCCAGCAGGCCGCATACGGCTGACGCGACGGAAAATGCCTGCCCATAAGGCCTGTGGGTGGGCTGATTGTAATAGCTGCTGTTGGAAGCGTTGCTGTTCCATCTGTCCCACTGGTCATTGTTCCTGTTATTCTGATTGTTCTGTCCGTTCCGGTTATAGTCCATTGCCCAGGCCCGCTCCTTTCAATGTAGTAATCACTTTTTCTGCCTTACCATTCTACTTTACCATTTTTCCCCGGTTCTGTCAAAAAATATTTGAGGAAAACATTGTTTTGGAAGCATTGTCAGCTGTAAGGAAGTATCTGCAAATAACTGCTGCAGGTTTATGGCAATTGTTATGGTATTTCCGGGCTTTTGCCTGAAGCAATTGCAGCAGTTATCTTCCGGCGATTCCTAAAGTGATTTGGTGAAAAAGTACTTTTTTAACAAAGCCGGATATGTTACAATCAAAGTAAAGTGGAAAGGAAGGGTATTCGGATGAAAAAATACATTTTGGAAGTGTGTGTGGATTCCGCAGAGTCAGCGGAAGCGGCGGCAAAGGGCGGGGCAGACCGTCTGGAATTATGCGGAAACCTGGTTATCGGAGGCACCACGCCGGAGGAAGTGCTGTTTGAGAAAATAAGGAAGCTGACGGATGTGAAAATCAATGTGCTGATTCGTCCCAGGTACGGCGATTTTCTGTACACGGACTATGAGTTTGATATTATATCCCGCAGTGTGGAGCGTTTCCGGAAACTGGGGGCAAACGGCGTAGTGGTGGGCTGCCTGCTTCCGGACGGCTCCCTGGACGTGGAGAGGATGAAGCGGCTGAAGGAACTGGCCGGCTCCATGGATGTGACGCTTCACCGCGCTTTTGACATGTGCCGTGAGCCTTATGAGGCGCTGGAGCAGGCAAAGGCGATCGGAATCCGGACGATTCTGACCTCCGGGCAGCGGGAGAGCAGTTGGGAAGGGCGGGAACTGATTGCCGGCCTGGTGAAAGAAAGCGGCGGGAAAGTGGATATCATGGCAGGCGGCGGTGTGGATGCCGGAGTAATCCGACAGCTGATTCCCGTAACCGGAGCCGCAAGCTATCACATGTCTGGAAAAGTGGTGCTGGACAGCCGGATGGTTTACCGGAAACAGGAGGTGTCCATGGGACTGCCGGGACTGGGAGAGTATGAGATTTTCCGCACCTCGGAGACGAAGGTAAGGGAAGCAAAGCAGGCGCTGGATGACATGCGGGAGCTTCTTTTGCGTACTTTGGAACCCTGAAAAGTGAATATTGAATACAGAGGTGTCCGCAAATAACTGCCGGAAATTATACTGAAAAGATACAATCTGATTATTGACAGTAATACAGAAAAAATATATCATATATAAGAATAAAGCGGAAAGAATGCGGAGAAACTCAGAAGTCTCATGAAACGTGGCTTAGAGATTTCGACAGGCTTTTGAGAGAAAGAGAGGAAATTATGGCGCTTAGTAAGAAGCCTGTGACGGGCATGAGAGATATACTGCCGGAGGAAATGCAGATTCGTGATTACGTAATCGGCGTAATCAAGGATACCTATGGAAAATATGGTTTTACTTCGATAGAGACTCCCTGTGTGGAGAATATCGCGAATCTGACCAACAGGCAGGGGGGTGATAATGAGAAGCTGATCTTCAAGATATTAAAGCGCGGCGAGAAGCTGAAGATCGCGGAAGCCGCTGCGGAGGAAGAAGTGGTGGACGGAGGGCTTCGCTATGACCTGACTGTACCTCTGGTGCGGTATTATTCCAACAATGCGGCGCAGCTGCCGTCTCCGTTCAAGGCGCTTCAGATGGGCAATGTATGGCGGGCGGATAGGCCTCAGAGAGGGCGCTACCGCCAGTTTACCCAGTGCGACATTGACATTTTCGGGGAGGCATCCAACCTGGCGGAGATTGAGCTGATCCTGGCAACCACCACTACTCTGGGAAGGCTTGGTTTCAAGGAATTTGAAATACTGATTAATGACAGGCAGCTTTTGAAGGCCATGGCAATGGGCAGCGGTTTTGCGGAGGAGTATTGTGACAGTATATTCATTACTCTGGACAAGATGGACAAGATAGGCATGGACGGCGTGAGGGCTGAACTTCTGGAGAATGGTTTTGCCGGGGAGGTGGTGGACAGGTATCTGGAGCTGTATAAGGGGCTGGAGAAAGCTGAAAACGGTCTGGACTATGTGGCGGAGAAGCTGGGAGAAAATTCGGTGTCTTCGGTGACGGAGGGGCTGCAGGAGATTATCGACAGCGTCAACGCGGCGAAAACGGCGGATTTCAGGATTGTATTTGACCCTACGCTGGTGCGGGGAATGTCCTATTATACGGGAACCATTTTTGAGATTGCCATTCCCGGCCTGGGTGTCCGCTGCGGCGGTGGCGGCAGGTATGATAAGATGGTGGGGAAATTCACCGGCAGGGACGTACCGGCCTGCGGTTTTTCCATCGGGTTCGAGAGGATTATCCTGCTATTGACAGAGAGCGGCTTCAAAGTACCGGGTGCCCCGAAGAAGACAGCTTATCTGGTGGAGAAGGGCGTGACCGGAAAGGCTCTCCATGATGTGATTGCCAAAGCGCAGAGCGCCCGGGAAGAAGGCAATCAGGTATTGGTTGCCCGTATGAATAAAAACAAGAAGTTCCAGAAAGAGCAGCTGGAGGCGGAAGGTTACGAGGAATTTGTGGAATTCTACCGGGAAGTACTCCATATATAGTATAATGCTTCTGCGATGAACTTCAATATATAGTGTTGCTTGAGGTGTAAAGAGTATTTTGCACTGGAATCATAGATAAAAGGAAAAATAAAGAGGCCTGATTATATGGGGCAGAAATCGAGGAAATAAAATGGCAGAGACAATGAAAGGATTGAAAAGGACACATCGCTGCGGAGAGCTTTCCGCGGCAAACATAGGAGAGAAAGTCACCGTCATGGGCTGGGTGCAGAAGCAGCGCAACAAGGGCGGCATTATCTTTGTGGATTTAAGGGACAGAGCAGGCATCCTGCAGATCATTTTCGAGGAGGCTGACTGTGGCGCAGAGAACTTTGCGAAAGCGGAGAAGCTGCGCAGTGAGTTCGTAGCGGCAGTGACGGGCAGAGTGGAGAAGCGTGCCGGAGCGGTAAACGAGAATCTGTCCACCGGCGAGATTGAAGTCCGGGCGGAAGAAGTGCGGATTTTATCCGAGGCTGAGACGCCGCCTTTCCCCATTGAGGAAAATTCACGTACAAAGGAAGAGTTAAGGTTGAAATATCGTTATCTTGACCTGAGAAGGCCTGATCTGCAGAGAAATCTGATGCTGCGAAGCCGGATGACGGCGGCGGTACACACATTTTTGAAGGAAGAGGGATTCCTGGAGGTGGAGACGCCGATTTTGAATAAATCCACCCCGGAGGGGGCCAGAGATTACCTGGTGCCCAGCCGTATTCACCAGGGATGCTTTTATGCGCTGCCCCAGTCGCCTCAGATTTTCAAGCAGCTGCTGATGTGTTCGGGATATGACAGGTACTTCCAGATTGCCAAGTGCTTCCGGGACGAGGACCTGAGGGCGGACAGGCAGCCGGAATTTACCCAGATTGACCTGGAGATGTCCTTTGTGGACATGGAAGACGTGCTTGACGTCACCGAGCGGATGGTGGCAAAAGTCTGTAAGGAGACAGTGGGGCTGGAGGTGTCCCTTCCCTTGAAGAGGATGACCTGGGACGAAGCCATGAACCGCTTCGGCTCCGATAAGCCGGATACCCGCTTCGGCATGGAGCTTACGGATGTGTCCGAGACGGTGAAGGGCTGCGGCTTCGGCGTGTTTACCGGTGCGCTGGAAGCCGGCGGCAGTGTGCGGGGCATCAATGTGAAGGGACAGGCGGAGATGCCCAGGAAGAAGATTGACGCGCTGGTGGAATTTGCAAAAGGTTACGGCGTGAAAGGCCTGGCTTATCTGGCGGTGCTGCCGGACGGAAGCTACAAGTCTTCCTTTGCAAAGTTTATGACGGAGGAAGAACTGAAAGCGCTGGTGACGGTCATGGGCGGAGAGCCGGGGGACCTGCTTCTCTTCGCGGCGGATAAGTTGAAACTGGTGTGGTCCGTGCTGGGGGCGCTGCGGGTGGAGCTGGCAAAACAGCTTGGGCTTGTGGATGACAACCAGTACAATTTCCTGTGGGTGACGGAGTTCCCGCAGTTCGAGTGGAGCGACGAGGAAGAACGGTATATGGCGATGCATCATCCCTTTACCATGCCCATGGAGGAGGATTTGGAGATTCTGGAGACCGACCCGGGTAAGGTGCGGGCAAAAGCCTACGATATTGTAGTCAACGGTATGGAGCTGGGAGGCGGCAGTGTCAGAATTTTCCAGAGCGATATCCAGGAGAGGATGTTTGAAGCCCTTGGATTTACGAAGGAGAAGGCTCATGAGCAGTTCGGATTCCTTCTGGATGCCTTTCAATACGGTGTTCCGCCTCATGCAGGGCTGGCCATCGGGCTGGAGCGTTTTGTGATGCTGCTGGCACAGACGGATAATATCCGCGACGTTATCGCCTTTCCGAAGATTAAGGATGCTTCCTGCCTGATGTCCGATGCGCCGGGCAAAGTGGAGGAGAAGCAGCTGGAAGAGCTGCACCTGCAGGTGACGGAATAGATGGCATACATTGCAAAATATCTTCTGTCCATAGAAGAATTCATGGATACGGAAAAAGGAGAAGCCCTCATGGAGAGGGCTTTTCTGCGTGTGGATGAAGCCCGCAGGGAGAAGGCAGGGCGCATGAAGACACCTGCCGGGCGGGCAGCCTGTCTGGGGGCAGGGCTTATGCTGCGGTATGCAGTGGCGGAGGCGCTTCGGGACGGGGGAGGGGGAGATCCGGGCGGTTTTGGGGAAGGCAATGCAGGCGGGTTTTGCGGCAGGCAAAGGCCTTATTCTGTCACGGAACTCCTTGACTGCGGCAAAGAGATTCCGAATAGAGAAATTGCTTACAGATACGGGGAGCAGGGCAAACCCTATTTTGCGAATCTGCCCTTTTATTTCAGCCTGTCCCATTCCGGCAGTTATGTACTCTGCGGTCTGTCCATGGAGGAAATCGGAGCGGATATTCAGCAGCACTGCGGAAGGGATGTGGGGAAGCTGGCGCGGCGCTTTTATTCGAGACGGGAGGCTGCAGTCCTGGAGCAGGCAGGAGCGGAGCAGGAAAAGCAGTTTTATAGGCTGTGGACCAGGAAAGAAGCCTATGGCAAATTGACAGGGAAGGGAATTGGGGCAGCGCTGGGGGTGGATCTGCTCCCGGAGGTCAGTCCGGCGGTGGAAGCTGTAGCGGAAATGTCATTCCTGCCGGAGGGCAGATGCCTGGTTTGGGAGGAATACGGCGTCTCTGAGGACTACAGTATTGCTTTCTGCCAATACACGGCTCCTATTTCTCATAATCAGCCAGGAACGGGTCACCAATATCCAGCCGGACAGGCGGCCTGGGAGCGGTAACGGAATCCACAGCAGGGGGAGTTGGTGCGGAACTGCCGCATATGCCCTGGCCGGCAGGCAGCGGGCAGATGGACCCGAATTGTTTTCCGAACTGCAGGTTTGCCTGAATCAGGTTATACTGCAGCAGGATTTTTAACGTCTGGGAAAGGCATTCCGGGGTATTGCAGTTGACCTCGCAGATGTCCTTCAGGGAATGTGACAGATTCAAAATGTCCAGGGATGTGATAGCCATGGCGGCCTCCGGCAGTGGGGATTCTCTTTTATTATATGCTGTCACAGTGCAGAGGTTACGGTTTAAACAAAAATTCAATCTGAATGGAAACATAAATATTTCCGGTTATCCTGTTCTATTCAGGAGGTTTCGGTGATATAATCACAATCACAGGACGCAATGGTGCAGAGATGTGTCCTGCATGAAGTTTATTACAAAGGAGACATATATAATGGGAATGAAGTTTAGAAACAGAATGAAAAAGATTCTGACAGAGGCGCTGGTGGCAGGTCTGCTCCTGGTGCCGGCAGCGCTGCCTTACACAGGGGCTGCGGAGGGAAGTCTGCCGGCAGAGGGGACGGTTGGGAATGAGTACCCTGGAAATGGCAATGAGGGCGAGGATGAAGGGATTATGCCCTGTGGGGATTTGATGGACGAAGATATCAAGGAAATCAATAGTTGAGTTTAAGCCCAAAATCTTCATGAAGATATTGTTTTAATAGAGATGCATTTTTATCGCGTTCCATCAATATACTGATAGCATATGATTGCACTGCTGCTATATGGGCTTTTTCAAAGCGGGAACATTCTCCCAGCGCCTGGGAATAAAAGAACAGAAAGGTATTATAGCCAGTAATGAAAAAATTCATGATGGACATATCAAAAGAATCAGGGAGCGCAACGGTTTCCTGATAAAATTTCAACATATACAGGCTATGACAATACATATAACCGGTAATGGGTAAAAATTTAGTTTGCAATAAGATATCTGGTTTTGCTTTATGGACATACGCCAATATCTGTAGGAAATACAAAACACTAAGATGGGCTTTTTTTGTGCGCCTGTATTCATGCGCAAGGTTATTGAGGATGGATAATTCCTCGCAAGTCAGTCGGTAACTGCAGATTTTGTGTATGTCGAATTCTGGTAGCGTAAGAAGTAGAGCTTCAGTCAGGCAGCGGATTCTTTCATCGGCTGAATCTGATTGAAAAGCTTTAGTAGAAAGATACTCTTGGCGATACAGAATATCATCTTTATCAAGTAGCTGTTCCATTTTATTCATGTAAGCTATTATGTTATCTTTTGGCACATTTACGTGATGTGTTGCTTTAAAATACAAATCATAAAATTCAGCATCCTTTTGACTTCCCCAAAAAGGAAAAATTTTACCAGATATGCCTAATCGTTGCAACAACGCAGTTGTGAGAGCAACATTAGGCTGTAATGTATCATTTTCTATCTTGGAAAGCTTAGATTTACTGCATAGTCCATGGCAGAGAACCTGTTGGCTGACTTTCTGTTCAAATCGAAGATCTTGTATTAGCTTGCCCAGGGTGTAGGGATGATTCATATTTGTCTCGTAGAGTCCGTCGGTTACTTGGACGGAAGCCTGAAAAACTTTGGCAGGATAATCCGTCAGCGGAGCAGTTGCCAGATTCGTCATACTGCCGCTAATCCGATAATCGGTGGCTGTTTTGAGGTAATCCCGGCATAGAGTGGCATAGCAGCTTTCAATTGCCTGTGCGGAATAAAAGGCAGCTTTTATATGGATGTCTGCCAAGCTGTGGTATTTTAAAAAATGGCAGCATAATCCTGTAATAAAGGTTAGTTCAATCAAAGGTGAGTCATAAGTATATATGACAGCCTCCTTGCGGTGAGAATCAGCCACTTTCAGTGCGGCGTTATAATTTTCTGTTCTCATCAGATATTTTGCATAAACAATGGCAGTATCTGCCTGCATTCGCCCTTTTTCGATAAGAGCAAATGTGGTGCTTATCAGGCAGCTATCCAGTTGTTCGCAGATATTGCGGCAAAGTGACGGCATATTGATGTATAATGCTTCCTGGGCGATGCATGTCAGCAACTGAATTTCATTTTGGGACAGAAGGCATTCACGAAAATCTGACAGGTCAATATTCGGTCTGGTTATGTGCAGTGCATCCAGAAGGGTTTCGTAATTTTGTTGATGGGAGCAACAGCCGGAGAGAAACTGAAGCCTGCAGTGGAGCAGCAGCCATTCCTGGTAATACAGTTTGTTATCAGCCCAGTTTTTTTCTTCCAGCTTGTCAAGTTCAGTGTAGGCGGCCTGCAGCTGCCAGGCATCCAGATAGAGACGGGCACGTTTCAGTCCATAGAAGCATTCGAATCCGTCTCGGCTGTTGAAGACAGGAAAACGCCCGTACTGTGCCCCAGCACGAGCCATCAATGCCTGAAAGGTGACATGGCTGACGTTTTCCGTACCATTCTCAATGCGTGAAAGTGCCTGCGGGGTACAGATGCCTTCGGACAGTTGTTCCTGAGTGAGCCCGGATTTTAATCGGGCTTCTCTGACGAGCAGGTTGGCGTTATGTATTGGCATGGGGGGTCTCCTTGGTATGTTTTAGGTTTCAGGAAAAATTAAGTAAGATTTATTATCTGTAATTAATTATATTGTACCAAGCCGCTTACGCGGCGGCAAGTTCACTTATTTTTCTGAAAATGTCTAAAAAAGTAGCAGTTTTTGTATTTATAGTGTAT